>CAZYZA010000015.1:0-42310 GCA_964651415.1 uncultured Desulfovibrionaceae bacterium
ACAGCGCAACATTAAGAAATATAAAAGTATTTTTTCATACGTGATAAACATGGGAGAAGGGAATGAAGATGAGCTGGTCGACTTTTCGGGAGATATTCATTCGTTGGATGCCGAGGATTGCGGTGATACATCCATGGCCATGGGTACGTTTTGACGCCAAATACTCAAGATAGGAGCCGTATGAGGTAGTTCCTCACGTACGGATCTGTGCGGGGGGTGCCGGGTAACCGGCATTCCTACCGCGACCATTCTGCCGGCATGACCGAGGGTAGGAGACGGAAACTCCGAGAGAAGGCCTGTAGTGCGAATGTGGTCACCGCAATAAAAGACTTGATAGTTGATACTTATCGAACCGGTGGCATCTATGGCAGCGTCGGTCCTACTGCTGATAGATGTCCAGTACGCGGCGTATGAAGTTGCGAGTCTCGTTGAAAGGGGGAATGCCGCCGTAACGATGAACATTGCCCGGTCCTGCGTTGTACGCGGCAAGGGCAAGTTCCACTGAGCCAAAGGTCGCCAACTGTTCTTGGAGATACATGCTGCCGGCCTGGACATTGGCTTGCGGGTCAAAGGGATCGGTCACCCCGAGGTAAGCTTGGGTGGCCGGCATGAGTTGCATCAGCCCCTGGGCCCCCTTGGGCGAAATTGCCTGCGGATTGTTGTTGGATTCAACCTTGATGACCGCAGATATAAGTCGTGGGTCCAGACCGGAAATTCGGCTGCAATGGTCGATAATCTCGTCCCACTGAGTCTGTGTCGGCAAGTGGGCTCGGCCCTGTTTGGCCTCCATCACGAAAACAGGCGAGACCATCCGCGGCATAGCCAGAAAATGTGAGTACGGTGACAGGGCGTACACATCCATCTGGTGCAGCAGATTTTCGTCATTGTGGGCAGCCTGATGATTGTGAGCGTCCACCAGGAGATCGGGGCTTACGGACTCAGCCCCGGTTTTGTCAGAAAGAGCTTCCCTTTCGGTGGCGGTTTTCAGCGGCCGCATGGCCTTGGCTGGGCGCTGCGTAGTGACCATTTCCTCATGGAGGATGCCCGGTACGATCAGGTTGGGCTGTCCGGGTCCGTCGGGTCGGGCGGAAGGGGCCTGCACGAGCAACGCCCCGCTGACTAAAAGTGTTAAATATAAATACTTCACGTTTTTTTCGTGAAATAAAGATCGACAACATTGGCGTCATCAAGCCTCTGGTAGCGAACATGCGTCGCAACGGACTTGATCAGGTGAACTCCCAGTCCGCCGATGGGTCGATCCTCGATTTCCAGGCTTAGATCCGGCTCAGGGGCTTGGGTGAACGGATCAAAGTGCGGCCCCCAGTCCTTGACCGTTACGCAGAGGTATTCATTCCCGTTCTGGGCAACAATGCGGCAATCCACGGTGGCCAGACCCTGCGTGTCCGCATAGGCATGGGTGAAAACGTTCACCAGAAGCTCCTCGACTGCCAGCAGGACATGGTCCAGAATATTCGAGTATTCCTGCGGTGTCTGACCACGCAAATAGTCGAAAACGACGGGAAGCTGGTCAATGGTGGCTGGAACGGTCAGAGTTGCCATGGCATCGCTAGAGCGAAGCGATGGCAGCATCCAGATTGTCAAAGATGGCCATCATTGTTGAAAATCCTGAAATCTTGAATACTTCGGCGACCATTGGTTGGAGGCAGCAGAACACGACCGTGGCGCCTTGGGCCCGACTGGCCTTGAGTACGGTCAGAACGCCGCGTAATCCGGCGGAACTCATGTATCCGATCTCTGAAAGATCCACTGCCATCTTGGTCGAGCCTGCGTTCAGGCGCTCCTGACAGGCATTGACGAAAATATTCGTGGTCGTCGCGTCCATACTGCCGACCGGCGTGACGATGACGGCTCCATTGCGTTCGCTGACATTAATCTGCATGAAGTGCTCCTTATTTTATTGTGCATAGCTCAAGAGAAGTCCCTGGCTGACTTTGAGCCAGCCGTCCAGGGTAACGAAAAGCAGCAGTTTGAAAGGCAGGGAGATGGTCATGGGCGAGACCATCATCATGCCCATGGCCAGTAAGATGTTTGAGATGATCAAATCTATGGTCACAAAGGGAAGGTAAAGTAGGAATCCGATCTGAAAAGCCTTGGTCAGTTCAGAGATGGTGAACGCCGGGATCAGGATAAACAAATTGTCCGGAGTAATGCGCTCGTGAAGCTGTTCCGGCCACATGCGTTTGGCCGTGCTCATAAAGGCGCGGCTTACAGATTCGCTCGTGTTGGCCGCAAGGAATTGGCGCAGCGGAGGCGAGATGCTGTGCAGCACTTCGCCAATTTCTGTGGGCGAGGGATTGGATGGAATTACGGCGTGTTCCAGCAGATCCATGGTGTTCATGGCCATGGGGGCCATGATGAAGATGGTCAGGATGATGGCCAGGCCGTTCAGCACCATGGTCGGAGGGACCTGCTGCACGCCCAGCGCGTTGCGCACCAGTGACGTGACGACCACAATCTTGACGTAGGACGTGACCATCATCAGCAAAAAGGGCGCAAGCCCCAGGGCGGCCATGGCCAGAAGAAAGTAAAGCGGATTAACTCCGAACATCCTGCGCTCCGGGATGGGATATCGCATTGACCTGCACGCCGAGGATGCCGTTGATGTCCACAAGCCGTCCGGATCCGACCGTAAGGCCGTTGACGCGCAGTGACACCGGCGCCAGAGGATCGCAGCCGAGGGTGAAGGTGTAGCCGGGGACAAGGGCGGCCACGTCTTTGACGGTCATCAGCCGGCGTTCAAGCTCGAAGCAGAGTTCGATTTCAATGGCGCCGACATCAATGGACGAGGGTGCGGCCTCTGTTGGCTGCCCTTGCTCGTTGACGGGCTGGGATGTGGCGTCGGTCGTGGTCATAGAGGGCTCCTCGGATGGGGTCGACGTGGTCATGACCGTAGCCAGGGCGTCCTGGACGGTGCAGATGATGGACTGACCAGCTGTCTGTTTGGTGTGGATTCCGCTTCCGGAATTGTGCAGGCATGGACGCAGCACGATCATTCCTTTGGCGGCCCGGTATTCAGGCGGCAGCAGGATGTCGCCCGGGGCAAGTTCTGCCAATTCCCGGACTGTCAGCTGCATGGAGCCGCCGTCAATGCAGACTGCAACCTGCATGTCGTCAGGGCGGGAACGTTCGCGGCTGGTCGGCAGCGCCGCCAGACGATCGGCCAGAAACAATGCGCTCCGGCGATCCGGTGCATGAATGCGGACTGGGATAGGGGCCGCGTTGTCGTGCGGTTCCGTGCTGCGCAGCGTCAGGCTGATGGATGCGGCTGGTGGACCGGTCGGTGCGGCTTGCAACGAACTTTCGACAAGGGTCACGGCTGCGCCCATGAAACTCTGCAGGGCAGGCAGCAAGGGGGCGAAAGCCAATTCGAAAACGGCGAGTTGCAAAGGACCGGGCAGCGGAAGGTCAGGCGGGATGTCGGCCATGGCCGGGTGCCGGTAGATAAAGTCCATGCTCCCGAATTCCACCTGCCAGAGCTGATCGCCGCATTGGGCCACGATGTAACCTGCCGCAGTGAAAGGAACAGCCGTTGATTCAGGTTCAAAGGCAATGGTTCTGCCCCACAGCT
Organism: uncultured Desulfovibrionaceae bacterium; assembly: GCA_964651415.1. Classification (GTDB taxonomy): domain Bacteria; phylum Desulfobacterota; class Desulfovibrionia; order Desulfovibrionales; family Desulfomicrobiaceae; genus Desulfomicrobium. The sequence goes on from CAZYZA010000015.1 coordinate 3,590, forward strand.
CAGCAAGCCACGGATGCTCCCGGGTCAGCAACAGGTTGTTGAGGTGCGCCTGGAGTGGATCAAGGCGTGGTGGCGTGAATGGCAGTGCCGATGGGTCAGGCATGTTCTATCCTGTCAGCGATTTTCGTCGGTTGGAGGGATATAGCCGCGTGAGCGCCGTTGGCTGTCGTTGTCTTCCGCGCCTGCCTCGGAACTGACACTGACGCGAACCTGTTCGCCTGATTGCTCAAGTCGCTGTTTGAGCGAGTCCTGGGCCGCGACCAAGGTCTGGAAAGAAGCGGCGTTGTCCGAGATCAGCCTGACATGGATCAAACCATCAGCGCCTCTTTGAATCCGGATTTCTGTGCCGGGAAGAATATCGGAGCCGATTTGAAGCCGCACCTCGTGTTCTCCGCCGGCGCTGCGGCCGACGAGGATTTGTTCGACAAGCTTCGCCGACAGGTTTTCGGGTGCTCGGGGCAAGTCCGGCGGTGTCGGCGTTGTGGGCATGAACGTCATGCGCTGACTGAAAAGACTGTCCATGGGTGTCGGAAGGCTGCGGGGATTGAGCTCCTCGGTGGTCGTCTCGTCCGGGTCCTGAAAAATCCGGGGTTCTCCGCCCGGGTCCTTTTTCTGCCTGGAGTGTTCGGGCTGATGCCCGGCGTCCTGCATCGCCCCCAAAGGGCGTTCCGGGTCCGGCGACTCGGGAGGTGTTCCGGGCTGAACGCCCGGCCTGTCAGCAGGGGCGGGAGTGAGCCGGGAAGCCTGTTCGTTGGCCGGGGAAAGCTCGGGCTTGCCGAAAAACTGACGGCTTTGGTGTTGCTGAGTGCCTTCCGGATCAAGAGCGTGTTGAAATTTTTCAATCGAGTTCTGGTCAGGGGCGGGCGGCAATGAATTCGGCCCCTGAGTGGACGCCTGTTCCAGCCTGGCGGCATCAATCTTCGTAAAGTCCGGCATGTTGTTTGGCTCCTTGACTGGGAGCGGGCCAGTCATATTTCACCGGCAGTGCCCACCGGCAGGGGTTTGAACTCCTCACTTTCCAGGTCTTCCCTGCGTTCGGCTTCTTTTCGGGCCGCTTCCAGCCAGATGTCCTTGTGCGCCAGAATACGGGCGGTTTCGCGTTGGGCTTTGCGCACCGCCTGCTTTGCTTCGTCGACGACCTGTAATGCCTTGTCAAGGTCCTGCCCGGCCTTGAGCACGCTCTCCTCGCGCAGCAATTCTCCGTCGCGCAACAGGGCCAGGCCGGCCTTGAAGAGGTCGAGATCCTCCAACTGCAGAAGTTGCCCCATGATGGCGGCGTAGCGCCTGTCTTCTTCCTCTCCGCGCCAGTGGCGATAGCGTTCAAGTTCTTTTTCCCGTTCATCCAGGGCTTCCCGGGCATCCCGGGCCGCCCGTTCCGCGTGGCGCAAACGCTTGTGCGTTGCATCTTCCCGGTACTGGCGGACGGACAAAAGAGCTTGGAGCGGATAGGCGGCCATTGTCAGGATACCGCCTTGTTCAGGGCCTGCAGGGTTTCTTCCATGGTGCTGTGCTCGTTCAGCCCCTGGCGCAGGAAGGCGTTGACCGCGTCGATCCGGCTTAATGCGTCGTCGGCATCCTTATCCGAACCTTTCTTGTACTCCCCGATCTGAACCAAAAGTTCGACCTCGGCAAATTTGGCCAGGATTTTGCGGAGCTTCTGGGCTGCTGCCTTATGTTCCTTGCTGATAATGGCGTTCATGACACGGCTGACGCTGGCCTGGACGTCGATGGCCGGATAATGGTTGGCTGCGGCCAGTTTGCGTGAAAGAACGATGTGTCCGTCGAGGATGGACCGGGTTTCGTCGGCAATGGGCTCGGTCATGTCGTCACCCTCGACCAGCACGGTGTACAGTGCGGTGATGGACCCCTTGTCCGAGTTGCCCGCGCGTTCCATGAGCCGGGGCAGGGTCGAGAAAACCGACGGGGGAAAGCCGCGTCTGGTCGGAGGTTCCCCTGCCGCCAGGCCGATCTCGCGCTGGGCTCGGCCGAAACGGGTTACGGAATCCATCATCAGCAGCACGCTTTTGCCCTGATCCCGGAAATATTCGGCGATGGCAGTGGCCGTATAGGCTGCCTTCAGGCGTTCCATGGAAGAGCGATCCGAAGTCGACACAACCAAGACGGCCTTTTTTTTCCCTTCAGGACCAAGGTCGTGCTCAATGAATTCGCGCACCTCTCGACCACGCTCGCCGATGAGTGCCAGGACGCAGAGATCAGCGGAGCAGCCTTTGATGATGCTTGACAGGAGTGTGCTTTTGCCGCCGCCGGCGGCAGCGAAGATGCCCATGCGTTGCCCTTCGCCGCAGGTCAGGATGCCGTCGAGCGCGCGCAGGCCCAGGGATATGGGGCGGTCGATGATGCGCCGCAGCATCGGGTTGGGAGGATCGGCATAGACGGGATAACGCAGCCGGGGTTTCAGCGGCCCAGCTCCGTCAATGGGGTTGCCCAGGCCGTCGATGACCCGACCCAGCAGATCTTCGCCCACGGGCACGGAGTGGATTTCGCCCGTGGGAATGACTTCCGTGGCCGGAGAGATTCCCTGCAGATCGCCCAGGGGGGTGAGCAGGGCGACCTGCTTGACGAAGCCGACCACTTCAGCCTTGAGGGTCCAGCTGTCGAACGGATTGCGCAGTACGCACAGTTCTCCGACCTTGACTCCGGGCACCACGGCTCGAATGATTGTCCCGACGACCTGCTCCACCCGTCCGCGGACCTCTACTGACGAGGTGGACTGGACAGCTTCTTCGAGCAAAGTGCCGATGTATTCGAATGCCATAACGCGCCTTGCGGATCGCCGTTCAGGGTTTGATCTTGGCCTGGAAAGCGTTTTCCAGGGCTTTGAGTTGCGTCTCCAGGCTTGCATCGACCACGCCGAGTTCGCTTTCAAGCAGGCAGGAACCGCGCTCCAGGCGGGCGTCAGGAATGAGATCCAGAAAACTGCTGCGTCCAGATGTTGTGGGCAGTAAGCCTGACAGGGCCTTGCCGACTGCATCCGCGTCGCCGGGAGCGACACGGATGGTGACGTGCTGGTGATTGCGCACCGTGGTCAGGGCGGTGCGGACAATGCGGACAATGCGCTCGTTGTCGTCGAGGTCACCGATGATTTTGCGCGTGGCCTGGCTGACCACGTTGACCAATTTGTCCTCGATGTTTTCGATGAATTCCACCGAGGACATGACGGTTTCGAGCATCTTCTCGGCATGTTCCAGCTTGCCTTCGGCCTTGCCGTCCAGATATCCCTGCTCGCGCCGTTCCTCGTAGACGGCCTCGGCGTCGCGGACGATACGCCCTGCCTGCTCATGAGCGGCGTTGAGGACGGCCTGGGCCTCCAGAAGAATTGCCACGTCAGCCGCTTTCAGGACGCGTTGTCCGGCTGCGGGCAAGACTGCGCCGGTAGTCAATCGAAGCATGGTGCCCATTGCGGCGCGACCTCCCTGAGAAGAATTTTCTTGAAACCGAACCAGATTTTCCGGGAACTGTTCCGGATGCCCTCCAGGGCGTCGTCTTCCGGTGATCCCGGGGCGCCTTCAGCGGACTGGGTCTTTGTATGCAGTAGACTTTCAAAACGCGAACCGCAGAGGTTGCGCAGATCCCGGGGCCATGATGCAAGGCATAATTCCAGCGCCAGACGTCCATGAAGCGCGATGCGGTCGTGCAGGGGCATCTGAACGTGCAGCGCGCGGAAAAGATCGGCTGTGGAGCCCAGCTGATATCGCCCCCGTTCCAGCGCATAGGTCAGCGTCTGGGCTCCAATGTGCTCACGCAGCGCGGTCAGTTCGTCTTTGCGGATGATGCGGGCAGCTTCTTCGGCGTGGAGGGCCGCGCCGAACAGCTGGACGGCCTGGCTGAGCAAGTCAGGCTCAAGCAGGGCCAACCGCCTGGATTCTTCGGAAAAGTCCCAGAACAATGCTCTCGGCTGCCGGACGGGAAAGCGACGGGCAGTTTGCGTGCTGCTCACCAGAGCCTCCCATAACCGAGCGGCGCAATCCGGGCTAAGGACTTGAAGATACTCGGGGACGGGAGGCGGGGTCGGCGATGGATGCCGGCCGTTGAAACGCAGGATGGCCTGAAATAGTTCAGGTTTGTGCGTGATGATGTGCGTGAAGAAATCTTTGTGCATGCATCGGCCCTGGGCGCGAACCCGTCTGCTCGTCGTGTTCCGTGTCTTTATCTGATGGTTGGAAATGAAGCGTGTCGCCGGAGTGTTCCGACCGGCTTATTCTCCTTGTTCCGCTTCGGGAATTTTGCGGAAGCGTCGTCTGTATGCTTCGTATCCGCTGAGAACAATCACACCGGCCAGGGTAAAGGCCGCGACCAGCAGGGAAATGGCCAGGATATACGGCGGGCCGTCCGTTGGAGAGTAGGGGATGCCCATGAATCGTTCCTGGGGTATCATGGGAACGCTGATCTGCTCCCGCACAGGTACCAGCATGACGGAGACCCTGTCGGGGTCCAGGTTCGGGACAGCCTTGGCGGTCAGTTCTCTGATTCTTGGCACAAGATTGATCACCGGTGAATCAGGCAAATGGCGCAGAAAAACTCCTGCCGAGGGTTGTGATCTTCGGTCCGAAGCCTGCTCCGCTCCTGCCGGGACAACGTGGACTCTGGCCGTCAGCACGCCGTCAATGCGGGAAAAGGTGTCCGAGAGCTCCTGGGAAATGGCATAGGCCAGGCGAACCTGTTCTTCGGCGGGAGAGGAGATCATGCCCTGACCGGAGAAAACTTTGCCCAGGCTTGAGAACTCCGAGCGCGGCAAGTTGTTTTCTTTTAAGACCTCAAGAGCCTGCACCAGCTGTTGCTGGTTGACGGTAATGGAAAATCCTTTTTTTCCCTCGGACACTTTCTTGGCGTCGATGTCTCGCTTCAGCAGCTCGATGAGCATGGCGTTGGCCTGCTCTTCAGTCAGTTCCCGGTAGACCTCCACCGTGCAGCCGGTCAGCAGCAGAACAAGCAGAAGGAGCGCCGCGAGACCCGCGCTTCCGGTCCTCGCCGTGAACTGGCCTAATGCGCGCCATGTGAGGTGCGACCACCTGGAATCCTTTGTCATCTGTGTGTCATCCTTGCTGCTTGAGCAGACTGTCAAAGCCCTGGGCTGTCTTGCGCGAGGCCTGCATTCCGCTTTCGGTTTGGACTTTGAGCATCCCGATCAGGTACTGCATCCGGAAGAGGTCTTCGGCCGTCATTTGGCCCGCCTCCATCCGGTTGGCGATGTTCTCCAGCTCCCGCAGGGGATCGGAACCCGTCGGTCTTGTGTCCTGAACGTCGGCTGAAGCTTGCGGGTGCAGGGTTTGTTCGACGCCGCGCGCTTCGATATACTCCGGCTTCCAGCCGGACGGATTGTCCATTCCGGCGGCTTCGGGCGCGGGTATTTCCTGAATTGTCGGATCAGGGTTGACGGCGCCGTCTAAAGCGGGAGTCGGATCAAGCCGTTGGAAGCCGGACATTTCCCGCGATGTGTCCGTGCCGGAAACATCAGTGGAAATCGTTTCCGGTCCTTTGGACAGAGCCTCCTCGAAAGACCGTACCAGCTCCTGAGCCGGGGGGCCGCTTGGCCCTAGGCTGGAACGCAGCTCCGCACCACTGGAAATTCCGCTTTTTTCCAGAGCGGCCAGCAGCTTGCCGGCCAGTGTGGTGACGGAGCCGAGTTCCATGGGGTGCGACTATTCCCGGGCCTGCTCCAGCAAAAGACCGGCAAGATCGGCCCGTGGCCCCTTGGCCGTGACCAATGCGTCCAGCACTTCCCGGGCCGAGTCTTTATGCCCGGCCAGGGTGTGACACAGGCCGAGCATGACCTTGGCGTCCTCATCATCAGGGTGGGCCGCCAAGACCTCTTCGCGTAGCAACCGTTCGCCCTCTTCGAATTCATTGACCACGATGTGGCTGAAGGCGAGGCCGATGGACGCCGGAATCAGGCCCGGATTGAGGGTTAGCAATCCCTCATAGATGGTGCGGGCTTCCAGGACATGGCCTTTGGAGCAGCCTGCATTGGCGATGTCGAGGAGACGCTGTATGTGTTCGTTGGAAAACATGGATTACTCCCTAGCCCGCACGCTGCGCGAGGCTTTTGAGCATGTCGTTCATGCTTTTGGTGACAGTGGACAGGGATTCGAGCATCGCGTTGTACTGACCGAGCTGAAAATTCAGCATGGCCATTTCTTCGGGGCTGGCCGATTCCTTGGTCTGCAGTTCCGCCATTCTCTGCTCGATGGCTGAGCCGCGTTTGCCGACGGCCTCCATGCTCTTGTCAAACAGATTGCCTAAGTTCAGTCCTGGAGTTCCCGAGATTGCCATATGATTTCTCCTTTGCAAGATGGTGTCTTGCCAAAATTGCTTGCGGAATCAGACCGGCAGTTTTTCCAGAATGCGATCTGCAGCCTGAACCATGGCGCGTGCGGTCTGGGCCGTTGCCATTTCGTCCGGGGCCAGACCCTGGTCCATCTGCCGTCGGATGCTCATGTCCATTGTCAACAGATCGTCCCTGATGGATTTCAGGCCTGCTCCGCTGGGATCGCTGTCCATGATGTCGACTACGGAAATGAATGCGTCATTCATTGTTGCCTCGCAATTTGTAGGTGGTTACGACTCCGTCCCTGCGAAGTCTCAGTTCCTTGGCGCCAATATCCTCCACGACATGTCCGCTGGGCAGTTGCCCCCCCTCAAAGACGCGTTCGCCCGTGTTCAGGGTGATAAAGCGCATGGGGGTCAGCGTCACTCCCGTCACTTTGATGCCGTCCGTGTCCGGCTCGGTCGGCGTCATGATCCCGGTCGGGCGGACGTTGTCAGGGGCAGGGACGGGAGACATGGCCCGATCTTCACCCCTTTGCCGGGGGCCGGCCGACGGTTCTGACGCCAGCGGTTCCGCGCGTGCGGTCAGCCTGCGGGGTTTTTCCGGCACCACCTTGAACGGCACGGGTGTTTCAAGGCGTTGCTGAACGTCGCTCATGACCTCCTGCAGTCTGGTTCGCTGCATTTCGGAAAAAGTTCCGGCAAAGGTCACGATTCCGGGAAGGTATTCCGGCTGTGCGAAATCCAGTTCGTTCTTGGCCAGCAGGGGTTCAAGCATGGCGGCGACTTCTCCGGCATGGCTGATTTTCCTGGTCACCGGGAGTTTTCCGGCAGCCTGAAAGTCGTCCAGCACTGCCGCAAAGGCTGCTTCCTCGGTCTGGGCGTCCTTGATGTAGCCCCGAATCAGGACGCTGCCGTTGTCCGCAATCTCCACCACCTCTGGGAACAGGCCCCGTTGGGCGAAGGCATGGGCAATGGCGCTTGAGCGGTCGGAGCGGACATGCAGGTCGAGGTGAATTGGAGTTTGCAGACTTTGGGCCAGGCGGAGGACCTGCAGGCGCTCCGCGTCGGTGCTCACTGTTCCGCGCACCGTCGTAATTTCTCCACTGCGGGAGACGTCCAGGGCGGAAAAGCCGTTGCTGACAAGTATTTCAGAAAGTTGGCCGTGCTCAAAGTCAGCGGGAGTGGTGCGGAATTCGTATGAAACCGCCAGGGAGCCGAGACAGAGGACTACCAGGGCCGCGCGAAAGATCTTGCCGCCACGTCGTTTGGCTGGCTGAGAAGACGGCGCGGGAGGGTTGTCTGAGCCGTCAAAATCGTTGGCGTCTGACAATGGTGTTGGCGGTTCGGAAATCGGGGCTTCCGATTCCTGCCGGGCGGTCTGGTGCGTGTCGTGGCCCGGCGAAGCGGACAGCCCCGCCATGACCGCTTGCCACGGATCGTCGACGAGGGTCGCCGGCGCCCAGGCCAGGGTCGTGGTTCCGAGTCGGCAGGGCGTTGATGCCGGCCAGGATGCGCCTTCAGGTCCGACTGCCCGGTCCTGAATCACGGCGGCGCTGTCCATGGGCATGATGCGGACTTCCGGATCACGGCCGTCTTCGGCCGGGGGGGCGGTGATCCGCAGCAGGGCGTGGCGCGGAGCCAATCCCGGATCCAGGAGAATGATGTCGCACGAGTCGTCGCTGCCGATCAGGCTTTCGCCGGACGCAAGCACGACCTCCGCCCCCAGGTGGAGTCCGGAGAAGATGCGCAGGCGAACAATTCCGGGGGCAATCATGGCAGCGCATCCGGGGGTGAAGTCGGACTTTCGTCCAGCGGGGTGCCCTGGGGCGAATAGCGGCTGTCAGGTTGCTGCGCGGTCTGGGCGCCACGATGTGCGCACCCTCTTTGGGCCGGGGGCGGCGTGCGCTCGGAATAGTCGGACTGGGTCGGGCTTTGGCGCATTTGCGGATCGTCAATGCGCTGGGGCACGGGCGGCAGATCGTTTAAGCTGATGACTCTGGGGGTGATCAGGATGAGCCGTTCCATGCGTTTGGTGCTTTTGGTGGTTGTCTTGAAGAGATTTCCGACGCCGGGAATGTCTTTGAGAAAAGGGATGCCGCTTTGGTTTTTTCCTTTCTGTTCGTAGTAGTAGCCGCCGATGAGCAGGCTTTGTCCCGCACCGACAATGGCCTGGGTGTTGATCTTGGTCTGCTTGATCGGGGGAACCGTGCCTGATGTGGCTGCTGCGCTGTCGTCGTTTTGGTCGTCCTGGACGCTGACGGCCAGCTTGATGGAGGTTGCGTTCCGCTCGTCGCGGATGATGTGCGGCGTCACGCGCAAGACCGTACCGGCCTCAACCTTGAAAAGATCCACCGCCTGATAGCCCTGGACCTGAATGTAATAGGTGCTGGTGTTTTCGAGGGTGGCCTGCACATTGTCCACGGTCAGCACGGACGGGCGGCCGAGCATTCTGGCTTCGCCTTCTTCTTCCAGGGCCTGGATGCGGGCCAGAAAGTAGTCCGAACCCATGGTGTAGATGGTGGACAGGGACAGGCCCTGGCCTGTGGGGGCGCCCAAAGTCGGCAGTGGTGAAAACTTGGCGTCGCCGGCGGAAAATTCGCCGCCAACCCCCCAGCCGTTGGAATTGGGGTTGCTCGCCTGGTAGGTTATGCCCAGGTCGCGCTTGAAATTGGTGTCGATGTCGACAATAGCCGCATGGATTTCGACCAGCTCCACAGGCTTGTCCAGGTCCTCAATGACCTTGGCGTAGTAGGGCATGCGATATTCCGCGTCATGGATCAGGACGGAGTTGACGCGGGGGTCGGCCATGATGTTGGCCATGGCGGGCTCGGGAGACTGATTCCTGGGTGATGTGTTTTCCGCGCTTTCCCGGCCCTGCGCGGCCAGCCCCGTGCCGGAAAGTTTTTCCACCGTGGCCACGTTCTGGGTGACCTGGGTGGCGGATGTCGGCGATCCGGTCAGCATGGCGCGCAGGATGCTCGCGATGCCGGGTATGGTCACGGTCTTGTCCATGCTGTTCACGGTGATGTCTTCGGCCCAGGCGTATTTGAGGGGAAAGACGCGCATGACGATGGTCCCGGTCTGGGCCTCCTCGAAGGCCGTCACAGCGCTCATGACCTGGGCTATGTATTCCGGCGGGCCGGAGACGACGATCATGTTTCCGTCGGGAGCCAGGGTTGGGGGCAGTTGCGGGGAGAATACCGCTGACTGCTGGAGCATGGAGTAGAGCCTGTCAGCCGTCAGCGCCCTGGGGGTGATGAACGCCCGGGTCATGTCCGCGTCGCTGTAAAAATGCATGGTCGAGCCGATGACATACCAGGATACGCCGAAGGCGGCGTGCATGCCTTGAAGAAATTTGTCCGGGTGGACATCCGTGAACCGGCCGCTGATCTTGCCGTCCACAGCGGGGGATATGGACGCGCCGAGGCCTTGCGAGCGGGCAAAAAGCATGAGCACCGTCGGCAGTTCCTGCTGGTCCGCGTAATGCGTGAAGGGTTTGGAGAAGCCGCTTCCGGCCGTCACCGGGGGCAGGATTGCGGGGGCGGCGACCGTCTGTGCGGCCGGTCTCACCTGAGCAGCCGGTCCCGGCGTGATTGCGGCAGGAGCCGCGAAGAGGTCCACGACCACCCGGTCGGGATCGGTCAGGGTGAAGATGCGGTGGCGGCCCACGGTCATGAGATCAAGGGACACCTCCACGCCCGAGGCCGGATCGGCGGCAACCCGGATGGACGAGACGATGCCGTCGCCGATGGTGCGTACGGGCGTTACGTCACTGGCCATGCCGACACCGGGCAGGGTGATCCGCAGGCGCCGAGCCCCGGCTTTTTCCTCCATGGCCTGCGTGTAGTCCGTCGGCGCGCCGACATCCAGAACGACCCTTGTGTGGCCGGGCTCGGAACGGTGGCGGATGCCGTTCAGCATGGACGAGCCGGGAGCGGCCAGGGCCGGGATCGCAGTCAGGACGCCCAGGGCGAGGATCAGGAGGGCTGCCGCGCGGTTCAGGACGCGTGCAGGAAAGAGGGACTGGATGGTCATGTGCATCAACGTCCCAGAGACCAGTTTGTTCCGAAGCCGGAAAAGCTGAACGCTGAGGTCGTGGTGGCAGCGGATTCCTTCTGATTGCCGACTTCGCTGTGCCACCAGGCGAGGTCGTTGAGAAAGTCTCTTGCCTCTGTCGCAAGGACCTCGCGCAGCTCATCCCGGGTCATTTTGTCCAGGCGTACGGCGCGATGCAGCTGCAACCGGCCGGACTCGACCGAAAGAACGGATTTTCTTTTTTTACAGACTGCCACGGCTCGTTGGGCGCAACGTCGCAGCAGGAGTTCGGCCTCGTTTTCCGCGTCCGGGAGAGTGGTCAGCGTGCCGCGCAGAATGCCCGTGCGCCCATCGGGGCACAGGAAATCCATGTCCAGGTCTCCTTCCAGTCTGAAATGGAATACGCCGTGCTCGTCCGGCACGGCTGTTTTCCAGCCGGCGGCCGTAGTGATGGCGTCGGCTGCTTGTTGCGGCAGTGTCATGTAACCTCCCATTTAGATAGAATTTCTAGGTCCAATCCGCCGCTTTTGTCAAATGGGTTTGCATTCCGGCCAAGGCAGTGCGGAGCCCCAGTGATCGCATTCCGGGTCCACGCCGGTCCGAGGCGAACCGGCGTGTCCTGGCCGCAGGAGAGGGTCTAGCCCAGAATTTTCGTCCGGGTCTGGTTGGAGCTCTGCTGGATGGCGTCCATGGTCGAGAGCATCTTCTGGATCAGGTCCCGCAAGGCGTCTTCCAGGCTTTTGAGGGCGTCGGTCTGGGCCCGTGCCCGTTCAATGTTTGCATCCTTCATTTTGATGTCTGCATCGTAAAATCCGCCCACGGCCTGGTTGATGCTGCCCATCATGCCCGTCACGCCGCCCGCTGCCGAGTTGAAGCTCTGGACCTTGGTGTTGAGCAGCATGTCGGCGTGACTGCGCGCCTTTCCACCAAGGGCTGCGTTGGCCTTGGTTCCGCTTGCCATCATGGAGTAAGAGGCAATGCCCTGGGCGATGCTCAGAAGTCCCGTGGCGATGCCGATGCAGAGCTGGGCAATGGCTTTGGCCCGCATTTCCTTGGCCTGCTCCTTGATTTCGCCGACAATTATTTCCGTCTGCAATGCCCGTTGTTCAGCGCTTTGCCGGCGCTGTTGGGCGGCAACGTCGCCGATCATGGCCAGGTAGTTGGCGCTGAAGGAGGGAAGGCCCTGCAGCCCATTGTCCCAGACCGTGCCGGTACCCATGGGTGGCGGCAGGGTCGGCAGGGATGTGGTGACCATGCTGACGGCTTCGGCAAATGTTTTGCCGGAATTGACCGCACTGAGCAGGGCTTTGTCCACCTGGGCCTGGGAGACATATTCGGACTTGGCCGCCTCCAGGAGCAGGTTGTATTGGGTTGAGTCGAACCCGGTGATCTGATTAACATTGGTTATGGACATACGTTTTCCTCGCGGCTGGATTGGTCCGAGTGGGGACGGGAGCGCTGCGTCTTCGGTTTTCTGCTGCGTTCTAGGCCATGGCCGGTGTCGTGGTCAGGATCGCTGTTTGCGTTTCGGCGCAGCCTTTGACGATTTCCGTGACCTTGGCCATGAGGTCGTTGACGCGTTCCATTTCGCTTTCCACAAGTTTCCTGTCCGCCTCGATGGCCTCGCGGATCCGTTCCAGGATTGCTTCAAGTTCTTTGGCCGTGATTTTTGTCTTGGCCACGTTGTAGTCGATGACCGCACCGGCCACGGTTCCCGCTCCCTGGGCCACGTTCAGCCCGGCGGACGTGAAATTAAGAACTTTCTGCGCCATGATGGTCACGTCGATGGCGCGCTGGGCCGCCTGGGAAGAGACGTTGGCCGCGCTGGCCGAAGTGCTGGCCAGACCAGCGCCCAGGCTGACGCCGATGGCCACGACCATGACGGCCATCTGCATGCCGAAGGCGAACCACTTGGCGGCTTCGTCGCTCATGCCCATGGCTTTGCCGAGTTTTTCGAACCCGGCCATCATACTGACTTTCCCGTCCGTGGCCATGGATAGGACACTGTCGATGGTCATGGCCATGCCGATGCATCCGGCCACCACCAGAAGTGGGTTGCCGGTCAGCACGCCGGCGGCAATGGTCGCGACCGAGGCAATGGCCCCGACGATGATCCCGATGATCTTGAAGGCTTTCATGAAGCCGCTCAAAACCTTCTGCTTCTTCATTTCTTCCAGTTGTTTGGCCAACTGGTCGAGTTGCTTGTCGTTGACTTCCTTCTGTTGCTGGGCCTTGAGCTCCAGGCTGTTCACGCCGTCCTTGCAGGCTTGGCGGCGCACATCGTTGCCGATGGCGTTCATCAGCGAATCGAGCGACATGCCTCCGATCGGGATGGACAGTACGGGCAGCCCGAGTTTCTGCAACGCATCGTTCAGGGTCATGTCACCTGGCGCCGGCGGGACAACCTGTCCGCTGCCCTGGAGTCTCGCCCCGGTGAGCTGCTGCAGGGCCGTTGCGGCATCGAGCTGGCCTGTCTGGAACCTGTTAATGGTGAGGTCGCTGCTCATGGGATGATCCTCATTCCTGGTTTTCGAGCATGTTCAGGAGTTCCTTGGCCTTGTTCCGGCAATCGATGTGAGCGGGGTCGGTTTCGCTGCCCAGGGTCAGCAGACCTTGCAAAGCGCCGATGGCGTTCTCCTTGTCGCCCATCTTCACATAGCAGGTTGCGGCGTACATAAACGGCGCAGGGTCGGACAACCCTCCGGCAACTCCGGCCATGGAGTAGGCGTCAACCGCGCCCTGAAGGTTGCCGTTGGCCTGTCGGCAACCGGCCAGTCCCATCCAGAAACGGACTTCGGAATGTTTGTAGAGGCAAAGGGCCTGGAAAACTGTTTCCGCGTCCATGAAATTGCCCGACGTGTAGAGGTTGTAGCCCAGGGTGTAGAGCCCTTCGAGCATCTCCGTGCTGATGTTGGCGACATCACCGATACTGGCTCCGTCCTGCATGGCTTGGATGATGGCCTGGATTTCGGCATCGGACAGGGGTGCGTCGGCAGAAGGGGATTGGGTTGTGTTCATGAGTACCTCATAAGGCCGTCCTTCTGATCTGCGTGGCGATCATGGAACGGCCGGCGAAATGTGCGTGGTTGAATCCTGGAACGAAATATTCTTACTGTCCACGGGCAATGCTGGTCAGCACCTGGTTGGCGTTGCTGATGGCCGTGTTCGCGCCCTGCAGGAAGGAGTTGTGCTGGCCGATGAAGTCCTGCAGGTAGACCATGAGGGTCTGGGTCTTGGCGCCGATCTGCTCCTGGTAATTGGTCAGGGATTTGAGATTGAACTCCCATTCATCCTTGTTGTGTTTGACGTCATTGCCGGTCTTGTCAAAGGAAAGCCCACGATCATTGAAGAATTTAACCATGTCCGGGGGCATGTCCGATACACCGCCGGATTTGACATCATTTTGCAGGGCTCGCGCCCTGGAAATCATGTCTGCGCATTTTTTCTGTTCTTCCTGGATGTCCTGAATCTGCTTCATGTAATCGTTGGCCTGGTCCTTACAGATCATGGACTGGGCCATCTGCAGCTTGGCGAACATCAACTGGATGCCGCCGCCGGGACCGAGATCAATGCTGGACATGATCTGGGAAAGACTCTGGTTGGGATTGACTTGTGTCATGTCTGCGTTCTCCGTGCTTGTGCTGGTTGTGTTTCGTGTCTCGTCCGGGACGGTAGTGTTTCCTGACTGTTCTGCCGGGAATTACTGGCCGCGGGCGATGCTGGTCAGCACCTGGTTGGCGTTGCTGACGGCCGTGTTCGCGCCCTGCAGGAAGGCGTTGTGCTGACCGATGAAGTCCTGCAGGTAGACCATGAGGGTCTGGGTCTTGGCGCCGATCTGCTCTTGATAGTTGGTCAGGGATTTCAGGGTGAATTCCCATTCGTCCTTGCCCAGGATGTAGTCTTTGTCGGCATTGGGATAGCTCAGGCCTCGCTCATCCATGAAATTCACGAGTTCCTGCGGCATGGGGTAGCAGTCCTTGCCACGGGTGGTGACGCCGTTGATGCTTGCCAACCCGACTCCCTGGCCGTTCTTGCCTTTGTTCTGGAGATCCCGGGCAATGGAGATCATGTCCGCGCAACGTTTCTGCTCTGCCTGGATGTCCTGGATCTGTTGCATGTAGTCGTTGGCCTGATTCTTACAGATCATGGACTGAGCCATTTGAAGTTTGGCGAACATCAACTGGATGCCGCCCCCCGGACCAAGATCGATATCCGACATGATCTGGGCAAGACTTTGATTGGGATTAACCTGCGTCATGGGCGTTTCCTCGTCAGTGTTCCGTGACAGTTTCAGTTGCGATCAATCAGTTGCCGGCGGTATGTTCTGGGCAAAATTATTGATCCTGCTACAGCCGAACCGCCCCGCGCCGACCGGCACCCGGAGCCCTGCCGCCGCTGCTGGCGGAGGTCGGCGCACTCTGCGCGGCCCGGCTCGCCCCTTCGCGCTTGGCTTTGTCCTGAGCCTCGGCCATCAGCTTTTCGACCTCGGCGGGTATTTCACCTTCCAGCGCGGCCTTCAGCTCTTCTTCCGTCAGCCCCAGGGTTTTCATCTGGCTGTCGAATTGGGAATTGAGCCGGGAGAGTTCTTCCTGCAGGTTCTGGAGTTGCTGTTCCTGTGCTTCCAAATCTTTTTCGGTAAAAGCCATGTTGTCCTCCGTGGTTTCATGGTCGTAAGCAGGTGGTGTGCCAAGCATGAATATCTTTTAAATTGAGAATATTATGCTCAAGCATAAAGAAATAAGCCATCAAAAATGTAGGTCTTGTAAACTTTGTTGTTATTTAGGGTGGGTTTTGCGCCAAAAATGTTGGCTATTTGGCCTGTGCATCTTTACTTCAGTTCGTGTGGAGAATCAAGAGGATGGCCATTTCTTGCGGCGTATCAACGGCTGTGTTACGTGTGCAAGAATTGGCGCGGTTCTTGGAAGACGCTGACAATTCAAAACATTTGAGATTTTTCAGGAGAGAGTCATGCCTGTGGATTTTTCCATCAACACGGGGGTTGTTCAGCAGAGTCGAGACGGTACGGCGGCAGCCGGCGCGGGAGTCATGACCGGATCGCTCATGGGGCGCGAGGCCGTGAAGGTCGATTCGCCCATGTCCCTTTTGGCCGACGCCGCCGAAGAGTTGACCTTTGCCGCCGACACAACGGATAAATTTGAGCTTTCCGACCGCAAAGAGCGCAGGAAGACTGAGAATTCACTGATTGAGCGAGTCCAGCTCTATCAGGAAATGATGCATCAGGCCGGCAAATCGCGCGAAATGGATCAGCTGACGCAGCGCCTGAAGCTGATGGAAAGTCGGGAACAGGTTCTGGGTGAAGCGCGTCAACGTTTTCCCGATCCGTCGGATGCCTGGGCCGCCCTGGCCGAGTCCCTGGCCACGCTGGAAAAGGAGGGGGCTCCGGAGGCTGTGCTGGCCGGCATTCGGGGAGCCATGACGGACCTGGAGCAGCAGTCCGGCCCTGCCATCCGCGCGGGCATATACGGAGCTCTTGCGGCCAGTGGGGTGGAAGGCCTGGGTGAAGCCGATGAGCTGCGGGATTTGTACCGCCAGACCGTGCTCGATTTCGGCAATGTCAACGAGGTTTACGCTCATGTGCTGGAGCGCTTCGGGGAATCGGGTTTTGGTCAGGCCATGGATTTTCTGTTCCGGGCACTGGGCAACGATCTGGGTTCGGATGCGCCGAGCATGGAAAAGACCCATCTGGAACACGTGCACGGCAGCCTCGGCCAGGTCCGCCTGCTGCAGAGCGCTCACACCCTGTGCGACAAAATGCTTGAGCGTTGGGAATCGGTGCACGGTGTGCAGGGCGTGCGGGACGGGTCGCTGAAACCCATGGACCTTTTGGGCGAGATTGTCGCCTTGCGCAACGAGCGCTTTCTGGGGGGCATGAACATCGACAAGATTGCGTCCCGGGCCAAGGCCCCGGATATTGAGCGGGAAGTGCTTTTCCTGCAGGAAATGCTCAACATGACCCGCAGTTTTCCGTCCCAGCTTTTTGATGGCGATCAGGGGCGGATGAAGGTGCTTGATGCGGTGCAGGAGGCTGTGGACAACGCCGTTGCCCGCGAGGACGAATTCCTTGCGGCTCAGGAAGGGGAATGATCATGCTTGATCGTGAGATTTTTGAGTTTGGCCGCAGAATGGGCATGCCGGAGTTTGCCTTGTCCGCCTCCGGCGTCGCGGCTCTTGATGTGGAGGGGATCGGGCGACTGTACCTGGAGCGCGGCGAGGACGGCAGTGAGCTGCTGCTCTATCTGGCTGTGTCCGTGCCGGCCCATGACGCCTTGATTCCGCGCAAAGCCCTGGAGATGTGCAGCTACAGCATGGCGCATCCGTGGCCTCTTTATTCGGGAGTACACGCCAATCAGCTTGTGCTCCTGACCCGTTTGGGCGAGCGCGAAGCCACGGCTGCCTCCCTGGAAAACGCGGTGCATTTTTTGAGTCAGATGGCTGCGCAGGTGGCCTGACAGGTCAACGGTCCGATGGTGTCACAATTTTATCTTTACGGAGAATATCATGGAAGCTCAGGTATATATCGATGCATTGAGTCAGGCTCTCGGTCAGGAGGTGAACAAGGACGCTAGCGGCATGTTTGCCTTCATGCTCGACGCGGTGCCGGTGTTGCTTCATTACAAAGCAGCGGACTCGTCTTTTCTCCTGCACATGGAACTGGGCTATCCCACAGGTCTGGGCGGAGGGATTCACGCCCGTTTGCTGGGAGCCAATTTTTTGCTCTCCGAGACTCGCGGGGCGGCCATCAGCCTGGATGAACGCACCGGGATGGCCTTTCTGGAACTGGCTTTTGGAGTGAGCGGCCTGGATGGTGCCGGCTTTGTCGCCAGGGTCGAGGGCTTTGTCGCCTTGGCCGACGAATGGACCAGGCGCTTGCAGGAGTGGAACGCGGAGATCGAGTCCCAGACAGGCGGCCGGATCGACGCGTTCCTGCGCGGGCTGGAACAGGGGGCAGAGGATAGCGCTGCCGGTTCCGCCTCGACAGTCGAAGCAGCCATGATCCGGGTCTGAGCCTGTCGGCATCTCATTTCAACCAGATTCAACAGCATCAGCTGGAGGCCCCATGGGACTGAGCATTGATAATTTTTTCCGGCAGACCGGTGTCGGCGGCGCCCAGAGCGACCAGAACGTGTATCTGCGTCAGGGTGGAGAACTGGCCCAGACGTCGGCATTTTCCTTTTTCCGTGGTCACGCCAGGGCCAGGGAGAACGATACGACGGCCCGGGCTTTTCTTGACACCATTCGGCGCGATCCAGTTTTCAGCAAGTACATCGCCGTCGCCGAAGGCGTCCTTACCGCCAATCGGCAGGAAGGAAAACCGCTGACCACGCGGCATATCGCCATGGTCAGAGAGCAGGTCGAACAGCACCTGTCGCGTGATCTCGGCCAAGCCGTGCTGTTTGGTCAGCGTCTGGCCGAGGAGGGCGTGATTCCCCGCGGCTTTGGGACGTCCTTTGGCCATTTTTGCATGACGCATGCCCTGGGTGGCCAAATTGGAGGTGGTGACGCCGTGCCGGGCGAACTGCTGCGGGATTTCCTCAAGGCCGAAGTGGCGGGGCAGCATGTGGCCAAGTTGTGTCGTGACCGTGGCATGGGCGAAGACGCGGCGACAGTGATGGCCATTCTCGACAAGACCGGGCTTTTGTCTCAGGGGCTGAACCGGGCCTTCGAGGGCCACGAACTGGACGCGCAGACTTTGCGATTCGACGGGATCATGGGCGTGCTTGACGAATCGCTCTCCAAGACTCTCGATGTATTGCAGGCGCTCCGCCAGGACGGCAACAGCCTGAGTTCGCTCAAGGATGCACATGATCTGCCCCGGTTGTTGCAGACCATGGTTCAGGGTGTGGACACCGGCGCCTTCCGATCGGAAGACTTGGGCTCCTTTCTGGCCGCCGTACGCATAGAAGGCCAAAATCTGAGTACTCCGATTGGACAGAGCGAGGCCGTGCGCACCTTTCAGCTCAATGCTCTTGGTTCGACGGTCGGCGCCGGCCTGATGACCGAACTGGGCCTGCCGGCCAATCTCGGGTCTCCGCTGACCCATCATCCGGACGTGCAGTCCGAGGCACGCAAGGCTTTGGATACCCTTGTCCCACCGCCGGCCATTCCGACCAGAGAGCAGGCCCGGGCCGCCCTGGAAGGGGCGCTGCGCACGTTCATGACCTCGAAGCTGCCCTTGGTCCAGGAATTCGTGGCCATGGCGGCCAACCCGCCCGTTGACCTGAAGCCCAGGGCCCTTTCGCCGGAAACCCTGCCCCGTTTCATCAATGTCCTGTTGGAAGAGGACGCCATGCTTGATCCCCTCTTGGGCGGCGACATGCCAGAGGATTTTTTGCAGCGTGTGGGGCGGCACAGTCATGTGGTCGAATCATGCACCCACGGAGTGCATGGTGATTTCGGAACTGATGATTTCATTGACGTTCAGAGAGGAGCCATCCATCTGCTGCTGGCCCGGCGCGGCGTGGATGAGGGGCAGCACAAGGCATTGCTGCAGAGCACGGTCAATAAACTCGGTCCGCTTGCTTCGGAATTGGCCACAGTGAGCCTGGCCTGCGGTGAAGGAAAACTGGGCGGTCCAGGAACCGGTTTGCAGAAGTCCGTAATGTCCGCATATCTCACCCTGGAAACGCATATGCGCGCGATGCTTGCTCTGGCTCCCAAGGACGCCTTGGAGGAAATGGGTGTGCCTGGCAGAAACTTTGACCAGCGGGCCTTTAATCTCCTGGAAAAGACTTTTCAGCGAGAAATGCCCTTGGAGGAAGTGTCCGACCCGATTCGGGCTCTTGTTCGGGACCATGGGGTGCATATCGACGACATGTCTTCGGAGACGCGCACTCGGCTGGAAGGAGTCCAAGTATCCCGGGAGCAGGCCCAGGTCGACAAGGGCCGGGAAAAGGCTCTTTATGATACGATTGATGAATTTTTTCCAGCCGGCACCGGAGGCAATCGGGAAGAAAACCCGATCATGTTCTACACGGCCTTTGATGAGGCCGCCAAAACTCATGATCTTGGCGGGCTGGATCCGGACAAAATCAAATCTTCCAACATGTACAAGCCCGCATATGACGCCTGCCGCCAATGGATGCGCGAGCATCCCGGCCCCATTGATCCGGCTCAGCTCCGGACCGTGATCATGAGTTCCATTGCCGCGTCCCTGACCGAGCTGAAAACGACCCTCGACAGCATCGATCAACTGGCCGAGCCGCGGGGAAAGGCCAGAATTCAAGGCGCCTTCACTGCGCAGCAGAAGTCCGTCATAAAGGACATGGTCATGTCCACGGGGTTGCGTGACATAGGTTTGATCACCCGGCTGGCCGACTTGGCCCGGGAGAAATCTTCAGACATCGGGCATATGTGCCGGGACCAGAACACGGTCAACAACCTCTCGGAGGCGATTATCGACTTGGCCGGTGCATTTTTGCCCATGATCCGTGAGATGGAGGCCAATCCCGTACCCAACCAGGAAGACGCCCTGGGCGGCATGATGATGATGGCCATCGGGTTTTCCGGTCAGGACCCGGCCGCGCTGGGCAATATGTTTGACAGCCTGAACGGGGAGCTTGGCCGGCAGGTGTCGGGAGCGTTCATGCATGTTGCCGGCCAGGGCGGCATGAATCAGCAGCGCATGCTCGGCGCGATTCGGGTCATGGAGGAGCTGCGTACGCACAGCGGCACCCTTTTAGGTGTCAATGTGGAACGCGACCCCTTGTTTTTCACCCAGGCCGTGTCCGAGAAACACCAGATTCCGGGTCAGGTCATGGACAATATCAACAGGCTTGCTTCGCGGGCGTTTTCGGATCGGGATATCAGTCTCGGCCGGATTGTTCCCCCGTTGAACGCGACGCAGTTGGACGTCCTGCATGCCATCGGTGATCGTCTGCAGGCTTCGGTGCCGCAGGAGCACCGTTTTATGATTCCGATGCTGCTGCAGGGCAATGCCCGCACCCTCCTCGCGGCTCAGGAAACCAATGGAGATCGCCCGCTGTCCGCGTCTCAGATCTGGCGGACCGTGACTGGACACTCCGCCCCGTGGGGTCTCAAGGAAGGCGCGCTCGGGGGCCGTTTGCTCGGTCATGTGGTTTCTACGTATGATCGGGCCTTGCGTACGGCCTGCCCGGACATGTCCGAAACACAGCGTGAATCCATGGTTTTCAGCGCATTTAGCCTGGGTGTTTCCTTTACCAAGCTCATGGAACTGACCCGCCCGGGGGCTCGGCTGACCGGGGATGACGTGACTCTGGACCTGGGCATGTCCAGTCTGCGCGATTACACCCCGGACAATGCCTATGGCTTGACCATCGACTTCAGGCGACGCGGCGAGAACACGGTCATGCGTTTTGAGGCTGCGGATGGTCGGGTGCTGCGGACCGCGCCGTTCCATATTCCGGACGCCGAAAATGTGCCCAGCCATCCTCAGTTCAGGCAGATGCTGGACCATGCCGAGAGCATGACGGCCTCTCCGGCGCAAAAAGCCAGAATGATGCAGGCGTTCAGTCAGGCCGCCCTGATCATGCCGCGGGTTTTGAGCACGACGTTTCCGGGCATCCAGTTCAGCGAACACGGCAATTTCTCGGTGACAGCCACGCAAGGCGACGATAACACCGTCGTGGTCAATATTGATTCCGATCCGGCTTTGCCGCTGCGGTTTCATCAGCAGTACATCATCGAACCGAACGGCGACCACCGCTGTTCGGAATTTGTGATGGAACGCAGATAGAAACCGTAATCTTGGACCTCAAACCGGAATACCGTCGACATGAGCGCATCAATCAACCTGCTTGATCCTTCCTTGGGCATTCAGGATATTCTCGACACACCGGGCCTGGGCGGCAGTGACAAGCTGCCCGAGGCCCGGCCTCTGGCCGCCAGTGTCCTGCGGGAGGCGGGCCTGGACGAGATTTATTCTCCCCACAACGCGGCCCGTCTTGTGGAACAGGCCCTGTGCCCGGACGTGGGTGACGGCGAGTTGCTGCGGCCGGAGGTTTTCGCCTCCAACCTCCGCGACTGCTTCATGAGTCTGCGCGACACGGATGATCCGGACATTCTGGAGTTTTTGCGCCAGGATCTGCAGCTGCTCCTCGAAAACCGGGACCTCCTGCAGGCATACACCGGTCTGATGATCGGAGGATAGGGATGAAATTGGAACGGCAACAGCGTGAGACACTGTCGGTGCTGGGCTATATGTATTTGCGCATGGGCGAGCTGGACCGGGCGGGCCGTCTTTTTACCGCCCTGCTCGCGTTGGCGGAAAAAGAAAACCCGGACAGCAGGGAAGCACCCTGGCGCGACGCCCTGACCCGTCTGGCTCACGCCAGCTTGGCGGCGGTGGAGATCGAACGCGACAACCCCAAGTCTGCCCTGGACCATTTGCACCGGGCCATGGACGGCCGGGTGCTGTCTTCGCGCCATGCGGCTTTGCACCTCTTGCGCGCCAGGGCTCTGTGGCGACAGGGCCGCAAGGACGAGGCCGGTCTGGCCGTGGAAGCGTATGTGCATTTGTCGGGCGGGCGAACCGGTTCCCGCGGAAATCAGAATTCAGTTATGAGGGAGAGCGGAGCATGAACGCATTCGCCGTGGCGCGATCCGTCGTGGGCATGATTACACGGCACAACGACCTGTCCATTGTGCTGCTCCTGGTTATTGTCGTCGCCCTGATGATTTTGCCGCTGCCCACGGCGCTGGTGGACGCGTTCATCGGCATGAACATGGCCCTGTCCTTCATCATGCTGATGATGTCCATGTACGTGCGCACGGCCCTGGATTTTTCTGTTTTTCCGACCATGCTCCTGTTCACCACCCTGTTCCGGGTGGGGCTCAACATCACCACCACGCGACTTATCCTGCTGCAGGCCGACGCCGGGGAGATCATCTTTACCTTTGGCGATTTCGCCTTGGGCGGCAATTTCGTGGTCGGCGCGGTGGTCTTTCTCATCTTGACCATTGTCCAGTTCCTGGTCATCGCCAAGGGCGCGGAACGCGTGGCCGAGGTCGGCGCGCGGTTCACCCTGGACGCCATGCCGGGCAAGCAGATGTCCATTGACGCCGACATGCGCGCCGGTGTCATCGACATGGCCGAGGCCCAGACCCGCCGCCAGCGCGTGGCCCAGGAGAGCCAGATGTACGGGGCCATGGACGGGGCCATGAAGTTCGTCAAAGGCGACAGTATCGCCGGCATGATCATCGCCGTGGTCAACATCGTCGGCGGCACCATCATCGGCATTTCCCAGAACGGCATGACTGCCGGCGACGCCCTGCACACCTACGGCATCCTGACCATCGGCGACGGCCTGGTCTCCCAGATCCCTTCCCTGCTGGTGTCCATTTCGGCCGGTGTTCTCATCACCCGCACCGGCGACTCCGAAGTCAATGTCGGCTCGCAGATCGGCGAGCAACTGTTCGACCAGCCCAAGGCCCTGCTCATGGCCGGCGGACTGGTGTTCCTGTTCGCCCTCATTCCCGGTTTTCCCAAGCCGCAGCTTTTCACCCTGGCCGCTGCCTTGGGCGGACTGGGTTTTGTTTTGAAGCGCATCAGCGAACAGCCGCAAACGCACGACGCCCGGGCCGAGCTGACCAAGTCGCTCACGCCGACGGCCGGTCCGAAAAAGGCCCCGCGACCCGGTCCGGCCGGACAGCGGGACGAATTTGCGCCGACCGTGCCCATCATTCTCGATATTTCCCCGGAACTGGGCGATGCCCTGGATTACGACTCGTTGAACGAGGAACTGGCCACCTTACGCCGGGCGCTCTACTTCGATCTGGGCGTGCCTTTTCCCGGCATCAATATCCGTCCCAATCCGGGCCTGCCCGACTTGAGCTATTCCTTGCATCTGAATGAGATTCCCATGTCCCGGGGCAAACTTGAACGGGACATGGTCCTGGTCCGGGACACGGCGGACAATCTGCGCATGCTCGGGGTGGACGTGAAGGAAGGCGAGCGTTTTCTGCCGGAAATCGATCCGCTGTGGGTTTCCGTGGCCCAGAGCCAGCGTTTGCAACGGGTGGGCATCACCTGCATGACCCATTCGCGCATTCTGGCCTATCACCTGTCTCTCATTCTGTCCCGCCATGCCTCGTCTTTTCTGGGGTTGCAGGAAACCAAGTATCTTCTGGACCGGATGGAGGAACGCGCCCCGGACCTGGTCCGCGAGGCGACCAGACTCATGCCGACCCAGCGCATTGCCGAGATTTTCCAGCGCCTGGTGCAGGAACAGGTCTCCATCCGCGACCTGCGGGGCATTCTCGAAGCCCTGGTCGAATGGAGCCCCAAGGAAAAGGACACGGTCATGCTGGCCGAATACGTGCGCAGCGCCCTCAAACGTCAGATCAGCTACATGTACTCCAAAGGCCAGAACATGTTGCCGGCCATCCTGATGGAACCTGCGGTGGAGGAGACCATCCGCAAGGCCATCCGTCAGACTTCGGCCGGTGCGTTTCTGGCGTTGGATCCGGAAACAAACCAGCGCTTCATGAAGTCCGTGGGCGATGCCGCCGGGCGCTACAAGTCCAGTTCGCAGAAACCGGTCCTGGTGGTGTCCATGGATATTCGCCGCTATGTGCGGCGTCTGATTGAAGGCGAGCACTATGGCCTGGCCGTGGTTTCCTACCAGGAGATCACGCCCGAGATTTCCGTGCAGCCCGTGAACAGGATTCGGCTCTAGCCGCCGGGGGCGGCAGGGTTTTAACCGCGCAAAGGACGGACCATGGAAGCCACTGCCATGAACTATGCCGTACAGGCCCTGTACCTGGTGCTCATGTTGTCCATGCCGCCCATTGTGGTCGCTTCGGTCGTGGGCATCATCTTTAGCCTGATTCAGGCTATCACGCAGTTGCAGGAACAGACCCTGTCCTTCGGGGTCAAACTGATCGCGGTCATCGTGACCCTCTTTTTGATGGGGGGATGGCTGTGCGGCGAGATGCTCCGGTATTCGATGGATATATTTACCAACTTTCACCTGCTGTAGCGTTCCGGACCGGAGCGGGCATGAATCTGGATGTTCTTTTCCACGAACTGCGAGTCATGGACAATCTGCTGGCCTTGCTGCTGGGCATGCCGCGACTCTTTCTGATCATGCAGACCGTGCCTTTCATGGGGGGCAACATCGTCACCGGCCAGATCCGGGTTGCGGTGGCCTTTGCCTGTTACATGTTTCTGCACCCGATGGTCCTGACCCAGCTCTCTGCGCCCGAGGCCCTGACCCTGCCGGTGGTCGGACATTTCGGCTTGATCATCCTCAAGGAGAGCGTGATTGGATTCATGATCGGGCTCTTGGCCGGGATGCTGTTCTGGGCCGTGCAGTGTGCGGGTTTTTTCATCGACAACCAGCGCGGCGCGTCCATGGCTTCCGGTGCGGACCCTCTGTCCGGCCAGGAAACATCGCCGCTGGGCTCGCTCCTGTTTCAGTGCGCCGTGTTCCTGTTTTTTGTCGGAGGGGGATTCCTGGCCTTTCTGACCCTGGTCTTTGCCAGTTATGAGGTCTGGCCAGTGCCGGCGCTGCTCCCGGTCGGACTTTTCGAGAGCATGGATCTGCCCATGTTTTTCGCCGGCCGCGTGGCCTGGCTCATGGCGACCATGATGCTGTTGTCCGCTCCCATCGTGGCCGCTTGTCTGTTGACCGACATGTCTCTGGGTCTCATCAACCGTTTTGCGGCCCAGCTCAACGTCTACGTGCTGGGCATGCCCATCAAGAGCGCCCTGGCCATGTTCCTTCTTTTTCTGTCTTTTGGACTTTTGTTGAGTCAGGCCACAGGACTTTTCGAGACCATCGGCAATGATCTGCGCGTTCTGCGGGAGCTTTTCCGTGAGTGAGAAGACCGAACAACCCACCCCCAAACGGCTGCGCGAAGCCCGGGAAAAAGGCGACGTCTGCAAAAGCCAGGACGTGCCGGCGGCTCTTTCCGTCCTGGCCATCGCCGTCTACCTGGTGGCTATGAGCGAATCCATATTCGAGACGCTGTCGGTCATGACCCTGGTACCCATGGACCTTATTGCCCGGCCGTTTTCCGAGGCCTTGCCCCTGGCCGCCCAGGTGACGGTGAGCTGTTTTCTCAAGCTGATCCTGCCCGTGCTCGGTCTGGTCATGGCCGTGTCCATTGTTTCCAATCTGGCCCAGGTAGGGGTGTTGTTCGCCTTCAAAGGGGCCGTGCCCAAGCTGGAGAACATCAGTCCGTCGAAATGGTTCAAAAAGGTTTTTTGCGTCAAAAACGCGGTGGAGTTTCTGAAGAACATCATCAAGGTCACGGTACTGGCGGTGGTGGTCTGGAAGGTCATGGACGCGCACCTCAAAATGCTCTTCTCCATACCCAACGGCAATATCGGCCATCTATGGGAAATTTTGGGCCGGGCCGCCAAGGACCTGCTTTTTGCCGCCGCCGGGGCATTTTGCGTCATCGCGGCCCTCGACTACCTCTTTCAGCGCTGGCAGTACACCAAGCAGCACATGATGAGCAAAGACGAGGTCAAGCGGGAATATAAGGAAATGGAAGGCGACCCGCTGATCAAGAGCAAGCGCAAGCAGCTGCATCAGGAAATGGCGGCCCAGAACACCCTGGGCAATGTGCGCAAGGCCAAGGTCGTGGTCACCAATCCGACCCATATCGCCGTTGCCCTGGATTATGAAAAGGACAAGACGCCCTTGCCCATCATCGTGGCCAAGGGCGAGGGTCTTCTTGCCCAGAGGATGATGGAGATTGCACGGGAAGAGGGAATCCCCGTGATGCAGAATGTGCCCCTGGCGCGCGGTCTTTTTGAACAGGGGGCGGAGAACGCGTATATTCCCAAGGAGCTTATCGGCCCTGTGGCCGAAGTGTTGCGCTGGGTGCAGTCGTTGCAGAGAAATTGAACGTGAGGATCTTTGAGGAGTTTTGTGATTAATTCAGGAAAAACGCCTGCCGTGGCGGACAAGAATTTTTTGGCGGCGCTCATCCGGCTCTGCGATGATCTGGCCTGGGGGCGTCCGGCCAGCGAAGAGGATCTGTTCGCGTTGACCCGTCCGGGTTCAGGACCCGAGGATTTCGTGCGTCTGGCCGAGGCTTTCGGGATGATGCTGGTCAAGGTCGAAGGCCGCGAGTTTCACCGCGAACAGCTCATCAATGATCTTCAGGCCCGCAATCTGGAACTGGAGGAAGCCAAAGCCCTGTTGTCCCGGCGTAACGTGCATCTCATGAACGCGGTGCAGGAAACGTATCAGGCCAACAAGGTCATCGGACGGTGCGACGCCATGCGCCGGGTTGTGGACCTGGCTCTGTCCATTGCCCGGCGACCCATCAACACCTTGATTCTCGGGCCGACCGGTGCGGGCAAAGAAGTCATCGCCAAGCTGATTCATTACAATTCTCCGCGCCGGGAAGGGCCATTCGTGGCCATGAACTGCACGGCCATTCCTGAAAATCTTTTTGAAAGCGAGATGTTCGGCATTGAAAAAGGGGCGGCCAGCGGCGTGTCCTTCCGCAAGGGACTGGTGGAGGAAGCCAGCGGCGGAACCTTGTTTCTGGATGAGCTTGCGGACATGACCCTGCCCCATCAGGCCAAGCTGCTACGGGTGCTGGAGGAACAGGAAGTGCAGCGGGTCGGCCGCACCAAGCCCGTGTCCGTGGACGTGAAAATCATCGCCGCGACCAATATGCGCCTCGATCAGGCCGTGCGGGAGGGATCGTTTCGCGAAGACCTGTACTACCGCATCAATGTCGTGGAGATTCGCCTGCCGTCGTTGCGCGAGCGCGGCGACGACATCCTGCTCCTGGCCCAGCATTTTCTGGAACGCCATTGCCTGCACATGGGGCGTCCCCGGCTGACCATTTCAGGTCCGGCCCGGGAGGTGCTGCTGCGTTATTCCTGGCCGGGCAATGTCCGCGAGCTGAACAATGAAATGGAGAGGGCCGCTTCCCTGACCGCCGCCGATCAGATCCATGTGGAGGACCTTTCCCCGCGAATCCTGGCGGCATGTCGCGACGAAGGCGTGTCCGTCCCTGTCCAGGAGGTCTGTGTGTCAGCGACTGTGCGGACCGAGGAGCCGACCTTCAACCTGCAAGACATGGAGCGCCGGCTTGTGACCGAAGCCCTGGCGCGGTGCGAGGGCAACAAGACCAGGGCTGCGGAGCTGCTGGGCATCACCCGCGAAGGCTTGCGCAAGAAACTGCAGCGTCTCGGCGTGGCGGAGTAGTCATGGCCATTTCCCTGCGCACCAAACTTTTCTCCCTGGTGGTCACGGCCATCGCCCTGGCCGCCGTGCCGATCATCGTGCTGACCTACCACGAGCTGCGGGACATGAGCGTCAAGCGCGAGAAGGAATCCTTCGGCAATGTCGTGGTCCTGGTCGAGGACAATGTCAGTTCCCGCTATCTGAGTCTTTTGACCGGCGAAATCCTGGATGTCCTGCAACGCAAGAACCAATTGCGCAGCATGGCCCAACTGGCCCGCACGACCTGGCTCGATCTGGAATCCCTGCCCATGGACGGACGCAAGCGCGTCATCGGCAACTGGAGCCAACCGCTCTTGTCGTTCGGAATGCATTTTGACCTGCTGGACAGATCGAGCGGTCGTGTTCTGGGCAGCCCGCTGATTCGGGAAATTGTGTCCGATCCGGAACGCCTGGATTTGAAGGGACGTACGGTCGCGTCGATGCTCTCGGCCGGTCGCCTGCCTGCCGATGGTGAATTCGCGGTGTTCGGGCTGGACAGGGCAGGCGAGGGCCAGTCCGAACAGCAGCCTGAAACGGTGTTGGCCTTCTTTCTGCCCATCGAAGGACGGGACACGGTCATCGTGCTGGCGCTGCTGCTTTCGGATGTGATCGAGGAGGCCGGCTCCAAGGAACAGCAGATCATTCTGAGCACCCAGGAAAAATTCGACACCCTGCAGCTGCATGAGAACGGCTTCATCGCCCTGTTGGGAGGGGATGGCTCCTTGCTGGCCTATCAGGGCAACCCTTTGGGGCGGGAGCCGGGCTTCATTCCCCATCAGGGCCTGGAACGTGCCCGGCGGACCGGATTCGTGGATTTTGTTCACGGCGGCGGCCAGGAGGGAAGTGGGTCGACGGTTTTTCGCATCGCCTACTTCAAGGCGCTGGATTGGTACATCGTGGCCGCCGTGCCCCGGGACGATATCGAAGCTCCGGCCCGGATTCTGGTTCGGCGTTTGGTTGGCCTGGCCCTGATTTCAGCGGTACTCAGCGTCTTGGGCATGCTCCTGCTGACCGCCAAATTGATCAGACCGTTGCGGACGCTGACGCGGCAGGCTCAAACTTTGGCCGGAATTGATCTGACCCAGGCGACCACGTCTGGGCAGAGCTCGTCTCCCTTGCTGGCTTTGGCCGGAGAGCTGCCCGTGGGGCAACATGATGAAGTCGGAACTCTGGCCACGGCTTTTGGCGACATGGGCCGGGCGCTGGATCAGAATATCCGCGCGTTGATGGACACCACGGCCGCCAAGGAACGGATGCAGGGCGAGCTGAACGCGGCCCGCGAAATTCAGATGGGCATCCTGCCTCCGGCTCATGCTCCGGCCCATCCCAGGCTGGCCGTGGCCGCTTTTCTGGAGCCGGCCAAGGAAGTGGGTGGGGATTTGTATGATTATTTTCTTGTCCCGGACGGAAGGCAGGCCGTGGTCATCGGCGATGTATCGGACAAGGGGGTGCCGGCCGCGCTTTTCATGTCCATGACCGTAACCCTGATCCGTTACGCCCTGAGCACGGCCACGGACCCGGCCGAAGCCATGACCAGGATCAATGACCGCTTAAGCGAGAATAATCCGGGATGCATGTTCGTAACCTTGTTCATCGGATTGTTTGACCCGCAGACCGGAGTGCTGGAATTCGCCAACGGCGGACATTGCCAGCCACTGGTGCGGGGCGTGGACGGGCAGGTGCGGACCATAGCGGATATGAGCGGCCCCGTGGTCGGAGCCATGCCCGGACTGCCGTACCTGCGGCACAGAACAGTCCTGTTGCCCGGCGAAACCTGCCTGCTCTATTCCGACGGAGTGTCCGAGGCCATGGACGAAGAAAGCCGGCTGTTCGGCGAAGACCGGCTGTGGGCGGTTCTGGCCGGGAGTCAGGATACGCCCTCTGCCGTGGTCGACAGGGTGCACGCGGCCGTCCTCACCCATCGGGGTGCGGCGGCGCAGTCCGACGACATCACGATGCTGTGTTTTGTCTGCAACGCGTAGGTCGGGGCTCCACAACCACTCCCTGCCACCTGGCCGCAAGTTCGGCCAATTCCGTTTCCCAGCCTGCTTGGCGCGCCTGGGCCGGAACGTATTCCTCATACCATGAGGCCAGGCTCGCCGGCAGGACGTCGGCCAGGGTCAGACCGGCCACGGCCCTGAGCCGGTCCTGGCCGAGCCCGCCCGAGGCCATCAATTCCACCCCTCCGGCCGGAAACTGGCCGTCTTCGGTCATGACCTGCACGCTGATCGGCAGAGCGGCCAAAGGGTTGTATTCCTGCCAGGCCGGGACAGGGCTTTGGGCTTCGTCACAAGCCGATCGAACCCCGTTGATCATGGCCTGCAGATAGTCGGCCAGAAAAATTCCTCCGAAACACCGCAATCCGTGGTCCAGCGTCAGGCTGACATAGGCGCTGAACAGGCTGGGGATCAACTGCCCGGCATCCAGGGCGCGCTGAATGTCCGTGGGCCGCAGCGCAATGCTTGTACCCTGATATACCAGCCTGGGGTGGTCATTGCCTTCGGCGACCAGGCGGACCGGACAGCGACGGCCGCGCTCGTCGGCCAACCAGAAAAAAACCGTGCCCGCGTTGCCGGTCCGACCCAGGGCCGGTCCGTTCACGGCCAGGGTTTTCCAACAGCCGCGCACTCCGGCCAGACGTTTCAGAATTCGTGTCCGTACTGCCGGATCAAACAGAATCCGGTGCATGACCGACTCGTCGTTATCCAGGTCGCCTGAGATCAGGGACGCGGCCAGGGTTTCCATTTCCAGATAGATCACCCGGACTCGGGGCGCGTCGGGATAGCGGCAACGGCACAGGGATGCGTTGATAGGGGCGACCTGCTGGCTGAAATTTCGCAATTCCATGATCTCGGGACGAGCCACGTGCGTGTCCATGATTTCGTTCACCGCATCCTGCTCCCAGTTCAGAAGACCGTGATCGCTCCTGGACCACTGGCGGCGCATGGCTCGGATTGATTCCGGATTGAGGGCCGGTGCCCGGCACGCCATCAGGTCCTGGCAGGAGCTGGGAAAAAAAGGCAAACGGACATGGCCGCCGGCCTTGCGGCGGGAAAGCATCAGTCCTCTGGGATAGGTCGGGCTTTGCAGGGACACGCTGCCGCATGAGACCACCGGCAGCACCGTTACGGATGGGGCCGGCGGGGACAAAAGGTCCGGCAGGGCGAAGAAGTGCAGGGCCTGGACCATTTCCGGAAAGCACTCCACGCCGTGGTAATTGGCGGAAAGAACAGATGGACAGGACTGGAGGCGACGGGTCAGGCTTGTGGCAAGATCACGGCCCAGCGTGGACTCGGCCATGGCTTCGACCACCCTGAGCAGGGCGGGGGAAACCGCGGCCTGTACCCGGTCATGCCCGTTTCGGCTCGTCGACGGCCCGGGGGCGGTGGTGAAACCCGTGGCGATTTCGCCCAGAGTGGAGTTGTCCCAGGCCAGGAGAAGGGGCGGCAGGTGCGGAAAAAGGTCCCACAGCGGGCGCAACAGGGGGCGGAAAAGAAGATTCTCCATGTCCGTCATATCTTGGCCTCACGCCGACTGCTGACCACGACGAACACGATGCTCATGGCGGCGAAGCCCACGGCCATGACGCCAAGCCCTGCGTCCCTGCCCCACACGGCGAGCACTGTGCCCAGGCTGACGGGTCCGATGACCTGTCCCAGCCGTTCCGCGACATTGTAGAGGCCCATGGCCCGGGCCGAACCGAACCGTTGTGTTGCCGGAAGTTCCAGGGCGTAGGCTCCCTGCGCGTTGGAGAGGATGGCGTTGGACAGTCCCAGCAGCAATACGGCCAGGGTTGCGGCCAGGATTCCGTCGGTCGGAAGGAGCACGGCCACGCCGCCGGCCGCAATCAGCCCGGCCAGGGCCAGCGGTCTGTATTTGTGCCGGGATCTGTCCACCAAACGGCCGAAGAGTGGACCCAGGTAGACGATGACCAGGGGAAAGATCATGACCACGCGGCCGATGTCGGCCGGGCTGGCCCCGCCCTGGTGCAGGGAGACGGGAACAAAGAACTGGAACAGGCAGACGGTGACAAAGGCGCTGGGCACGATATTCAGAAAGAGCAGGGCGGCCATGCGCGGATCAGTGACAAAGGTCAGGATGTCTCGCCAGGAGGGCTGCGTCTTCGGGGTGCTGATTCTGTCGGAGATGATCCGGTCTTGCCGTGGGAGCACGCGCCACAGGATCAGGCCGGTCAGAGCCAGCAGGGCCGCGGCGACAAGAAAGACGGCCGCGTATCCGAGGCGGTCGGCGATGAGGCCGCCGCTGGCGCTGCCGCACAGGGCGCCGGCGAAAAGCCCGGCAAAGACGGCGGCCAGGTTGCCGGCTCGCTGGTCCGGGCGTGAATTGGCTAAAACAAAGAGTTGGGCTGCAAGGTTGAGCAGGCCGTATCCGGCCCCGGCCAATCCGCGCGAGGCAATGTACAGCAGCGGATGCGCGGTCAGGCCGCTGGCCAGATTGCCCAGGGCGACCACGGCCACTCCGGCAAGCAAAAGTGGGCGCCACCCTGCTTTTTCACTCCAGAATCCGCCGAGCATGATGGCCAGGCCAACCATGAACATTTCCGCGGATACCGGCAGACCCAGGACCACGTCCGGAGGCAGGCCGAAGAGGTTGGGATTGAGTTCACCAAGACGCAGGGGAACAAAGGACAGGGAAAGGTCAATGGCGAACATGCACAGGAAAATGACCGGTCGCATGAACGCGGAAGATGTGGCCAGGGGTGGAGCCTGAGGGATGACCCGGCGCTCTTCGCGCATGATGAGCAGGTTGACCAGTTCGACCAGGAAAAGGACCGCGACCACGGTCATGGTCAGGGTGTCCAGGGTGATGGCCCGGAGATTGGTCGAGATTGTCTGCGGCGACATCAGGACGCGAACCGATCCTGCCGACTCGCCCGCCGGACCGGCCAGCGGGGTGTCCGTAATCAGGGCGTTCTGCTCCAGTCTTGACCATAGCGGCAGAGACAGCTCGCCGTTGGCGTCGGCGCGGTGCAGGGAGACGCCGTGGTCGTCCATGATGCCAAGCCCCATGGACTCGGGCAGAAAGCGTTGCAGGCTGCTCAGATGGCCGGAGACGGGAGGGATCTGGTCCAGGGTCAGGCCGAGGCGCAGCAAGTGTTCCAGTTCACCGCCAAGATGGCGTCCCAGTTGGCGGGCCACGGCATCGAAATGCATTTCGTTCATGTCGCGCAGGGGGCCGAGCATGGCCACGGCGAAAAGAATCTGGCCGGCAACAAGGGGCGCGACAAGACAGGCATAGAGACGTTTGCGCGGAAAGGAGTTGTCTGCGGACAGCGTCTGCTCAGGCTTCGGACAAACCCGTCGGACAAGCACGACGAGCAGGACGGCTGCGACCAGGGTGATGCCGCCCAGGAGTCGGATATTGTCCGCCAGGATTCGCCAGACCTGCTCCGAACGCTTGGCGTCATCCATGCCGAGCAGCACGTGCCCGACGACCACTGCTTCGCGGTCCGTCAGCGGTTGGGTCAGCCATAATCGGCCATGCTGGGAAAATTCGCGGATCTGCCCTTGCAGCTGCCGGCTCTGCGCCGGAAACGAAAACACGTCTCCCGGAGTAGCGCCCCAGCCGGCCAGGACCCTGCCCTGGCTGTCCAGGACCAGTAGGCTGTCTGCTGCCGCGCCGGCATACGGGGCCAGGATTTCTTCCAGCCGGTTGATGCGTCCCGGTTCCTTGCCCAGGCGGGTCATGCGTCCGAGACGGTTGCCCAGTTCTTCGCAGACCAGGGCCTGCACCGCCAGCATGGGTTTGACGTATTGTTTGTGCAGGGCGGACAGAACCAGCACGCCGTACAGCAACTGGGCGCAGAGCAGGGCGGTCAGCCCGCCAAGCATGAAGGTTCGCCAGGAATGCACCGCCGATGATCCGATGGGTCTTGGATGAAGAGGAGGGAGGCTCATTGCGCGGAATCTGGGATCTGCTGATGAATTTCGTCAACGGCGGCCAGGATCTCAAAAGGAGGATTCCAACCGATGAGCATGGCCATTTTCAGATTGATGGCCAGTCCGAGAGGGCCTTCAAAGATCTGACTCACGTCGCGCGGCTTGGCGCCATCCAGGACCTTGGCCACGGCCTGGGCCTGGAAAAGGCCGACGTCATCGAAATCGGTCTGGGCGAGGCTCATGAGCACGCCAAGCCTGGTTTCGCCCGGTCCGCTCTGGGAAAAGGACGGAATGCCGGCGGCAATGATGGGCTGGAGCAACTCCTTGATTCGGTGGCCCTGCATGCCGGTGTTGGCGGTCAGGTAGATGGCGTCACACTGGGGGCTCAGTTTTTCCACACATTGGCGCAGGTTTTCAAAGGACTGGTCAAGGTCGGGCAGGTTCAGGGCGGTGGTGCAGGTCACAAGTTCGATGCCGAGCTTGTCGGCCGCCTTTTCCACCGCCGGGATGCCGCTGGAGCTGCGGCCGTCCGGGGTGTCCTCGTAAGGTACGCCAAGACGCTTGAACTTGAACACGTCGTGAAAAATGGCGATCTGACGTTCGTATCGCCCGGGCTCCACTTGGGCGTGCACATTGTCCCGTCCGGAA
The DNA here is from genome assembly GCA_964651415.1 of uncultured Desulfovibrionaceae bacterium. Taxonomy (GTDB): domain Bacteria; phylum Desulfobacterota; class Desulfovibrionia; order Desulfovibrionales; family Desulfomicrobiaceae; genus Desulfomicrobium. The sequence goes on from CAZYZA010000015.1 coordinate 37,656, forward strand.
TCCTCGACCGAGGCGACGATGCCCGCGTCCACGGCGTCGGTCACGGACATGGAGAAAACCGGCACCGTGTGTTCGTCCGTGCTCATGTCCTGCCCGGCCCAGGTGCCAAAGGCGAAAATCATGTCCACGTCACCCTGTTCATGGATACGCCGCAGGATTGCGCTTTTGTTTTGGGCCCGCTGCTCCGCGTCCCAGTTGGCGCTGAAGTAGCCGTCGGGAACGAACTCCAGCTTGTCGCCGCCGGCGTTGAGGCAAAGCCAATCCCACATTTCGCGGGTGCTTTCCGAATTCTTGGGCACAGGGATGTTGCCGTTGTCGATGATCCCGAGTTTGGCCAGGCCGCGCACGGTGCCGGCGAAAATTTGCTGGTAATCCGTGTATGGGCCGCCTTCAATATAAATGACCCGCCATGTTTTATGCCTCGTGTCGGCGGGTTGCTCGGCCCAAGCCGGCAAGAGCAATCCTGCCATCAGGATGCAGACCATGCTTAACGCCAATCTGCCGGCTGGTCCGAAAAACGGGGTCCGGGGTCTTTGGCGGGTCAGGGAGGATGAAAGCCTGGGCCTGGTCGGAGTGGGCTGGGGCATGTCTTATTCCTTAAGGTTGCACGTGACATGGACGCGAGCGGCCTGCACGGTCTGGCTTGTCGCAAAGGTCATGGCCAAGAAGTTGTCTATGGCAACCGGGGTCCGGGGATCAAGCGGCTTTTGTCAGCAAAATCGGGAGCCCCGGTAGGCCGGGACTCCCGATGAGCCTGCGCTGATGGACATGTCAATTCGGGCAGGAGCTGAACAGCGCGTCCCAATCGTCGAGCCTGATCACCGGATCGTCGCTGCCCGCACCCTGAATCGTGAAGTTAAGGGAGAGGTTGCTTCCTACCTGTTCGCCTCCGTCGACGCCGTTAACCTTTTGGGTATTGGACTCACTGTGCACGGCCACGCTGTCGCCATGGGTCACCACGGAAAGCATCATTGATACCGGCTGGCCGGTGTCCGGAGAAACCGCGTTTTGCACAGCGCCTTCATGCATGCTGAAGTCCATGAACAGCGGGTTCAGGCCCGGATCATTCATGCAAGCCGTGTGCATCATGCCCATGAGACCCTGGTGGGCCACGCGGGCGATCTGCTGGGCTTTGGGCAATCCTCCAACTGCGTCGATGAAGGCCTGGAGGGCCTCCTGCTTGGCGGTTTCGGAAATACCGGTGCCCGGCCCCCCGAAGTGTTGGCCGTTGACCGAGATGCCGTTTCGGAAAAAATCCTTCACGAACTGTTCATCCAGTCCGACCGGTTCGCCTTGTTGTGGCGTGCGGACGTCACGAGTCAGCTCCGTGGCGAAGAACCGACTGATTTGCTCGTGATCAACCTGGCCGCGCACGATGCCCTGCATGTGGCTGCCCAGGGCGACAACTCCCCGGCCAACAAGCGGACGAATGTCGTCCAGGCGTGACAGGCCAAGGGGTTGCGTGCCTTGTTGGACCTGCCGGGCGTGTTCTTGGTTGACGCTTGTTTGCGCGGTGCTCAGAAATGCGTCGCTGCCGGCCCGGATGAGGATGGGCTTGACCAGGTCCATACCCTGTTGGGTTGCTCGGGGAAGAGCGGCGTCGTCCAGGCCCGCTTGGGTGCAAAGCCCCAGATACGCGTGGCTGATTTTGTGGGCGATCTGCGTGGCGGAGTTGCGGGCCGCGCGATTCATCGGGCCAAGATTTTCTCCGCCAAGGGCCATGATGTCGGTTACTGCGGCCATGGCCTCCCGGCATTGGGGTGAGGAGAGCAGATCCTGTAATTGAAGACGCTGTTCGGTGTTCAGAGAGGCGGTAACCTGTTCCAGTGCGGTCCTGATCATGTGACTGGTTTCATCTCCGCCGCCGGCCCGATCCAGCCGTGTCCCAATTTTGCCGAGCTGCTGGACAAAGGTTTGGAGCTTGTCAGGAGTGAGATGAGCGCGGTCGGGCACGGCCAGCAGGGTGTTCACTGCCGTGCGCATGGCTCCGTTGATGCTTTGCTGTGGAGCCGATCCGTCCAATTCGTCCTGGTTGAGCACGACTTCATTGCCGATGCGCACGTCAAGGTGATCAAAGCGCGTCCCCAGTTCGTCGCGAAGACGCTGCATGGTTTCACGAGTTGGCTGGCCCAGATCCTGCCTTGCCAGGGCCTGGTCCAGATTGGCGACCATGACGCGAATGCCTTGGGACGTGGCCAAGGGGTCGTTCTGTCGCAGAATCCCCGCGACATCCGCCTGGCCTGATCTGTCCAGGTTTTTCAGGATGGCCTTGAAGTCTCTGGACACATCGCCGGGGATGCGTTCCTTGCGCGAGTCTTTGGCGTTGGGAAACAGGTGGCCGCCGGAAATGCCACGCAGAACAGTGCGGAAAAAGCCCATGGCGTGGCCCAGAAATTGGCCGACATCGCCCAGACGTACGGGCCGGTCGGGCCGGATGTTCGGGTCGCGGTTGGGTGTCCAGCGTGAGGACAGACGGCATCCGTGCTCCTCGGTCTTGAGAAAAATCCGGTCACCGCCCATGCCCTGTACTCCGGCATTGATGCCGCCGTAGAGCAGGGTGGCTTTGCCGTAGGGCAGCGTCACGGCGCCGCCGACGTCGATGCCGCGATGACTGCCGCCAGGAGCTTGCTGAAAGCCTTCGATGTGCGACGAGGGCCGCTGGTAGACCTCGGGGCAGGAGTCCAGAAAATCGCGCAGGCGGTGATTGGGGTCGGAGATGTTGAACGCGCCTTCACTGAAACCATCGCCTTTCTCCATGCCCTTGGCCATGAGAAAGGTCATCAGGTCGCGTACGTCCTCCAGGCTGGCCGGGCCTTGCCGGGTGCCGTTATTCACCTCCGTCCATATCCGATGGCCGCTATCGACGCGTTGCTGCAGGACACGCGGCATGTCGCGTACCGCGTCCTGGCGTTGATTTCTGGGCAAGGCGTTGATTTCGTGCTCAACCATCTTGCCGTCGAGTTGTACGGTCTGTCCGCCGGGGGGCATGGTCACGCCGATGGTTTTCGGCATGCTGCCCTGGGGGGGCAGGGTGCGCTGCCACTGCGCGGTTGCCTGCTGCAGGGCCCGTGTCGACGTCGAGATGGACGGTCCAAGGGATTGCAGTGGTTGCTGTCCGGTGACCTGACGCCCTTGCTGTTGCACCTGTGCGATATGGGCCGGCTGTACGCCTTGAGGGGCTTGGCCGGTCTGCTGAACGCCCTGGCCGGTTGGTTGCGGTTGGTCAATGCCCTGGCTGATGGGCTGGGGCTGGGACCCAACGACGATATGTGACATATGGAGCTCCTTTCTGATCGTGTCGGTTCGGTCGATGCATCAAACGCGCAACATCGCTTCGGCCAAAGATGACTGGGTTGCCACGTCGCCGCGGGTCGGCAGGGAGATGAGCTTGTCCCGCCAGTAGCGGGCCGCACCGACAAGGGCTGCCAGGGGTTCCTCGATCCAGGCGGGTTCTTCCAGGGGCAGGGGGAAATGTTGATGAAGGGCGATCAGTCCTTCCTCCGCGTCGATCCCCAGGGTACCGCCGGCGGTATACGCGCCCATGTAATTCCCGCACAGCATTTCATACATGAGTTCAGGATCGGATTGATCGATGCGACCGAGGTAAAAAGTGATGACCAACGTTTTTTCATGCTCCAGCACGCAGAACAGGCAGACGATATCGTCGTCAACGGCGAGGGAGGCGACGCCGTTGGCGTCAAAGGCCAGCCCGTTTCCGTTTACAACACGATTGATGTGGTCGAGGATGTCCTGTGCGTTCTTCATAATGTCCATAATGTTTTCTCCTGCTCGTTGAGGTATGCGGGGTTCTGAGTCGCAACGTTTGGCATAAAGCAAAAGAAGAGCCAAGCTGTTACCTGATGCTAATCTATTGAAATAAAAGGAGTTAATCGAAGCGAGTTACGAAGTGGTGGCAACAAGTCTTGCGCCTATGCTAATTATTTTGGCGCCGGGTTTCGCCTTTGGTCGGTTAGAAGTTATCGCTTATGGAAAACCTATTACGCTGCGTAGTGTCAAGCGGGTTGTCCTGAGTGCCAGGTGACGTGACAGTCGTGGTCGTCGTCACCGTAGAGCGGGAGGACGAACGGATTTTTGGACGATTGTTGGTGCGTGCGCAGAACGCTTGGTGGTCTGGTCCGGAACAATAGTGAGCTTGAAAAGAGATTAAATTTAACTTGTTAGCGCTTGTGTAATCAAAGGTTAGGGCTCGGTGTGGCACTAAGGAAGTGATGATGGTCGACATGTTTCGAAGAAAATATCAGGAAATTGATTTTTTTTGTTGACGACAGCGGGGGAGTCTCATAGAGGCCTTCTTCCGCGTCGACGAGAACTTCTCGGCGGGAAAAGAAGCTCATTGAAAAGATCATAATTTCGTCCTGGTGACCACGGCGGAGGGGCCCCACCCGATTCCATTCCGAACTCGGAAGTTAAGACCTCCAGCGCCAATGATACTGCCAGTCCACTGGTGGGAAAGTAGGTCGTCGCCAGGACCTTTTTTTGCTTCAAAGTCCGGGATCAGCGATGAAAAAAGTAGTTGACCTGGGTTTGAGGATAGGGTTAGAAGATTAACCCTGCCATTGCGAAGGTCGCTTCGCGAAGTCGGATTGAAAAAAGCATTAGAAAGTACTTGACGGTGAGGGCGTGTCTGCGTAGAG
>CAZYZA010000016.1:0-24097 GCA_964651415.1 uncultured Desulfovibrionaceae bacterium
GCTCCCAAGGGCGGCCAGGTCCGCCTGGCAGCCATCGGCACGTTTGACAGTTTCAATCCCTTTATCGTCAAGGGCAATTCCGCCGACGGCTTGGGTCTGCTCTTCGACACCCTGACCGAGCAGTCCCAGGACGAGCCTTTTACCGAATACGGTCTGGTCGCCGAACGGATTCAGGTCGCGGCCGATCATTCCTCCATGACCTTTGTCCTGCGGCCCGAAGCCCGGTTTCACGATGGAACCCCCGTCACGGCCCGTGACGTGGCGTTCACGTTTTCGGTGCTCAAAGAGCAGGGCAACCCGCATTACGCCCAGTACTACGCCGACGTGGAGCGGGTGGACACCCCGGACGATCAGACCCTGACCTTTGTCTTTAAGACCGGCAGCAGCAAGGAGCTGCCGCTCATTCTCGGTCAGCTGCCCGTGTTGTCCGAAAAATACTGGCAGGGCCGGGATTTTTCCCTGTCCTCCCTGGACGTGCCTCTGGGCAGCGGACCGTACCGCATCAAGGAATTCCGGCCCGGTCAGCGCGTGGTCTTTGAACGCGATCCCGATTACTGGGCGCGCGATCTGGCCGTGAACAAGGGACGCTACAATTACGACGCCATCATTTATGACTATTACCGCGATCTGACCGTGACCCTGGAGGCCTTCAAGGCCGGCGAATACGATTTCCGGCAGGAATACAATTCCAAGCAGTGGTCCACGGGCTACACCGGTCCGGCCGTGCGCAACGGACTGATCCGCACCGAGACCATCCCGCACAAATTGTCCCAGGGCATGCAGGCCTTCATCTTCAACACCCGCCGCGCCATTTTCGCCGACCCCCAAGTGCGTCAGGCCCTGAACCACGCCTTTGATTTTGAGTGGAGCAACCGCAATCTGTTCTACGACCTCTACGCCCGGTCCACGAGTTTTTTCTCCAACTCCGAGATGGCGGCCAGCGGCCCGCCCACGGCCGAGGAAGTGGCCTTGCTCCAAGGGCTTGATCTGCCCCCGTCCGTGCTGACGGACGAAACCCGCCTGCCGCAGACCGACGGCAGCGGCAATATCCGCGAAAATCTGCGCGTGGCCGCGGATCTGCTCGCCCAGGCCGGCTGGAAGGTCGAGGGCGGCAAGCTGGTCAAGGACGGTCGGCCTTTTGAATTCGAGATGCTGCTGGTTCAGCCCGATTTCGAGCGGGTCGTCCTGCCCTTTCAGCGCAATCTGCAGCGCCTGGGCATCACCATGCGGGTGCGCATGGTCGATACGTCCCAGTACCTGGAGCGGCTGCGCGGCTTTGACTTTGACATGATCGTCGGCAGTTTTCCCCAGTCCCTGTCGCCGGGCAACGAGCAGCGCTCCTTCTGGCATTCGTCTTCGGCCGACCTGCCGGGCTCGCGCAACTACTGCGGCATCAAAAGTCCGGCCATCGACACCCTGGTCGATCTGGTCATCGCGGCCCCGGACCGGCCGTCCCTGATCCTGCGCTGCAAAGCTCTGGACCGCGCCCTGCTGGCCGGTTGGTACGTCATCCCGCACTGGCATTCCGCGGCCTGGCGCGTGGCCTACTGGGACCGCTTCGGTCGGCCGGACAAGCTGGCTGATTACGGCCTGGACTTTCAGTCCTGGTGGATCGATCCGGACAAGGACCGCGAGTTGACCGGGAAGCGGCGGGGCCTGGGGCTGAAATAATGCTGGCCTACATCCTGCGGCGTCTGGCCCTGATCATCCCGACCCTGATCGGCATCCTGACGCTCAATTTCTTCATCATCCAGGCCGCTCCGGGCGGTCCGGTGGAGCAGATGATCGCCCAGCTGCAGGGCCTGGACGTGGCGGCCACGGCCAGGGTCAGCAGCGGCGGGGGAGGAGAGACGACCGGCAGCCAGGCTTCGTCCCAGTCCGCCTATCGCGGGGCCCAGGGCCTGGACCCGGACATTATCGAGCGCATCGAGAAAATGTACGGCTTTGACCGCCCCATGTGGGAGCGCTACCTGACCATGCTGCGCAACTACGCCGTCTTTGACCTGGGCGAGAGTTTTTTCCGCAGCAAGAGCGTGCTGACCCTGATCGGGGAAAAGATTCCGGTTTCCCTGTCCCTGGGGCTGTGGAGCACCCTGATCATCTACCTGCTGTCCATTCCCCTGGGCATCGTCAAGGCCGTGCGCCACGGGAGCCGCTTTGACGTCTGGACCAGCACGGTCATGGTTGTCGGCAACGCCATTCCGGTCTTTCTCTTCGCCATCCTGCTGGTGGTCCTTTTTGCCGGCGGCAGCTATTTCAACTGGTTTCCCCTGCGCGGCCTGACCTCGCCGGGCTGGGCCGACCTGACCCTGTGGGGCAAGATCGCCGACTATTTCTGGCATCTGGCCCTGCCGGTCACGGCCATGGTCATCGGCGGATTCGCCACCCTGACCATGCTGACCAAGAATTCCTTTCTGGACGAGATCGGCAAGCAGTACGTGGTCACGGCCAGGGCCAAGGGATTGTCCGAAAGCCGCGTTCTCTACGGCCATGTCTTCCGCAACGCCATGCTGCTGATCATCGCCGGCTTTCCGGCCGCGTTCATCTCCATGTTCTTCACCGGGTCGCTGCTGATCGAGGTCATTTTTTCCCTGGACGGTCTTGGTCTCCTGGGTTTCGAGGCGACCATCAGCCGCGACTATCCGGTCATGTTCGGCTCCCTGTACATCTTCACCCTCATCGGCCTGGTCACCAAGCTGATCTCGGACCTGACCTACATGCTGGTCGACCCGCGCATTGATTTCGCCAACAGGAGCGACACGGCATGAATCCCGTTACCCGTCGCCGCTTGCGCGCCTTTCGGTCCAATGGTCGGGCGTTCTGGTCCTTGTGGATTTTTGTGTTCATCTTTTTGGTCAGCATGGGCGCGGAACTGGTGGCCAACGACCGGCCGCTGCTGATCCGCTTTCAGGGCGAATTCTACCTGCCCATTGTCAAAAACTACCCGGAAACCGTGTTTGGTGGCGATTTCGAGACCGAAGCCGCATACCGCGACCCCTATGTCCGCGACCTGATCAACGCCGACGGCTGGATGATCTGGCCCCTGGTTCCCTACAGCTACAAGACCGTCAATTACGATCTGCCCCAACCGGCCCCGGCTCCGCCCTGGTCCGGCAACTGGCTCGGCACCGACGACCAGGGCCGCGATGTCCTGGCCCGGATCATTTATGGCGTGCGACTGTCCATTCTCTTCGGCCTGCTGCTGACCCTGGGCAGTTCCGTGGTCGGGATCTGCGTCGGAGCTGTGCAGGGCTATTACGGCGGCATGGTCGATCTGGCCGGGCAGCGTTTTCTGGAAATCTGGTCCGGCATGCCGGGACTTTTTATCCTCATCATTCTGGCTTCCCTGGTCACGCCCGGATTCTGGTGGCTGCTGGCCGTGACCATGCTTTTTTCCTGGATGAGCCTGGTCGACGTGGTCCGGGCCGAATTCCTGCGCGGCCGCAACCTGGAATACGTGCGCGCGGCCAGGGCCCTGGGTCTGTCCGACCGCGTGGTCATGTTCCGCCACATTCTGCCCAACGCCATGATTGCCACGGTCACCTTCATGCCCTTTATTGTCAGCGGGTCCATCACCACCCTGACCTCTCTTGATTTTCTCGGCTTTGGCCTGCCGCCGGGGTCTCCGTCGCTGGGCGAGCTTCTGGCCCAGGGCAAGAATAACCTGCAGGCCCCGTGGCTGGGCATTTCGGCCTTTGTGGTCCTGGGCACCCTGCTCAGTCTGTTGGTTTTCATCGGAGAAGGAGTGCGTGATGCCTTTGATCCCCGCCACCGCAGCTGAGACTGCTCAGCCGTTGCTGTCCATCCGGGGGTTGGGGGTGGAATTCCTGGTCGAGGGCCGCGCGGTCCCGGCCGTGCACGACGTCAGCCTGTGCGTGGGCCGTGGTCGGACCTGCGCCCTGGTCGGGGAAAGCGGATCGGGCAAGTCCGTGACCGCCCTGTCCGTGCTGCGTCTCTTGTCGAACCAGGCCCGCTACACGGGCGGGGAGATCATCTTCGAGGGGCGCAATCTGCTGCCCCTGCCCGAACACGAGCTGCGCACGGTGCGGGGCGGGCGGGTCGGCATGATTTTTCAGGAACCCATGACCTCGCTCAATCCGCTGCACAGTGTCGGCCGTCAGATCGCCGAAGTCGTGACCCTGCACCGACCGGATCTGGACGCCCGCAAGCGCACCCTGGAACTGCTGGAGCTGGTCGGCATCCCGGACCCGGCCTCGCGGTTGGCCAGCTTTCCCCATCAGCTTTCCGGCGGGCAGCGCCAGCGGGTCATGATCGCCATGGCTCTGGCCAACGACCCCTCCCTGCTCATCGCCGACGAGCCGACCACGGCCCTGGACGTGACCATCCAGGCCCAGGTTCTGGCCCTGCTGCGCGACCTGCAGCAGCGCCTGAACATGGCCATTCTGCTCATTTCCCACGATCTGGGCGTGGTCCGGCACATGGCCGATCAGGTGCATGTCATGCGCGCCGGCCGGATCGTGGAGAGCGGCAGCCGGGATGATGTTTTTCAGCGCCCGCAACATCCGTATACCCGGGAACTGTTGCAGAGCCGTCCGGCCGGTCGGCCCCGGCCGCTGGACACTGCCGCGCCGGCTCTGGTTACGGCCAGGGACGTGACCGTCAGCTTTCCCCTGGGACGGGGTTTCCTGGGCCGTCCCACGTCCTTTGTGCGGGCCGTGGTCGGGGCCGATATTTCCATCCGCCAGGGGGAATCCCTGGGCGTGGTCGGGGAAAGCGGGTCGGGCAAGACCACCCTGGGCCTGGCCCTGCTCCGGCTGACCGCCAGTACGGGCCAGATCGTCTTTGGCGGTCAGGACTTATCGCTCATGAAGGAACGCCGGGTGCGGACCCTGCGCCGGGATTTCCAGATTGTCTTCCAGGACCCGTACGGCAGTCTCAGTCCGCGCATGACCGTGGGCCAGATCGTGGCCGAAGGCCTGGACGCGCACCGCCTGGCCACGGGCCGGGAGCGCGAGGAGCGCATCGCCGACATTCTGCGGGCCGTGGAGCTTGATCCGGGCGCCATGCACCGCTATCCGCACGAGTTCTCCGGCGGGCAGCGCCAGCGCATTGCCATTGCCCGCGCCCTGATTCTGCGACCGAAATTCGTGGTTCTGGACGAACCGACCTCGGCCCTGGACCGGACCGTGCAATTTCAGATTGTCGAATTGCTCGGCAGCCTGCAGGAACGCTTCGGTCTGACCTACATGTTCATCACCCACGACCTGTCCCTGGTCCGCGCCCTGTGCCACCGGGTGGTGATCATGAAGGACGGCCGCATTGTCGAGCAGGGGGAGACAAACGCGATCTTCACCCGGCCCGGCCAGGACTACACCCGGGCCCTGCTGGCCGCGGCTTTGGAATAAGCTGATGCAGAGACACAATTATGAAGCACGTTGAAAAGTTCTTTTCTCCGGCTTTTTTGCCGGTTTATTTTTTCGCCCTGGTCATTCTCCAGGGTGCTGTCCTGCTGCGCCTGCCCATGGCCTGGCAGGCTGAACCCGTGTCGTGGCTTGACGCGCTGTTCACCTCGGTTTCCGCGACCTGCGTCACGGGATTGGTCGTCGTGGACACGGCCACAGCTTATTCCCGGTTCGGACAGACCGTCATCGCCGTGCTGATCCAGATCGGCGGTCTGGGCGTCATGACCTACACCAGCTTGGTCTTTTCCCTGTGGCGACGTCGCGTCTCCCTGACGGACCGCATTGCTGTCGGCCAATCCCTGCTCGGTGATCCCGGCTTTCATCTGGCAGGTTTTCTGCGTCGGCTTTTTCTGGTCTGCCTGTGCATCGAGGGTATCGGCGCCGTGCTGCTCTATGTGGCCAGCGGTGGGGAAATGGGCTGGTACGGGGCCGTGTTTCATTCCATTTCCGCGTTCTGCAACGCGGGATTTGCCCTGCAATCTGACAGTCTGATGGGTCATGCCGGCAATCTGCCCTTGAATCTCGTCTTCATGGCCCTGATCATCCTCGGCGGCATCGGATTTTACGTGCTGGTGGAACTGCCCGGTTTCATGCGTTCGCTGGTCACTGGGAAAAAAGGGGCCTTGAGCTGGCAGAGCACCGTGGTCATCCGGACCAGCCTGTACCTGATTCTGGCCGGTTGGCTTGTCTTCTTCCTGGTCGAGGCCAGGCCCGACGGCATCCCGACCAGTCTGCTGACCTCGCTGTTTCAGTCCGTCTCGGCCCGCACCGCCGGATTCAACACCGTGGATATCGGCCACATGGCCGACACGTCCCTGTTCGTGCTGATTGTGCTCATGGTCATCGGCGGTTCGCCCGGTTCCTGCGCCGGCGGAATCAAGACCACGACCCTGCGCGTACTCCTGGGTTTTGGCCTTTCCCAGATCAAGGGTCGGGAGCAAACCGTGGTCCACGGATACGCCGTGGACGCTCAGACCATCAGCAAAGCCATGACTGTCTTTATCCTGGCTTCTGTACTCATTCTGACTTCGGTCTTCATTTTGACCATGACCGAAGGAGCTGACGTCTCGCATCAGCAGCTTCGGGGAAAATTCATCGAGATCCTTTTCGAGGCCGCCTCGGCCTTTGGCACCGTGGGCCTGAGTACCGGCCTGACGTCGAACCTGTCGGAACCCGGCAAGATAGTGATCATGGTCCTGATGTTTGTTGGCCGACTCGGCCCCATCGTCTTTCTGACCATGCTTCAGGCCTGGCAGACCAGGGAACATTTTCGCCGGGCCGAACGAAACATGCTCATCGGATAGGAGGATTTGTGGAAAAACGTGAATTCGGCATTGTCGGGTTGGGCAAGTTCGGTTTGAGTCTGGGCCGATCTTTGCGGCGGCACGGGCAAGTCGTGGTCGGCGTGGACAGCGATCCGGACAAGGTCAAAATCGCGTCGGAAGTTATGAGCCAGGCCTATCAGGCCGAGGCCATGGACAAGACCGCATTGCAGCAGCTCGGATTGGCGGAACTGTCCGAAGTCGTGGTCAGCACCGGCCATTCCATGGAAGCCAGCATTTTGATCACCATGTTTCTGAAGGAGCTGGGCTGCGGTCGGGTCACGGTCAAGGCCACCAGCCATGACCATGAAAAGGTGCTGAGAAAGGTCGGGGCGGACGAGGTCATTTTTCCGGAGCGTTACGCGGCCGAGCAATTGGCGGCCAAGCTGGCTGTCCCCGGCCTGATCGACTACCTGCCTTTGGGCCACAACGTCATCCTGAAGGAGCTGACCGTGGAGCGCTGGGCCGGACGAACCCTGCGCGACCTGAATCTGACCAACAGTTTCGGCATTCAGGTTGTGGCCGTACGGACCTTTGGAGAACAGCAGTTCGTGTTCGTGCCCAAGGCCGACCAGCCACTGCAGCAGGGCGACACCCTGGCCGTTATCGGTCGGGCTGAGAGCATGACCGGACTGGATTCCTGATCAGCGTGGCCGCATCAACCTTCCAGGCCTCAGATGGACATGCTTTTTTCAAGGAAACCCCATGAGCAGAATTCAGATTGATCTCCCGACCGCATGGCTCTTTCAGCTCTGCCTGACCGTGCGTGTCGGGGACATCAACTACGGCGGGCATCTCGGCAATGACCGGGTGCTGGGGCTGGCCCATGAAGCGCGAGTCCGCTGGCTGGACGCCATCGGCTTGTCCGAGCAGGACGTGGGCGGACCGGGCCTGATCATGGCCGATGCCGGGCTGGTCTTTCGCGGCGAAGCCTTTCTGGGCGATGTGCTGGAGATCAGTCTGGGCGCGACCGAAGTGCGGCGATCGGGCTTTGAGCTGGTCTATCGCATGGTTCGGGCAGGGGATGGCCGGGACATCGCCCTGGTCAAGACCGGCATGGTCTGCTTTGATTACAGCCTGCGCCGCCCGGCTCGACTGCCGCAGACCCTGGCCCGCATTCTGGAAGGACAGGTCTGATGCAGTGCCGGATCAGCCACAAGCTCTTTCTGTCGGATATCCCCGAGCCCGTGTTGAACCAGGTCATGGAGGAGCTGACGGTCGAGAATCCCAAATGGCTCGAAAACCTGAAGATGGGCCGCTCCAACTACAAGATTTCCCGACATCTGAAATTCTATTCCACCCGCACCAACGGCGGGATCATTGTCCCGCGCGGTTATGGACAGCGCTTGGCCCGCATCTGCCGTGAACATGACGAGGTCGTGGAATACGACGACCAGCGCCGGATCCTGCCGGAGGTGGAGTTCAATTTTTGCGGGGATTTGCGTCCCTATCAGCAGACTGCATGCGAGCGGATGCTGTCCCGACGTTTCGGCACGCTCTGCGCACCGACCGGGGCGGGCAAAACCGTGTGCGGGCTGTATCTCATTGCCCGGCGGCGGCAACCGGCCCTGGTGGTCGTTCACACCCGCGACCTGGCCATGCAGTGGGTGGAGCGCATCGAACAGTTCCTGGACATTCCGGCCCGGCAGGTCGGCATGATCGGTGGTGGACGGGACAAGGTCGGCGAGCGGATCACCGTGGCCACGGTCCAGTCCGTGTACAGCCGGTCCAAGACATTGAAAAAGGTCATTGGCCATCTGATCGTGGATGAGTGTCACCGCGCCCCCAGCCGGACCTTTACCGCCGCCGTGACCGCCTTTGACTGCGCCTATTCCCTCGGGCTTTCGGCCACCCCCTATCGTCGCGACGGGCTGACCAACCTCATCTTCTGGCATCTGGGCGAGATGCATGCCCGCATCGACGGCGAAAGTCTGATGCAAAGCGGGGCCATCCTGCGGCCCCGGATTCAGGTTGTCGAAACCGCGTTCCGCACCCGGCGCGATCCGAGCGAGGAATACGCCCAGATCATCGCCGACCTGACCGAGGATGAAGCGCGCAATGCCCTGATCGTGGATTGTCTTGCCCGTGAAATACGGGACTGCGGCGGGGTCAGTCTGGTGCTGTCCGACCGCAAATATCATTGCGGTCGCATGTCCGAACTCCTGCGGGAACGGCACGGAGCCGAGTCCCTGATTCTGACCGGCGACGTGCCCTCGCCGGAACGCAAACGCCTCGTTGAAAAAATCCGGGCCGGAAACGTGCGGGCGGTTTTCGCCACCGGCCAGCTGATCGGCGAAGGATTTGACGCGGAAAACCTGACTGCCCTGTTTTTGGCCACGCCCATCAAGTTCAGCGGCCGCCTGACCCAGTACCTGGGCCGCGTGCTGCGACCTGCTCCGGGAAAAGCTCAGCCAGTGGTTTATGATTTTGTCGACAATCAGGTCGGCGTGCTGGAAGCGGCCGCCCAGGCCAGGAGTCTGGTCTACCGGCAACTTGAACCGTGAGGGCGGCGAGCAGGCGACCGGATGACGGGGCCTGCCTCCGTTACCATTAGGGCCGGTTGCCGCTCCTTTACGCGAGCTTTTCCAGCAGCTTGTGCAGGTCTGTCAGATTCATGGGTTTGGGCAGGTGCTCGTCCATGCCGGCGGCCAGGAATTTCTCTCTGTCTCCGGTCATGGCGTATGCGGTCAGGGCGATGATCGGAATGCGTCGTGACGGGCGTTCTCCCCCCTCTGGGTGATTGCTTTCGGATGCCTGCCCCGTGCTTTCGTGCAAATTTTTGGTCACGGCTTTTTCAGCTTCCAACAACCGGATGCGTCGCGTTGCCTCCACCCCGTCCAGGACCGGCATCTGGATGTCCATCAGGATGCAGTCAAATTCCATCTTCTCGTAGAATTCCACAGCCTGCCGGCCGTTTTCGGCCAGGGTCACCGTGTGCCCGGATATTTCCAGCAGCTTGCGGGTCGGCAGTGCATTGGACGGATCGTCCTCGACCAGCAGAATGCGGCGGGAAAGCGGCCGCAAAGTCGGGCCCTGAGCCGGGTTCAAAGCCGGTTGCATGTCTTGCGGAACTCTGAAGGGCAGCACCACGTGGACAGTGGTTCCCTGTCCCAGCAGACTTTCCACGGTGACATGCCCGCCCATCAGCTCCACCAGCCGTTTGACGATGGACAGCCCAAGGCCTGCGCCCTGGAAGCTGCGGGCATAGGACCCTTCCACCTGCACAAAGGGTTTGAACAGGGTGTCGATCTTGTTGTCCGGAATGCCGATGCCGGAATCCGAGATGGAAAAAATCACGCGCACTGCCCCGTGCCCGGAAGGGACAAGGGACGTCATGCGCAGCTGAACATGCCCTTTGTCCGTGAATTTCAGGGCGTTGCCCACCAGGTTGAACAGAATTTGCCGCACCCGTGCTTCATCGCCCACCAGACGCGCGGGGATGCGGGGATCAAGACAGCATTTCAGATCAAGACCCTTGTCCCTGGCCATGACCTCAAACAGATCCGTGACCGAGTCGCCAAGCTCCCGGACCGAAAATTCCGCTTCGTGGAGAATCATTTTTCCGGCTTCGACCTTGGACAAGTCCAGGATGTCCGAAAGCAGGCGGGTCAGGCGGTTGGTCGAAGTCACGGCCAGGGTGACGTATTGGCTCTGCTCGGAGTCCAGGGACGTGGTCTGCATCAGCTGCATCATGCCCAGGATGCCGTTGAGCGGAGTGCGGATTTCATGACTCATGTTGGCCAGAAAGGCGGATTTGGCCTCGCTGGCGGCTTCGGCCTGTTTTTTTGCCTGGGCCATGGCCAGTTCGGCCTGTTTGCGCTCGGTAATGTCCAGGGCAGTAAAGGTGACCCGGCCCTGCAGTTGGCCGACTTCGATTGGCGTGGATGAAAGCAGGACATCGATGATCCGGCCGTCTTTCCTGCGCCATTTGGTTTCCACGGTTCCGGTGCCGTGCTCCGTGATTTGGCGGTATTTCTCCCGCCCGACGAATTCGAAATCCTCCTGGCTCGGATAGAGCATCCTGGCGTTGGCGCCGATCAACTCATCGCGTTCATAGCCGGTCATTTCACAGATGAGGTGGTTGACATCAAGGATGACTCGTTGCCGGACCACGCCGATGCCGACCGGGGCCGCCCTGAAGATGCTTTCCAGGTTGGCCTGCTTTTCTTGCAACACGGCTTCGGATTCTTTGCGATCGGTGATGTCGAGGACAATGCCGGTCCAGATCGTGTCGCCGTTGTCCATGAGCCGGGGGATGGACTCGAAATGCAGCCAGCGGACCTTCTCCCTGATAATGAACCGGCCTTCCCAGATGAAACGCTGCAGCGAGTTCAATGCGGCCAGATTCGTGTCCACGAATTCCTGCTTGTGATCGGGATGGATGCGCTCGGTAATGAAGCCGGCGTCTTGTTCGAATTGCTCCGGCGTAACGTCCAGGAGTTGGCAGAAAAGATCGCTGCCCAAGTCCTGGCGGATGTCGGAGCCGAGCTTGTTCCGCCACTCGGCATCGCTGTCCGGAGGGCGGCCGGTCACGTTCAGGCGGTAGACTCCGGCCGGCAGGGACGCGACCAGATCGCGGTACAGACTGCGCTCGTGGTCCAGGGCTGCCCGGGCCTGTGTACGCGCCGTGACATCCTGGGCGAGGACGGCCTTGGCCTTGCGATTGTTGTAGACCAGGGTGTGGGACGCGATGTCTACGTTGATGACCGCGCCGTCTTTTTTGACGTGTCGCCAGGAACCGGCATCGTAATAACCATCCGTGACCGTGCCGGTGATGGACATGAAAAGCGGCAGGTCCTCGGCCGGCCGGATGTCCTTGATGGTCATGGCCAGGAATTCATCCCGGCTGTATCCGTAATGGGCCACGGCGGCGTTGTTGACATCCAGAAAGGCCAGAGTTTCCATGTCGTAAACCCACATGGGATGGGGATTGGAGGCAAAGAGCTGGCGGTAGCGGTTTTCGCTTTCACGCAGTTCGCGCTCCGTGGTCATGCGTTTGACGGCAATGCCGATGCTGTGTCCGACTTCCTCGAAAAAGCTGACCGTGTCGGGGCAGAGTCTGTCCGAGCGGCGATCGTGCAATTGCAGCAGGCCGATGATTTCAGCGTTTGAGCGAATGGGAATGAGGGCCACGGACAGAAAGCCTTCAGCGACGCAACGGAAGGTGGGGCAATGTCGGGGGTCATGGACAAAAGGGTACGGGGAAAGCAGCTGCATGTTGTTGCACCAGAAGCTGCCGGCGGATGAAAAATGGGGATGCGGCAGATCGACCTGGCCGGACAGGACAAGTCCGCAGGTGCCCCGGAGCACGGGGCGACCATGGATATCTGCATACGGCTGCTCGTTATCAAAGCATCGCAAGTCGTTTTCGCGGTCAATAAAATCCTGACTGAAACCGCTCTGGGCCTGGATCGGGAAACCGTCACCGTCCCGCAGGCGAATGGCCACGGCCTCAAATCCGGTGAAGAGCTGGATTTCGGACAAAAGGTCGTTCAACAGATCCGTCCGGGCTTCGGGTTGATCGAGAATTTTCAGCAGGCGGGCGTGAAAGGCCTGACGTTCTTCGGCCTGCTTTTGCGCCGTGATTTCGCGCACGAAACCGTGATAATGGACAGTGCGGCCATCGGCGTCGCGAACGGAACTGGCGCTGGACGCGACCCAGATCTCACGGCCGTCCCGGCGCACCCTGCGGGATGCGTAGTCGACAACCTGACCTTCGGTGTCGAGGATGCGCAGAAATTCGGCCCGATCCTGCGGGTTGGCGTAGATCTGGGTACTGATGTCGCGGACTTCGTTCTTCAGTGCTTCGGGCGATGCGTAGCCGTACATGCCGGCCAGGGCAGGATTGGCCGCGAGGTAGCGGCCGTCGGCGGTGGAGACGAAAAAGCCGATGGGCGCGCTCATCAACAGATCAAGCGGCTCTTCAATCTGGCCGGGTCGGTTGGGCATGGACTGGCCTCCGTGCGAGAGGGCTGTCGACAGTTGTTGATAGGGGCCGATGATTCAGGTCAACGGTTCCGCATACAAGAAAATATTACAAACGCAAACCGTCTCTGCCGGGAGTCGGTGCTCGGAGCAATCCGCCGGGTCAGACAATGGACGGCCACGCCGGGAATGGGTAGGTGGTCATCCATTCACGATGTTGCGAACAAAGGGAGGAAGGCATGACTGCCGCACGACGTTGGCTGTACATCATGGTCACGTGTCTGCTGACCTGTGTCGCCCTGGTGATCGGGGTGGTTTTCTGGTGGATTGACGTGGAAACGTTCAAGCCCCGCATCGTGGCTGCGGTGCAGGATGCCACCGGGCGGCCGCTGGTCATCCACGGCAAGATGGACCTGGAGCTATTTCCCAGGCTGGCCATCAGGGCCACCGGGCTTGAGATGGGCAACGCCCCTGGCTTTGACGGGCCTTTCCTGACCCTGCGCGAGCTGGATTTGCAGGTCAGGCTGCGGCCGCTTCTGGCCGGATGGCTGGAAGTCGAGGCCGTGGACATGAACGGTCTGGAACTTCGTCTGACGACCAGCGAGGACGGCCGCAACAACTGGGATGACCTGACGGACGCTCAGGAGCCCGAGGCCGCTCTGGCCGCGCCGACACCGGCTTCGGCCAATATCTCCACCACGGCGGATCCGACCGGTTCGCCGATGGCGTCGTTGATCGTCCACGGCCTGGAATTGACCGACGCCCGCGTTGTCCGGACCGACCACAGTCGCAATTCAAGCACAACTCTGGAGGATGCCCGTCTGGACATCTCCGGGTTTTCGCTGAATACGCCGTTTGACATCAATGCCGGCGGCCGGTTGACGTGGTCTGACCACGACGTCCGGGCAGGATTTGACCTCAGCGCCCAGGCCGTGATGCACAGTGACGGTTTTTCCATGTACAACCTGGCCTCCGGTCTCCTGCTGTCGGGGCCGGACTTGCGAGGGGAACAGGAAACCGTTTCCCTGGCCATCGGCGAACTGTCGTCGAACGGGATGATCCGCAACGTGCGGTTGCAGGGGCTTGGTCTGGACATCGTGGCCGACACGACCGTCGACAACCGCGAAGTGACGGGCCGGTTGCAGGCCATGGAGTTCAGTCTTCGTGACTTCCTGGCCCGTATCGGTCGTCCCATGGCTGCCCTGGCTCATCCCGAGGCCCTGGACAAGGTTGCCCTCAGCCTTGACTGGTCCATGTCCGACCGCAGATTGGACGTTTCGCGCCTTGATCTCCGTGTCGACCAATCCACCCTGCAGGGAACGGTCGGGCTTTCCCTGGCCGACAGACCACTGGTGGAGTTTGCGCTGAACATTGATACCCTGGACACGGACCATTATCTGCCGACTCCTGACGAGTCTGTCTCGACCCTGCCTGCCGTCAGGCCGGCAAGTTTTGACGACAGCGATCCATGGTTCGAGCCGCTGCGCCGGTTGGACGTGAGCGGAACCCTGGGTGTTCAGTCCATGACCGCATCCAGGGTCCGCCTGTCTGATGTGCAGCTGACTGTGGACGGCCGTGACGGTCGGCTGGATGTCCCTGATCTCCGGGCCAAGGCCTATGGTGGAGCCATCACCGCCCGGGCGTCCATGGACGTGCGCGGGCGGATCCCCGGCTATTCCTGGTCCCACGAGCTGACCGGAGTGCAGCTGGGTCCGTTGTTGCGCGATGTGCACGGCCAGGACAGCGTGTCCGGCGCGGCCTCAAGCGTTGTGGCGGTGCGCGCGGCCGGGATGGACGTCGCGGCGCTGAAGCAATCCCTGGGAGGAACCGTGCGCTTTCGCATCGTCGACGGCGCTTTGCACGGCATCAACATTCCGGCCATGCTGCGCGACGAGATCCGCAAGCTCAAAGGGCAATCCGCCGGTTCCGGCGACTCCTTGCTGACCCGGTTTTCCGAACTGTCCGGAACCTCGACCATCACCAATGGCGTTGAAGTGACCAGAAATCTGTTGCTTCTGGCCCCGCGTTTCCGGATGGACGGGGCCGGTCAGGCGGATTTGGTTCGGGAAACCCTGAACTATGATGTCGTTATCAGCCTGCAGGGAACGCAGGGACGCTTTGAGGAATCCATGCCCGGCCTGAGCCGGATTCCCCTCAGGATCACGGGATCGTTTGCCGAACCGGTGGTCTCCGTGGATACTCCGGCCCTGCTGCGCGGGCTGGGCGCCCAGGGCGGACGGGCTGTACAGGACACGTTGCGCGGTCTGGGGTCGGGCATCAATCAGGGCGCGCAGGGATTGATGCGCGGTCTGCGTCGGTAGAGGGGGAGAGCGGCGCGTGCAGGATGGTGCTCCTGCACGCGGCCGGCCGTGATCGGGGCGGTTACTCCACGTCCCACTGGGGGCCCTTGGCCGTATCCTGAATGGTCACGCCCAGGGCCAGGAGTTCGTCGCGGATAGCATCGGAGCGGGCAAAGTCCTTCGCGGCCCTGGCCTCCCGGCGCTCCTCCAGCTTGGCGTCGATCAGGCTGGTGTCGATCCGGCGACGTTTGACCCGGCTTTCTTTGAGCTGGGCCAGAAACAGGAGGCTGTCCATCTGGAAAAGCCCCAGCACCTCACCCCACCGCTCAAAAAGCTTCAGGGCGTGGCGGACCTGATCCCGCCCCTGTTCGGATTTTTTGAGTGCCTTGTCTTCCAGGATCTTGTTGACCAGTTTCATCAGCACGAAAACGTGCCCAAGAGCTGCGGCCGTGTTCATGTCGTCGGCCATGGCTTCGTCCCACTTGACTTCCAGGGCCGTGGCCTCGACCACAATCTCGGCCGGCAGGGCCGTGGCGGACCACTTGGTTCCGGCCACATGAGCCTCGGCGGCCGCCTTGGTCAGGTAGATGCGCTTCAGGGCGCGCTCGGCCTCTTCCAGGGCGTCGGCGGTGTAGTCGAGAGGGCTGCGATAGTGTTTGGTGATGAGGAAAAATCGCAGCACCTCCGGCAGGTAATTGGCCAGGATGTCGCGGATGGTCACAAAGTTGTTCAACGATTTTGACATTTTCTCGGAATTGATCTGCACGAATCCGTTGTGCACCCAGTAACGCACGAACTGTTTGCCCGTGGCCGCCTCGGTCTGGGCCCGTTCGTTTTCGTGATGGGGAAACGAAAGATCCTGGCCGCCGCCGTGGATGTCAAACGGCAGGGACAGGTAGCGTTCGCTCATGGCCGAACATTCGATGTGCCAGCCCGGACGGCCCGGTCCCCAGGGGCTGGCCCATGACGGTTCTCCCGGCTTGGCACCTTTCCACAAGGCAAAATCCAGCGGATCCTCTTTTTCCTCGCCCGGTTCGATGCGCGCGCCGGACATGAGGTCTTCGATGTTGCGACCGGACAGCTGACCGTACTGCTCGTAGGAACGGACCCGGAAATAGACGTCGCCGCTGGCGGTGGCGTAGGCGTGGTCTTTGGCGATGAGATTTTCGCACAGCCCGATCATTTCGGCGATGTGCTCCGTGGCCTTGGGTTCGATGTCGGCGCGCAGAATGCCCAGGCGGTCCATGTCTTCGTAAAAGGCGTCGATATAGGTGCGGGCAATGGTCAAGGAATCGCTGCCCTCACGCTGGGCGCGGGCAATGATCTTGTCGTCCACATCGGTGAAATTGCGAACAAAAGTTACTTTGTTTCCCATATAGCGCAGATAGCGGACCAGGACGTCGAAGACCACGGCCGAGCGGGCATGGCCGATATGACAGTAGTCGTAGGCCGTGATGCCGCAGACGTACATGGAGACCTGGCCCGGAGTCAGCGGGGTGAATTCTTCTTTTTTCCTGGTGAGACTGTTGTAAATCTGCATGTTCAATCCTTGTGGTTGCAATGAGAAAAAAATTCCAGAACCGCGCGCACCCGCCGGCCGATGCTTTCCGTCGGCAACAGGGTCAGAAGCGCGGTCAGCTCAGGGCCGCTGTCCCCGCCGGTCAGGGCCAGCCTGACGGGATGATACAGGTGGCGGCCTTTGACTCCGGCCCGGACTCCGGTCTCTTTCAGCACGGTCTGGGCTTGACCCTTGTCCAGGCGTTCCGAAGCCGGAAAGGTTGATAAAATCTGATCCAGAACTTGAAGAACAGGGATGCCGGATTTCAGTTCCGCCAGGGCGGAGGGGCTGAAGGAAACAGATTCGGCCGTGAAGTGCGGCAGCAAATTCTGTAAATCGTGCAGACAGGACGCGTTTTCACGCAGGCTGACCACCAGCTCGCGGCGCGTCGTCGGGTCCAGGCCGTGCCAGCGGTCCTGGGTCGGCAGGGTTTGGTCCAGGGCCTCGGTCAGCATCGCGGGATCGCTTTCGCGGAAAAAACGGCCGCTGACCGCCTGGAGTTCGTCCAGGTTCAGGACCGCATTGCCGCGTCCCAGGGAAAAGGGGTTGAAGGCCCGGGCCATGGCGTCCAGTTCGTTGAACAGGGTTTTGGTCGGCAAGGCGCCGGACAGAGAGGCCAGATATTGCACTACGGCCAGCGGTTGCAGCCCCATGGCCATGCATTCCGGGATGCTCAGGGCCCCGGTCCGCTTGGAAAGTTTCTTGCCCTCCGGATCAACCAGCAGGCCGTGGTGGGCAAAAGAGGGCGGAGTCCGGTCCAAGGCCCGGTAGAGCAGAATTTGCCGCGCCGTGTTGGTCAGATGGTCTTCACCGCGCAGCACGAGGTTGACCCCCATTTCCGCGTCGTCCACAACCACGGCCAGATTGTAGCTGGGCCAGCCATTGGAGCGCAGCAGGACAAAATCACCGAAGGCCGTGGCCGGAATGGTCATTTCGCCTTTGATCAGGTCCGTGAAACAGATGTCGGTCGATGTTTCGCCGCGCAGGCGGACCACGTGGCTCTCTCCCTCGGCCAGCCGTCGGGAACGTTCCGACGGATCAAGATGGAGGCAGCGACCGCTGTAGCGGGGGGGAAGCCCCCGTGCCGCTGCGGTTTGGCGATCCTGTTCGAGCTGCTCTTCGGAGCAGAAACAGGGGTAGGCCAGGTCGCGGTCGAGCAGATCCCGGACCGCGTGGCGGTAGCGGGACAGACGCAGGCTCTGGTGTTCGACGGGTCTGTCCGGAGCAAGGCCCATCCAGGCCAGGGACCAGAGAATGGCGGCCTCGGAAGCGAACGTGGATCGTTCCTGGTCCGTGTCTTCAAGCCGGAGCAGAAATTTGCCTCCGCTTTGCCGCGCCAGCAGAAAATTGAGCACGGCGGTGCGCGCGTTGCCGAGGTGCAGAACCCCTGTCGGGCTCGGGGCAAAACGTGTGATCCAGGGGCCGCCGGTTTTGAAATTGGTCATGAAATCCGCCTTGTTCCCGTGACAACGGCCACGGCCTTGATGCCTTCTTTGCGTCCGGTGAAGCCCAGGTGCTCTTCGGTGGTGGCCTTGACGTTGACCTGATCGTCGTCAAGCTCCAGCAGCCTGGCCACATTGCTGCGGATGGCGGCTTTGTGCGGGGCCAGGCGCGGAACCTGGGCAATGATGGTCAGGTCGACATGGGAGATGGTCAGACCGTGACGGCGGGCCAGGTCCAGGACCTCTGAGATGAGGATGCCCGACGCCATGTTGTCGAACCGGCTGTCGCTGTCCGGAAAATGGTCGCCGATGTCGCCCTGACCGATGCAGCCGAGCACGGCGTCGCACAGGGCGTGCAGCAGCACATCGCCGTCGGAGTGGGCCTTGACCATGGGCGCGCCGGCAATGGGGATGCCGCCCAGAACCATGGGGCGGTTGCCGCCGTAGGCGTGGACGTCATAGCCGAAGCCGGTGCGCGGCTGCGGCGGGATGGACGGGGAACTCAACACGGCCAGGTCCTCCGGGGTGGTGATTTTGATGTTCCCGGTCTCGCCGGGAACCAGACGGACCGCCAGGCCGGCCATTTCAATCATGCTCGCGTCATCCGTCACTTCCCAGTCGTGAGCCAGGGCCTGGTCATGGACCTGCCGCAGAACCGTCAGCGGGAAAAGTTGCGGGGTCTGGACCGCGGCCAGGGACGCGCGGTCCGGGGTGCGACGGACCAGATCTCCGGCGCATTCCTTGATGGTGTCGGTCACGGCCGTGGCCGGGATGACACCGTCGACCTCTGCAGTCAGCCCGTCAAGCAGGGCCTGGACCAGGGCGGCGGAGAAAAATGGACGGGCGCTGTCGTGGATCAGGACCGCACCGCTGCGAACCGGCAGGGCGTCGAGGCCCAGGCGCACAGAGTCCTGCCTGCGTCGGCCGCCGGTCACGGCCAGAATGGGCAGGCCGGGCAGATGGTTGCGCTTGAGGTTGTCGAGTTCCGCCAGGCGCTGGTCGAACTCCGTTTCCGGAAAGACAACGACCATCCCGTTCATGGACGGGATGGCGGCCAGGGTCAGCACGCTGCGCCAGTAGAGGGGAGTGCCTTGGTAGGTCAGGAACTGTTTGCGCCTGCCGCCGGTTTCCCGGGACAGGCGCGAACCTTGGCCCGCAGCCAGAAGTATGGTCCAAAGTGGGGATTTCATCATGCAGAATTACGGAGCCGGACGATAAGCCGGATTCTGTGCCCGTTGCCGGGCGGCTGTCATTCCTCTAGGGCGGCGGTTACCCGCCGTCTCCAGCAACCTACCCGAAGGGTCGTGACCGGGCCGGTCACCTTCCTATTTGGTCTTGCACCGGATGGGGTTTACCGAGCTTGCCGCGTCACCGCGACAACTGGTGGGCTCTTACCCCACCTTTTCACCCTTACCCGGACATGTCCGGGCGGTTTGTTTCTGTGGCACTTTCCCGGGGTCGCCCCCGCTGGACGTTATCCAGCATCCTGCCCTGTGGTGTCCGGACTTTCCTCCCCCGGCCTTGCGGCCGGCAGCGACAGCCTGTCCGACTCCGTAAAAATATGGATCACTCGTTGCCGGAAAAATGCTTTTCCCAGTAAATGATGCGCAGACAGTTGGGGCAGCTCAGGATCTGCTCCCCTTTTTGCAGGTCGATGAAGATCTGGGGTGGAACCACGACATGGCAACCCTGGCAGACCGCTTCGCTGACCGGGACAATGACGGGATTGGGGATGCGGTCGCGGATGAAGTTATAGCGGGTCAGGATGGGGGCGGGCACGGATTCCGATGCCTTGCTTTTTTCCTGCTCCAGGGTTTCCAGGCGACGGCGGGTGTCGGACAATTCCTGATCCAGGGTTGATTGCTGGGCCGCGATGGTTTCGCCGAGGGCGTTGATATCCTGCTGCAAGGTGTCCCGGCGTCCTTCCAGATCGCTCAGGTCGGCCAGGAGGTTGGAACGGTCCTCTTCGCGGGCGCGGTTCATTTTTTCCAGATTGTCCATCTCACGCATCATGGCGTGATATTCCTTGGTGTTCTCCACCATCATGAGCTTATTTTTGCTTTTCTTGACTTTCTGGGCGTCGTTTTCGATTTCGCTTTCGATACGGCCACGCTGTTCCAGCAGCACGTCGATTTTTTCCTGGATCACGCCCTGCTGCTGCTTGAGGTAGGCCTGCTTTTCCTGCAATTCCTGCAACTGCTTGGGCGCGCTATCCAGCACGCGCTCCAGGGTGATCATTTCCGAGTCGACTTTCTGCAGCACGACCAGCTGCTCGATCTGTTTGATATACAAGCTCAATGTAGTGTCCTCCTCAAAAGCGTATAAAGCGAATTTAGAATTGGTCCGGGGAGTTCCCTGGAAGATATCGGTCAAAGGGATCATGTCCAGGCAGAAAAGCGACCTCAACTCCCTGCGGGGCGAGCGCTGCTGCCAGTTCCCGGCTCCAGACCCGCATCATGGCCTCTTCGAGACAGAAGTGACCGACATCAAGCGTTACACCCAGATCCTGCAGGGTCTGGGCCTGATGGTATTTCACGTCTCCGGTCAGGTACACGTCCGCGCCGCCGGCAAAAGCGGTTTGGCCCAGGTCGGCCCCGGAGCCGGGGCAATAGGACACGGTTCGCACGGTTTTCGGCGCGGGGCCGATGGTTCTCCAGGATGCTCCGAGCTTTTCCCGCAGCAGGCTGGTGAACTGCAGCCAGCTCAGAGGCTGGGGCAGGACGCCGATGCAGCCGAAACCAAAGTCGCGAGTCGCGCCGGTAACGGGTTGCTCGGTCCGGGGCGTCTGCGGTCCCAGGTCGGAGCGAAAAAGAGCCAGTTCTTCGGGCCAGAGCAGGAATTCCGCTGCGTGCTCCCCGTCTGAACGGGCATAGGGCGCGGATTGCGACACCTTGCCGATGTCATTGTTGTCCAGCAGACGGACCAGGGTCCGGCTTTGACGCGAGGTGACCTGCAGCGTCCGCATGCCGTGCAGGCCCAGGGCGCGGCCCAGCCAATTCACCGGTCCGTCCGGGTTGGCGTCCAGGGAGGTGTGGGCGCTGTAAATCCACACGTCATGGGTCAGAGCCAGCGAAAGAATGCGGTGATAGCCGTCCAGTTTGCCGGGCAACTTGGGTGCAAGGGTCACGGGATGGTGGCAGAGCAGGAAGTCCGCCTTCATGTCCACGGCGCTCCTCACGGTGTCCGGCGTGGGGTCCAGGGCCACGCAGACCGTTTTGAGCGCATCCCGATGGGCTGCGATCTGTACGCCGCAGTGGTCCCAGGAAGCGGCCAGGGAGAGCGGGGCGACAGACTCGATAAGGGAAATCAGTGCGTTGGGATGCATGTAACTCCACGTTACACGGTGTTGTGCATGGGACAAATAAAAAAAGCAGCCTAGTAACCACTCTCCGGGATGTCAATGCGGGGCCGGCAACGAAGCGGCTCGGTTTCGGACGGGCCGATGTCCGGACAAGCCATGGCTGCGCTGCTTCAACAGCGTGAAAAAAAGGAAAATCAGGTGTGCGGGCCGCCTCCATTCAAGGGTCGCCATGCCGACCAGGGCCGTTCGCAACGAGGCACGCCATTGAGCATGGGCTGTCGGAGATGTCAACCGGACTTTGCCGGAAAAGTTCCGGGGGCAAAGGTCAAAAACCGGCCGCAGTTCGGCGTCACTGTTGGAGGACGGTCACGGCCTTGTCCGGGGTGCCGGCGTAGAAGACAATGATATCGGCGTCTGTCCGGCCGGAGTTGAAGCCGTAATGCATGGTCTCGACCACTTCGATGATGGGATCGCCGGCGCGAAGAATCAGGGTCTGACCATCCTCGGTGACCACCGTCAATTCGCCCTGGATGAGCACTCCGGCATTGATGACCGGATGTTTGTGCCAGGGCAGTTGCGTGCCGGGGGGAATGCTCAGGCGCAGAATCGTGATTTCGGGCTGGGTGGCGGGGTAGGGCGGCAATGCCCGGCCGTCCCAGCTCTCAGAGGCCTTGGCCAGCACACGGGCCTTGACCGGGGACGTGGCGTCCGTGGCGGACCCGGACCGTGACGCGGCGCAACCCCAGGTCATGGCGAGGATGAGGCACAGGGAGCTGAGCTGCAAGAGAGGTTTGGCGATCATGAAGAATCCTTGGGGTGCAGGGGATGCACGCACCTGATGTTGTGGTGGTGAAAAGCCGATGTCCAGGCCGTGCTCACGGAGCCGGCCTGGTCACGGGGGCGGGCTTATTTCAGCAGGCGATTGATGATGTCCTTGTATTTCTGTTCAATGACGTGCCGCTTCTTTTTGAAGGAATTGGTCAGTTCTTCGCCCAGGGTGAATTCCTTGTTCAGAAAATGGATGTTTTGCAGTTTCTCGTAGGGCTTGAAGCCTTTTTTCGGATTGAGGAGCTTGTTCATCTCCGCGCGCAGTTTGTCCAGGAGCTGCTTGTCCCGCAGGGCGTCTTCGGTTTCTCCCAGCACCTGGTTGTATTTTTCCTGCACGAATTCCTTGAGCTTTTCCAGGTCCGGGACGATCAGGGCTCCCAGACCCTTTTTGTCCTGTCCGACCAGCACAGCGTCCTGGACAAAGGGGAACATGGACAAGGTCGCCTCGATATTGGTCGGATCGATGTTTTCTCCGCTGGCCAGGACGATGATCTCCTTGGCCCGACCGGTGATGACCAGTTCGCCGGTCAGGGTCAGCCGACCCAGATCGCCGGTGCGCAGAAAACCGTCGGGAGTAAAGGCCTGGGCGTTGGCCTCGTCGTTTTTGTAGTACCCTTTGGAAACCTGGGCCCCTTTGACCTGGATTTCCCCTTCGGTGCCGTTGGGCACGGGGCGATCCTGCTCGTCGACAATGCGCAGTTCGGTTTCGCCCACGGCCGGGCCGATGGTGCCGAAGATGTCGCACTGGAACCCCCGGCCGGCAATGCCCGGCGAGCATTCGGTCATGCCGTAGGCGTTGATGATGCGGATGCCGATGGCGTCGATCCATTCGTCAAGGTACGGAGGAAGGCTGCCGCCGCCGCTGATGGCTGCCTTCAGCCTGCCGCCGAATTTTTCCTGAACCAGGACAAATTTTTTCCGCGCCAGCAGGTTGGGCAGAAAAAGCAGGACATTGGTCAGGGCCGCGCGCAGCTTGGCGCCGAAAACCACAAGCCAGGGCTGCGGGGCAAAAACGGGCAACTGATCCCGCATGATGCGCGTGTTGCGGCGATACGCGGCCGAAACCTGTACCAGCAGGTTGAAAATTTTGGCTTTCTTGGGA
Organism: uncultured Desulfovibrionaceae bacterium; assembly: GCA_964651415.1. Lineage (GTDB taxonomy): Bacteria > Desulfobacterota > Desulfovibrionia > Desulfovibrionales > Desulfomicrobiaceae > Desulfomicrobium. Next base: position 23,202 of record CAZYZA010000016.1, read on the forward strand.
TCCTTTTTCTTCAGACCGGACGTGATCTTGGAATACAGGGCTTCCCAGATCCGCGGCACCGTCGCCACCAGGGTCGGCTTGTAGGTCTCAAGGTCCGAGGCAAAGGTGCGGATGGAGGAATAGACCAGACAGCTGCCTTTGGCGATGCCGATGTACTCGGCCGTGCGCTCGAAAATGTGCCAGGTGGGCAGGATCGAGACCCAGATATCGTCCTGGCCCAGTCTGATCAGCGGCGGCAGGGTGCGTACGTTGTGCATGATGTTGGAGTGGTCGAGCATGACGCCTTTGGGCGTGCCGGTGGTGCCCGAGGTGTAAATGATGGTCAGCAGGTCCTCCGGCTTGACCTCGTCGGCCAGTCCTTTGAACCATTCCACGTCCCGCGGCTCGATGGTTCGGTCCTCAAGCAGGTCGGTGTAGGACACGGCCTTGTCGAACCAGGAGTGCTTTTCGGTGCCGGAAATGATGAACACCCCGCGCGGTTTGAGCTTTTTGATCAAGGCCTGGTTTTCGGCATAGATCTTGTCCGTCTCCAGGATGATGAATTCCGATTCGGAATGGGTGACGATAAATTCGATTTCCGAAGCCGGAGTGTCACAGCCGCGCGGCACGCTGACCGCTCCCAGGGCCTGGAGGGCCAGATCGGTCACAATCCAGGAATAGCGGTTGTCCGAAAGCAGGAAGACCTTGTCCCCCTTGCGCACTTTTTGCCCTTTGAAGGCGCGGGCCAGCAGCAGAACGTCTTCAAAGAATTTTTCGTACGTGACCCGGAACTCATCCTCGCCAATCCGGTAGATAAAGGCGAGATTGGCGCGGTGGACGTTGCAGCTGTCCAGAAACGAGTGAAAAAAGGTCTGGGCATGGGTCATGGACGGTTCCCCCTCGAAGATGGTGATGCG
>CAZYZA010000016.1:24197-41396 GCA_964651415.1 uncultured Desulfovibrionaceae bacterium
GGCCATGAACAGATATTTTCGCGGTCAGATGACCATAGCCGGCATTCTGGCTGTCATTTTCTCCACCGGATTTTATCTGGTCGGCCTGCCGCTGGGTATCCTGCTCGGCCTTTTTGTCGGCCTTCTGAACCTGGTGCCGTACCTGCAGTTGCTCGGAGTCATTCCGGCCGTGCTGCTGGGGGCCATCCACGCCCTGGAAACCGGACAGTCCTTTTGGATCGTGATGGGCATGACCGGGCTGGTCTTTCTCGTTGCCCAGATCATTCAGGACGCGGTCCTCATACCGCGCATCATGGGCAAGGCCCTGGGCCTGTCTCCGGCGGTGATGCTCTTGTCCCTGTCCATCTGGGGCAAGCTCCTCGGCATGCTCGGGCTGCTCATCGCCCTGCCCATGACCTGTCTGGTGCTGGCTTACTACCGACGACTGATTCTGGCGGAAACGCCGGCCGAGCCGGCAGAGACCGCGGCCGTAACCGAAGAAGGAGAACCGGCATGAATGTTCGCGAGATGCGCGATTTTCTGAAAGACGACCTGCGTCTGCAGATTGACTTTTCCCTCTCGGACCAAAACAGGGGCGTGGCTCCGCCGCCGGCGCAAAAGCCCATCCGGCCGGGTCAGCAACGCGTGCCCCTGCCCGCCGATCCGGATTCGACTTTCCGGGGACGTCTTGATCTGGTTCAGGCCCTGGCCGGGCGGCGGAGTCACCGGGCCTGGCAACGGGAACCTCTTGGCCTGGACGAGCTCGGGTTTCTGCTCTGGGCCGTGCAGGGGGTGCGTAAAAACGCCGGGCCGTCCCGGGTTTTCCGCACCGTGCCCTCGGCCGGATGCAGGCATGCCTTTGAAACCTACATTCTCGTCAACAACTGCCCCGACCTGGATCAGGGCGTCTACCGCTATCTGCCGCTGGATCACGCTCTGGTGCTGGAAGAGTTGGCCGGGCCGGAGTTTGCCGCCCGTCAGCATGAAGCCGCCTTGCTGCAAGCTTTTGTACCCGCGGCCCCGGCGGTCTTCGTCTGGACGGCTCTTCCGTACCGCATGGAATGGCGCTACCTGGAAGCGGCCCACCGGGTCATTGCCATGGACGCGGGCCATGTCTGCCAGAATCTGTATCTGGCGGTGCAGGCCGTGGGATGCGGAACCTGCGCCGTGGCCGCGTTTCATCAGCAGGCCCTTGACCTGCTCCTGGGCGTGGACGGTCGGGACGAGTTCGCCCTGTATCTGGCACCGGTCGGCAAGGTCTGATGCTTTACGCGTTGATTGTCCTGGGGTTGGTTGCGCTCATTGTCGGACCTGGCCTGTGGGCCAGGCATGTGCTGGAGCGTTATGGCCGCGACGAGTATTTTTCCGGCACCGGCATTGATCTGGCCGGGATTCTGCTGCGCGACCTGCATCTGACCGGAGTGCGGGTCGAGACCACCGAGGCCGGCGACCATTATGATCCGCTGGCCAAGGTCGTGCGTCTCAATGCCGCGACCACCGGTCGCCGCTCCCTGACGGCCGTGGTCGTGGCCGCGCACGAAGTCGGGCACGCCATGCAGGATCAGTCCGGTGATGGCCTGTTGCGCTTCAGAACCGGGCTGGTGATGTTCGGTGTCTGGGCCGAGCGCATCGGCGCGGCCGTGCTGATGATCGCGCCCATTCTCGGGGCGGCCCTGCAGGTGCCGGTGGTCGGTCGGCTTTTTCTGGTTGCGGCGGTTGTCGTTCTGGGCATTCCGGTGGTGGTCCACCTGGTCACCCTGCCGGTGGAGCTGGACGCCAGCTTTAACCGGGCGCTGCCCCTGTTGCGAGCCGGAAACTACATTCCGCCCGAAGACCACAAAGCCGCGCGGCGTATCCTGACCGCCTGCGCCATGACCTATCTGGCCCAGGCCCTGGCCAGCATGTTCAACATCCTGCGCTGGATCCGCATCTTCCGGCGCTGATTCCCTTCTGGACAACCGGGGTGAATGCCCCTAGTAGTCGGGGCGTCTCAACACCCAACCGTTTTTCCCCAATCCATGGCACTCATCAGCGCAAGCAATTTATCCCTGTCGTATTCCGGACCGGCCCTGCTGGACAACATCAGCCTGCAGATTCATGCCGGTGAGCGCATTTGCCTGCTTGGCCGTAACGGTGAGGGCAAATCAACCCTGATGCGCATCCTGTCCGGCGAAATGGCCCCGGACGGCGGCGAGGTCGGACTGGCCAAAGGCCTGACCACGGCCTCCCTGCCGCAAGAGGTTCCGGCCGACCTTGGCGGCACCGTGTATCAGGTCGTGGCGGCCGGAGCCGGGGAAGCCGGAATGTGCCTGGCCGCGCTGCGCTACGAGGGTCGGTCCGACGTCTGTGTCGACCCGGCCCTGCTGTCCCGGGCCCATCGCATGCTGGACGACCAGGCCGGATGGAGCCTGACCCGCAGGATTGACACGGTCATCACCCATCTTGACCTCGACCCGGACAGCGATTTCCTGGCCCTGTCCGGCGGCATCAAGCGCAAGACCCTGCTGGCCCGCGCCCTGGCCGGAGATCCGGACATCCTGTTCCTCGACGAGCCGACCAACCATCTGGATGTGGCGGCCGTCAGCTGGCTGGAGGAATTTCTGGTCAAGCAGGTGCGAACCCTTTTTTTCGTCACCCACGACCGCATGTTTCTGCGCCATGTGGCCAACCGCATTCTGGAACTGGATCGCGGGGTGCTGGTGGATTGGGCCTGCGACTACGACACGTTTCTGCAGCGCAAGGAAGAGGTGTTGGCCACCGAGGAGACCTTGTGGCGCAAGTTCGACCAGAGGCTCAAGGAAGAGGAAATCTGGATCCGCAAAGGCATCAAGGCCCGACGCACCCGCAACGAAGGCCGGGTACGGGCGCTCAAGGCCATGCGCGAGGAGCGCCGTCGCCGCCGGGAGCGCGTCGGGACCGTGTCCATGCAGATTCAGGAGGCCGCCAAGACCGGCGCCTTGGTGCTGGAAGTCAAGAATATCAGTTATGGCTGGGGCGATGCGCCGGTCATTCGTGATTTTTCCGCCAATATCATGCGCGGCGACAAGGTCGGCATTGTCGGTCCCAACGGCGCGGGCAAGACCACCTTGCTCAAACTGCTGCTGGGCGAGCTTGTTCCCGACCAGGGCGAGGTCCGGCCGGGCACGCACATTCAGGTCGCCTATTCGGACCAGATGCGCTCCCTGCTGGACAGCACAAAAACCGCCCGCGACATTGTCGGCGAAGGCGCGGATTATATCGACGTCAACGACAACCGTCGGCACGTCATCGGCTACCTGAAGGATTTTCTCTTTACACCCGAACGGGCCCAGACCCCGGTCAGCCTGTTGTCCGGCGGAGAGCGCAACCGACTGCTGCTGGCCAAGCTGTTCACCCGGCCGTGCAACGTCCTTGTTCTGGACGAGCCGACCAATGACCTGGATCAGGAAACCCTGGAGCTGCTGGAAGAACTGATCGGCGATTTTTCCGGCACCGTGCTGGTGGTCAGTCATGACCGCGAATTTCTGAACAACACGGTCACGTCCTGCCTGGTTTTTGAAGGAGACGGCCGGGTGGTTGAGTATGCCGGCGGTTATGACGACTGGCTGATCCAGCGTCCCCGGCCCGTCGAGGTCGCTGCCGAGCCCGTCAAGCCCGCACGGGTCCGGCAGGCCAAGGCCCGCAAGCTGACCTACAAGGAAAATCAGGAGCTTGACGCCCTGCCGGAGCGCATCGAAAAACTGGAGGCGGAAATTGCCGTGGTTCAGGAACGGCTGAATGACCCCGGATTTTATACCAATGACCATACTGCGGTCGCTGCCGAAGCCCTCCGGCTGCAGGAGTTGGAAGGGGAGCTGGACATGCTGCTGACCCGGTGGGACGAACTGGAAGAACTGCGCATACTCTGCGAGGCGTAACCGACAATGGACATCACCCTGACCACCCCGGCCCTGCTGTTTTCCACCCTGTCCCTGATCCTGTTGGCCTACACCAACCGTTTCCTGGCCCTGGCGTCCAGGATCCGCACCCTCTACGACCGCTATCAGTCCAGTCATCAGCCGGGGCTGGTGGCGCAGATCGCCAGTCTGCGCACCCGGGTCAACCTGATCCGACTCATGCAGCTTTATGGCGTGCTCAGCCTTTTTCTCTGCGTGCTGTGCATGTTTTTCCTTTTTGCCGGGCTTGTGATCATGGGCAAGGTCCTGTTCGGACTGAGCCTTTTGTCCATGCTGGTTTCGCTGGCGGTGTCCACGCGCGAGATCCACATGTCCACCCAGGCCCTGAACATCCAGCTGGAAAGCCTTTCGCGGGAGGACGGGAATGCACGCTAAATTCGGAGATCTGCGCGATTTCATCTGCCGTCGGTGCGGTCTGTACGGGATGGTCGATGTCATCGGCATGGAATTCCATTACGACAACAAGACCGGCATTCTTCACGACGTGGTCGACGATCCCGACGGTCGGCGTATCGGCGACCAGATTGTCTGCGACTGCGGCTGCGAGTGTTTCGACGTGCAGCTCCAGGCCAAGAGGAGCTTATGATGACGATGAAGACGGTGAATACCTCGACCGCCATGCAGGCCTTGGGTCTGGGCTGGCGGCAGGAGGGGCGGGTGGTCGGCCTGGTGCCGACCATGGGCTGCTGGCACGAAGGACATCTGTCTCTGATGCGCTGGGCCAGGGAACGCTGCGATGTGCTGGTGGCGTCTGTTTTCGTCAACCCGACCCAGTTTGCGCCGGGGGAGGATCTGGACAACTATCCGTCGGATCTGGAACGCGACTCCGGGCTGGCCGGGAATTGCGGCGTGGACGTGCTCTTCGCTCCGAGCAAGGACAGCGTCTACAGCCCGGATCACGGCACCTGGGTCACTGTCCCGGACCTGACCCGCACCCTGTGCGGACAGTCGCGGCCCGGTCATTTCCAGGGCGTGGCCACGGTGGTTTGCAAGCTTTTCAACCTCGTACAGCCGACGTTCGCCGTTTTCGGACAGAAGGACTGGCAGCAACTGGCCGTGATCCGCAAGATGACGCGTGAGCTGAACATGCCCGTGCGCATTGAGGGTCGGCCCACGGTCCGCGAGGCCGACGGCCTGGCCATGAGCTCGCGCAACGTGTACCTTTCGTCCGAAGAACGGGCAGTGGCGCCTCACATCCAGCAGGGCCTGGTCATGCTGGAAGGGCTGATCCGGTCCGGTGAAAAGGACTGCGCGGTTTTGCACGAAAAGGTTGCGGCCTACTACCGGGAACGCATTCCCATGGGCCGCTTGGATTATCTGGAATTGGTCCATCCGGACCGGATGGAGGTTCTGGACAAGGTGCAGGATCAGACTTTGGCCGCCGTGGCCATGCGACTGGGCAAGGCCCGGCTGATCGACAACAAACTTATTGTCTCCGAGAGATAAATGCCGTTACGTACTTTTTTGCAGGCCAAGCTCCACCGGGCGACCATTACCGGCGCGGAAGTCGATTATGAAGGGTCGGTGGCCATCTGTCCCGATCTGATCCGCGCGGCCGGTTTCGAGCTCAACGAGCGGGTCGACATCTACAATGTCGACAACGGAGAGCGCCTTTCGACCTACGTTATTTTGGGCGAAAAGGGCGAAATCTGCCTGAACGGAGCCGCCGCCCACAAGGGCAATCGGGGCCAGCGGGTGATCATCGCGTCCTACGTCATGCTTTCCCCCGAGGAGATTCCCGGCCACGAACCGATGGTGGTTCTGGTCGGCCCCGACAACGAGATCAAATCCGTTAACGGAGACGCGTCATGAAGAATCTGCCCGATTTTCAACAGGCCAAGCGTCAGGGAGACAAGCTCGTCATGGTCACGGCCTACGACTATCCCACGGCCCGTCTGGCCGAGGAGGCCGGTGTGGACATTGTCCTGGTCGGCGACTCCCTGGGCATGGTCGTATTGGGGTACGACTCCACCGTGGCCGTGACCATGGACGACATGATCCACCATACCCGCGCGGCCCGACGCGGGGCGCGGAACACCTTCATGATCACGGACATGCCCTTCATGTCCTATCAGATTTCATCCGCCCAGGCTCTGGAAAACGCGGCCCGCCTGCTGCGCGAGGGCGGGTGCGAGGCGGTCAAGGTCGAGGGCGGAGCCGAGATTGCCGAACAGGTCCGGGCTCTGGTCCGGGCGGGCATTCCTGTCTGCGGCCATGTCGGTCTGACACCGCAGTCGGCCACGGCCCTGGGCGGATACAAGGTCCAGGCCCGCACGGCCGAGGCGGCCACCAAGCTTCTTGATGATGCCCTGGCCCTGGAAGCGGCCGGCGCGTTCATGATCGTCCTGGAATGCATTCCGGTTCAGGTTTCCGGACTGGTCACGGACAAGGTTTCCGTGCCGACCATCGGCATCGGGGCCGGAAACGCCTGCGACGGACAGGTGCTGGTCTGGCACGACGCATTGGGTCTTTTCGAGCGCTTCGTGCCGAAATTCGTCAAGCAGTTTGAGACACTGGGAGCCAGGGGCCGTGAAGGTCTGGCCGATTACGCCGGGCAGGTCCGGGCCGGCACCTTCCCCGGGCCGGACCACAGCTTTTCCATGAAGGACGAAGAGGTGCAGAGGATTTACGGCGGACGCCTTTAGACGGTTGTCCTCTGGGCGTTGTTGCGGCTATGGTCCCTCAACTGCGGCGCGGCCCGCAAGGAGGCTTTCATGGTCAAAAACAATCGTCGGCAGTGGCCCCGTCACCACAAATCTCGTCTGATCCTGTATTGCTCGTCCTTGCGCGAGGGCTATTTGCCGGCCCAGATCGGCAATTTCAGCCGTGGCGGCCTCTACCTGCTGCATGAAACTCCCCTGAAAAAAGGCAGTACCATCACCATCCGTCTGGATTTCGAACTGGCCGGTCTGGCCCGCGACGTCCGGGCCACGGTCAAGTGGTGCGTGCCCGCCGGTCGCGGCGGATACGCCAGCGGCGTTGAATACGAAGCTCCCCTGCACTGGACCCGCTACGACTGATTCGGGTTCCTGGTCCTCGGAAGCTCTGTTGCAGGCCTGTGCGCGACAAAAAAAACGGCCCTCTGTCCAAAGACAGGGGGCCGTTTTTGCGTGTCCGGCAGAGGTTCGGCCTAGCCGGCCAAGAGAGCGACAGTTGTCTGCTTGATGCCGAATTGCCTGGCATCTTCGGTGCTCGGAAAAAATATGTCCATGCGCTGCGTGTGGCGCTTGCTCATCAAATCCGCGATTTCGAAAACGCCGTGCCCTTTGACGTAGACCTTTTTACCGAAAACCCAGCCTTGCTCGTACAGATCCCGGCTGACAGCCACGATGCCGGGACGGACCTTGGTCATGCTGGCCGTGGTGAAGGGATCCGGCCCGCATTCCTCGACAGTGGGGCTGTAGGCGGTCAGGGTGACTTCCATGATTTTGATATCGTTCAGTTCCGCCAGTTGCCGCACAAGCTGCTGCCGTTCCTCGTGCATGGTTTCAATCCTGGAAACATAGTACTTGCTTGCCTCAAGTTTGGCTGATCCGTGGGCCGCAAAGCCGACCAGAGCTGTGATCATGACAAACAGGAGGGACGTGACGACAAACGCGCCATGACCATTCATATTTGGACCTCATGTTGTTGAGCGTTGGGCGGTTGGCGCAGAGCCGGAGGTGGAGGGGGCGGGATAGAGACAGGAAGCCAACCGCATGCATCATGGAGAACATAACAGTTTGGACGTTTAACCGAACCGGACCATTGATGCAACCCTGGCAATACGGCCTTTTGCGTGGGGTGAGTTGCGGGCAAAGTCCCTTTTTTTATAGTCAGATACGTGTTGTTACGGCCCTGTGGTCAAAAAATCCAGAGCCAGGGAATTTATGCAGTAACGCAATCCGGTGGGTTGCGGTCCGTCGTTGAAAACATGGCCGAGATGGCCGTCGCAGGCGGCGCAGACAACCTCGGTGCGGACCATGAACCAGGAACGGTCTTGGTGCAGGACAACGCTTTGGGCGCTGACGGGAGCAAAAAAACTGGGCCAGCCCGTACCCGAATCGAATTTGGCGTCGGAATGGAAAAGCGGGTTTCCGCAACCGGCGCAGACATACGTGCCCAGGCTGTGGTGGTCGTTGAATCTTCCGGAAAATGGAGGTTCGGTCCCCTTTTCGCGCAAGATGTGGAACTGCTCCGGCGAGAGAGCGGATTTCCATTCCTCAATGCTTTTCGTTACTTTCGTCACGGCGTTTTCCTCCGCACAGGGTGCGTTTGGGGTCAGCAGGATGGAAAGAATCAAGGTGCCAACAAAGGCCAGGCATATCCGACGCATGTCGGCTCCAGGATGGTGTTTGGGGTGCACAGAGCCTCACGTATTTTACTGTTTCTGTCCGGAATATTTTATGCTACCCACTTTCCAATCCAGACGCAAATTATGTGAAACTCAGAATAAACGGGAGGAAGGTTGATGACACCCGATCAAACCCAGACCGTCCAGACCCTCAAGGACGACATCCAGCGACACGTGGCTCTGACCCTCGGCAGTGATCCTTTTCCACCCCGCAAGGACCGCTATTATCTCGGGCTTTGCTACAGCGTTCGCGACAGGCTGCTTGAGAAATGGATCGACACCCAGCGCGGATACTATGATTCCATCACCAAGCGCGTCTATTATCTTTCGCTTGAGTTCCTGCCCGGCCGATTCCTGATGAACTATATCCAGGCTCTGGGCATCGAGGAAGAATGCCGGGAAGCCGTGCGTTCCTTTGGGCTGGACCTGGATGAGCTCGAAGACGAGGAATGGAATCCCGGGCTTGGCAACGGAGGCCTGGGACGTCTGGCGTCGTGCTATCTGGATTCCATGGCCACGTGCAAAATCCCCGGCTACGGATACGGCATTCTTTACGATTACGGTATTTTCTACCAGACGATCGTCAACGGCTATCAGCAGGAAGGCGCCGACAACTGGCTGCGTCAGGAGTCCCCCTGGGTGCTTCGGCGCGGGCATTTCATGTGCCGGGTGAATTTTTTCGGACGGATCGAAGTCTACGAAGACAGCGCCGGCCATGAACGTTTTCGGTGGGTGGACACGGAAACAGTGATGGCCATGGCTTGCGACATCATGGTTCCGGGGTATCAGAACTGCAACGTGGTCAACATGCGTCTGTGGAAAGCCATCTGCAGCCGTGATTTTGAATTGGAGCAATTCAATCAGGGTGATTATATCGGCGCGGTGCAGTCCAAGGTGGAGACGGAGAATATCTCCAAGGTGCTTTACCCCAACGACCACAGCCCACGCGGCAAGGAACTGCGTCTCAAGCAGCAGTATTTTTTTGTTGCGGCCACCTTTCAGGATATTATCCGTCGTTTCCGCAAGAACAATTACTCTTCCTACGATTGCTTTCCCGATCAGGTCACCGTGCAGTTGAACGACACTCACCCGGCCATCAGCATCGCGGAACTGATGCGTCTCTTGGTCGATGAGGAATCGCTGACCTGGGAAAACGCGTGGTCCATCTGCCAGAAAACCTTTGCCTACACCAACCACACGGTTTTGCCCGAGGCCCTGGAATCCTGGTCCACGGATCTCCTCGGACGTGTCCTGCCCCGTCATTTACAGATCATCTTCGAGATCAATCACCGCTTTCTGGAGGATGTCGGCGGACGTTTTCCCGGACGTACGGACCTCATCCGCACCTTGTCGATCATTGGCGAGGGAGATCAGAAGCATGTCCGCATGGCTCACCTGGCCATTGTCGGCAGCCATACGGTCAACGGGGTGGCCGCGCTTCACTCCGAGATTATCAAGACGAAATTGTTCCGGGATTTCAACATGCTGTATCCGGGCAAATTCACCAACGTCACCAACGGCGTCACTCCGAGGCGCTGGCTGTATCAGTGCAATCCTGCCCTGTCCGAACTGATCACGTCCGCTGTCGGTTCGGGATGGGTTTCCGACCTGGACAAGCTTTCCGGTCTGGCAGTCTATGCCGACGATCCTGATTTTCAGGTACGCTGGAGGGAAGTGCGACGACTCAACAAGAAACTTCTGGCCCGATATGTGTTGCGCAAGTTGGGGATCGGGATCAATCCCGGCACGTTGTTTGATGTCCACATCAAGCGCATTCACGAGTACAAGCGGCAACTGCTGAACATCCTGCACGTGGTCACCCTCTACAACCGGATCCGGATGCAGACCGGAGAGAAATTCACGCCGCGGACCGTGTTTTTTGCCGGCAAGGCCGCTCCGGGTTATTTTCAGGCCAAGCTGATCATCAAGCTGATCAATTCCGTGGCCGCAACCATCAACTCCGACTCCAGCGCCGGCAATCTGCTGAAGGTGGTCTTTCTGCCCAACTATTGCGTCTCGCAGGCCGAAAAGATCATTCCGGCTTCGGATCTCTCGGAGCAGATCTCCACGGCCGGCATGGAGGCCTCGGGCACTGGAAACATGAAATTCGCCATGAACGGAGCCCTGACCATCGGGACCCTGGATGGGGCCAACGTCGAGATCCGCGAAGTGGTGGGGGAGGAGAACTTCTTCCTGTTCGGGCGGACCGAGGACGAGGTGGAGCGATTGCGGGCCGGCGGGTACAATCCGTGGCAGATTTACGAAAGCTCCAATGAGCTGAAAAAAGTCCTGGACATGATCGGCACCGGATATTTTTCACCGGGTGAGCCGAACCTGTTCAAGCCCATCATTGATTCCCTGCTGCATCACGGTGACTATTATCTGGTGTTGGCGGACTACGAGGATTATATCGAGACGCAGTTGCGGGTTTCAAGAATCTATGAGGATCAGGCGTTGTGGACCAGGATGTCGATCCTGAACACGGCAAACATGGGCAAGTTTTCCAGCGATCGTTCGATCATGGAGTATGCCCGCAACATCTGGAAAATCGCTCCTCTGGCCTGATTCTTCCTCGCGAAAGAAACTCCTATGTCAACGCACCCCGGATGTCTGCCGGGGTGCGTTTTTTGCATTCATAGTGCGGATTGTGCAGTGGGAATGCGCAGTTTGCGGATGGCCACGAGGCTGGCCGCGCAGGTCAGGACGCCGAAGAGGCTGAAGGCCAGGGCAAAAGTCAGCCTTTCGCCGCACCAGGCCAGGCTTGCGGGCAGGATGCCGGCTCCGACGAGTGATGTGCACATAACGGTCAATGAGACGGAAAGGTCATTGGTCGCCTTGGGACAGACCAGGGACAGCACCGCGAATCCGACAGGAAAGAAGCAGACCACGAAAACAGGCTGCAGGGTCAGCATGGTCACGCACCACCACAGGGGGCCGTGACCGGCCAGGATGGTGGTCAGCCCAGTGCCCAGCATGCATAGGGCCAGGGTGCGGTGATAGCCGATGCGGGCAATGACCAGTCCCGTGGCCGGAAGAAAAACCAGGGACAGGACGCGGGAACACCCGAGGATGATGTTGGCCGTGTCTCTGGTCACCCCTTTTTCCGTGACCAGAAAGGCTGGAATCAGATTGTAGACGCCGACTTCCACGCCCACGGCCAGCGTAAAAAGAAGGGCCGTCATCCAGAAGGCCGGATTGCGGACAATTGTTTTGATGTTGCCGAGGGCAGGGGGCATGCCCGGACGCACGGTGCGTGGTCCGCGCAAGGCATAGAGCAGGGCCAGTCCCAGGCAGAGGATGCCCAGAAGACGAAACAGGATCGAAAACCCCGTTGATCGCAGAAAGAATTCGGCCAGCAGGGGCGCGCCGATAAAGGCCAGATTGGGGGCCAGTTCGTGGACGGCAAAGGCCTGACCCCAATGAGCGGTGGGGGTGATCTCGGTGATGGTCACCACTCCGGACGGCATGTACAGGCCGGCGCCGGCGCCCATGCACACGGTCCAGAGCGCGAGTTCCCAGAATGTGTCGCTGGCTGACAGCCCGAGCAGGCACAGGCCGATGACGGCCACGGAGGTGACGATGGTGCGTTTGTGGCCAATGTGTCGGGAGAGAAATCCCGCGCAGAGCACCGACAAGCTGTATCCGCCCGAAAGACAGACAAACAGGTTGGCGCTGGCGGCCAGGCCGAGCCCGAGTTGTTCGCTGATCGGCAGCAGCAGGGGGCCGAACAGGGTTCTGGCCAGGAAGTTGGCCAGAAAAACCAAAGTCAGCAGGCCCAGGGCCGGCAGCGCAGGGGCGAACGGGGCGGATGGAATTTTTTCAGGGCTGGGGTTCATTGCTTAACAACCGGAATAAAAGTCAGTATTGGCCTGAAGGCGTAAAGGGGTTTCCCGATACGTGCATTGATAGGTGAACGCAACATTATCCAGGAGGTTCATGTGCAACGTTTTTTTTGGATGCTCGTTTTTTTTCTGAGCTCCGCAGTCTGCGCTCATGCCGAGGACCTGGCCGACCAGATCCAGAAACGTTATGATACATTGCAGTCTTTTCGCGGGTTTTTCCTGCAGAAACTGACCAACGCTTCCAGCCGTGAGGTGCAGGAGCGGCTGGGCAGTATCACCTTTGCCCGGCCGATGTATATCCGCTGGGAAACGACCAGCCCGGAACAGGAATTCCTGATCATCGGCAAGGACACGGTCTGGAACTACTTCCCGGAGGAAGAAACCGTATACCGCTATTCCGTGGAGCAGGTGCTCAGTTCCAAGACCATGATCCGCTTTCTGTCCGGCGAGGCCAATCTCAAGGACGACTTCACGCTCCAGGATTTGGGCGAGGACGGCGAATACCTTCATCTGAAGCTCATCCCCAAGGAGCCCGAGCCCAATCTGATCGAGGGCGAAATCTGGGTCCGACCGGGGCAGTACATGCTTGAGCGCATCAAGTTGACGGACTTTTTCGGCAATATCAACGAACTGGAACTGACCGGTCTGGAATTGGACGTGGCGGTCGATCCCAAGGAATTCACGCTGGAGCCGCCCAAGGGCACGGAAATCATTGAAGGTCCGGCCGAATAGGACGGATTCGAACGCGACCACAGCCCCGGCTTGATCAGGAGCCGGGGCTTTTTCATGTGCAACGAACTGTGCTCCCATTTCGTGGCGCTGTTCACGTCAGCGTATCGCCCCCCAGGTCATGCGCTTTTGGACAACTATCCGCACTCTTCGCGTTGCGGCGCCATGGCGTAAATTCCTTGTGATTGTTTGTAAGCATCTGGGATTTCGAATTTGAAATTTCAGGGCACAGTCGATTTCAGGCTCGTGCAGCACGTTCCGACCCACCTGACCTTGGGTCCGGAAGTTCGGGGCGGGAGGGCAATCCGGGAGTTTGAGCTTTGCCGCCAAGGAGTATAAGCGGCTCGTATCACGAATCACGGGGGAGAATATCATGAGCGAATGCCGCATCAATCCGTGCTGCCGGAACCTGAATTCCTTCAAGGTCATGGATGTGCTTGAACGGGCCTGCCTTCTGGAAAAGCAGGGGCGCAGCATTGTCCATCTGCAGATCGGAGAGCCGGATTTTGACACGCCCGAATGCGTCAAGGATGCGGCCTGCAAGGCCATCCGTGACGGGCGGTGCCAGTACACCCATTCTCTGGGCATCATCGAACTGCGCGAGGCCATCTGCCAGCACTACCACGAAAAATACGGGGTTGACGTCCATCCTGATCAGGTGATGGTCACCTCCGGCACGTCGCCATCCATGCTGTTGGTCTTTTCCCTGCTTCTTCAGCCCGGAGACCGGGTCCTGCTGTCCGACCCGAGCTATGCCTGCTATCCCAATTTCATCCGCTTTACCGGAGCGGTGCCTGATTTTCTGCCCGTGAAGGAAGAGGACGGGTTTCAGTTTCGTCTGGACGCTGTCCGGGAGCGCATGGGTGAGGATGTGCGCGGCATCCTGGTCAATTCTCCGGCCAACCCGACAGGCACCTTGGTCAACCCGGAGGGGTACCGGGGCCTTGCCGAGATGGGCGCGCCGCTTTTTTCCGATGAGATCTACCATGGCCTGGTCTACGAGGGCCGGGAACACACGGCTTTGGAATTCACGGACAACTGCTTTGTTTTCAATGGTTTTTCCAAGCTTTATGCCATGACCGGCTGGAGGTTGGGCTACGTCATCGCCCCCAAAGGCTATATGCGGCGACTGCAGACCATGCAGCAGAATTTTTTTCTGTGCACCAGTTCCATTGCCCAGTGGGCCGGGGTGGCCGCCCTGACTCAGGCCAAGGAGGATGTGGCCCGGATGAAGGCCGTGTACAACCAACGGCGGCTGCATCTCATCAAACGATTGCGCGAACTGGGATTTGGAATCAAGGTCGAGCCTACGGGCGCGTTTTACGTCCTGGCCAATGCTCGGAAATACACCAACGATTCCATGAGCTTTACCTTCGACCTGTTGGAACGGGCCGGAGTGGGCGTTGCACCGGGCGTTGATTTCGGTCCGGGCGGCGAGGGGTACATTCGTTTTTCCTATGCCAATTCCATCGAAAACATTGAGGAAGGCATGCGTCGATTGGGAACATATCTGGGAGGCTTGCGATGAAATTGGTGGAAGTGGCGGTGAACCGGCCGTGCTGTTCGGGCTGTCTGGCCTGTGTGGAACTGGCCCCGGAAATTTTTGATTACGACGAGGCCGCCCATGTGGCCATAGTTCTGCAGAATCCGTGTGAAGAAAGCGCGGCCCGCAAGGCTGCTTCCTACTGTCCGGACGATTGCATCGACATCATCGAATAAACCGCCTGTCGCCGGCACGGGGCAGGCGGTCCCTTTTTTTCATCTCACGTTGTGGCAACGGCGGTGGAGCGTACGATTGCGGGAGTGCGGCCAAACGCCAGGGATTCCCGGCGCTGTGCGGCGGTGCACGCTACAAAGTTCGTAGTTTGCTTTAACTTTCTGGTTAAACTTTTTGATGTCAAGCAGTTGGATTGTCGCAAAGGGGAGCGCGCCTGCGGTTGCCGGTCCGGACCACCAGCAGCAAAACCATCAAACGCTGATTGCCGCGAGGTGAAATAATTGCGCCAAGGGCAATTTCCGGTCTGCGGCTTCCGACCAAATCTGACCATAAGGGACTGTGTTTATGTTTTCACTTGCTGCTTTGACCGTGATTGTCGTTGTAGCCCTGGTGCTTTTCATCGGCGGCTGGGTGTCGGTGGATGTGGTCGGTTTGCTTGTTCTTTCGGCCCTGGCCCTGACAACCCTGGTTTCTCCGACGGAAGCCCTGGCAGGTTTCAGCAGCCCGGCCGTGGTCACGGTCTGGGCCATGTTCATTCTGTCCGCCGGGTTGACGCGCACCGGGGTGGCCTATCGCATCGGCCAACCGTTGCAGCATTTTGCCAAAAGAAGCGAAGCCGTACTGGTCATTGCCATCATGGTCGTGTCCAGCCTGCTCTCAGCCCTGATCAACACCATCACGGTCGCCGCCATTCTTCTGCCCGCGGTCATGGACCTGGCCCGGCGCAGCGGCAGGCCCCCGTCCCGTCTGCTCATGCCTCTGGCTCTGGGCTGCCTGCTCGGCGGACCGTTCACCGGCATCTCCACCCCGCCCAACATCCTGGCCACGGAAGCCTTGCAGACCGCCGGTCTTGAACCGTTCGCCCTTTTTGACTTCACGCCCATCACAGGGGCCATTGTCATTTCAGGTATAGCCTTCATGGTTCTGGTCGGATTGCGTCTGCTGCCCAGGGGCGTGGCGGGCAACGAGCACAAGGGGCTGGAAGCCGCCTATCAGTTGGAAGCGCACGTTTTCAGCATCGAACTTCGGCCCGACTCGCAACTCGTGGGTCGGACCCTGGCCGAAAGCCGTCTCGGCTCAGCCCTTTATCTGACCGTGGTCGGCTTGCAGCGTTCGGGCAATCTTGCCCTTGCCCCCCGCGCGTCCGAAGTCCTGCAGGCCGGGGACATCATTCTTGTGCACGGCCAGACCGACCATCTCCATCGTTTTCATGGCAGCCAGCATTTGCGGGTTGAGCCGGTGGAGCAGATCCTGGACCTGGTCACGCCGCGGCTGTTGGTTGGCCGGGGCCGGATCGGGACGTCTTCCCCCCTGCTGGGACGAACCCTGGCCGAAAGCGGGCTGCGGCGCGAGCACCGGGCGCATGTGCTGAGCCTTGAGTCCGCAGACGGCGCCTGTCTGATGGACCTTCGCCGCCACCGCTTCGAAGCCGGGGATATCCTGGTGCTGCAAGGCGAGAAGGACGCACTGGACCGCGTGGTCGGGGCGGGCCTGATCGATACTCTGGACGTGACGGAAGCGGGGCGCGAACACAGCCTGGGTTGCGAGGAGCTGCGCCTGGCGTCGGTCCGGGTACCGGCGGAATCGGTGCTGGCGGGGCGCAATCTGGTGGAAAGCCGTCTGGGCAACGCCTTTGGCCTGACGGTCGTGGCCCTGATCAGAAGCGGGGAGGTGGCCTTCATGCCGCTTCCGGACGAGACGGTCCAGCCGGGAGATTTGCTTGTTGTTCAGGGCCTTGGCCGCGACCTGGATGTGTTCGAGGGCCTGCAGGACCTGGAGATTTCGCCCAGTTCGTCAAGCCTGGTGGCTGAGCTGGAATCCCAGCAGATCGGGGCGGCCGAACTGCTGCTCTCGCCCCGGACCACCCTGGCCGGGCGGACTCTCAGCGACCTGTTGTTCCGCGACCATTACGGATTGAGCGTGCTGGCCATCCTGCGCAAGGGGCAGGCCTACCGGACCGGCCTGCAGGATATGGCCCTGCAGTTCGGCGACGCCCTGCTGGTGCACGGTCCTCGTCAGAGCCTGGAGGCCGTGGCCCGGGACAGCGACTTCCTGGTTCTGGATCAGGATGCCGCCCAGGCTCCCCGCCTGAACAAGGCTCCGGTTGCCGCCCTGATCATGCTCGCGGTGCTGGGCAGCGCCATTCTCGGCCTTGTGCCCATCGCCATTGCGGCCCTGACCGGTGCGGCAGTCATGGTCCTGACCGGTTGTCTGAGCATGGACGAGGCGTACCGGGCCATTGAGTGGAAGGTGGTTTTCCTCATCGCCAGCATGTTGCCGCTGGGGGTGGCCATTCAAAACACCGGCGCGGCGCAAATGGGGGCCGAGGTGCTCATTTCCATGGTCGGCGACATGGGGCCGCGCTGGGTCGTGGCCGCCCTGTTCGGCGTGACCGTGCTCGGAACGCAGATCATACCCACGGCCGCCCTGGTTGTGCTCATGACGCCGGTGGCGCTGAGCACGGCATCGAGTCTGGGCATTTCGGCCCATCTGCTGATGATGACCGTGGCCATCGCGGCCTCGTCCAGTTTTGCCAGCCCCTTGTCGCATCCGGCCCATCTGCTGGTCATGGGACCGGGAGGATACAAGTTTATGGATTACGTCAAGGTCGGCACACCCCTGACTCTCATCGCCTGGGCCGTCTCGGTCTGGCTCCTGCCCATC
>CAZYZA010000017.1:0-27054 GCA_964651415.1 uncultured Desulfovibrionaceae bacterium
TCGAACCCCCGACCGATTGCTTAGAAGGCAATTGCTCTATCCACCTGAGCTACTGGCGCTTGAAGCAGCCTTGCTCTGTTATTCAAGGCCCCTTTCGCCGTCAAGTTTTTTATCCATGATGATTTTGCTTTGCTTGCCGCTTATCAAGAGGCGGCGCTGAAAAGCCGCGCTCCCAGAGATGATGGGGTAGATGCCTAAAACTTTTGGAAGAAATTCCCGCTTACGCGCCTGTAAAGTTAAGCTCTTTTGGGACTGCAATAGCACTATCGTCGCCATTGACTGTTTCCCATGTCCTTGGGAGTGGGGTGGTTTCGGATCGAGCTTGCAGCTCTTGTTGCGCTGGGCAATTTTCAACAGATACCATTGGCGTTTGTTTTCAGGAGATCGCATGGTTTATTCTTTCTCGTCACCAAAAATCGTATTCGGACCGGGGTGTCGGTTGCAGGTTGGACAGCACGCTGCCTCGTTAGGTCACAGGTGCCTGCTGGTCACTGGAAGCGACCCGGGCCGACACGAATGGTTGAGACAGTCCTTGGGCATGGTGATGGACGAGCTGCATGTCGTCACCATCTCGACAGAGCCCGAAGCGCTGCAGGTTGAGTCCCTGGCGGCAACAGCCAGGACAAGACAATGCAACCTGGTCGTGGCCATTGGCGGCGGCAGCGTTCTGGACAGCGGCAAGGCCTTGGCCGCCCTGATTGCCAACAGCGGGGCGGTGTTCAAATATCTGGAGGTGGTGGGGCAGGGGAGGCCGCTGGAGCGTGATCCTGTTCCCATGATCGCCTTGCCGACCACATCCGGCACAGGAGCCGAGGTCACTGCCAATGCCGTGCTTTTGTCCAAAGAACACGGCGTCAAGGTCAGCCTGCGCTCGCCAAGCATGATGCCGACCCTGGCCGTCGTTGATCCGGAATTGACCATTTCCCTGCCACCAGTGCAAACGGCTGCAACCGGCATGGATGCCGTGACCCAGCTCGTGGAAGCTTTTGTTTCGCATGCCGCCAGTCCGCTGACCGATCCCTTGTGTCGGGACGGACTGGTCAGATCTGCCAGATCACTGCGCCGTGCTTTCCGCGATGGTCGCGACCTGGACGCCAGAATAGATATGTCCCTGGCCGGCATGTTTTCCGGCATGGCTCTGGCCAATGCCAAGCTTGGAGCCGTACACGGGTTCGCGGCTCCCTTGGGCGCGGAGTTGAACGCTTCTCATGGCGCAATCTGCGCCAGACTTTTGCCCTTCGTAATGGACGCCAACATCGCCGCACTGCGCAAGAGCGCCCCCGGACATCCTGTCCTGGAACGGTACGCCGAAGTGGCCAGACTTCTGACGGCAAGCCCGGCGGCAACGATTGAGGACGGGGTGAGATATGTTCATGAACTGTGCGAGGATCTGGCCATTTCTTCTTTGAGCGCGATGGGATTGAAGCCGGACATGGTCGATGAGTTGGCCCGGAAAGCGTCGCTGTCGTCAAGCATGCGTGGCAATCCGGTGGTTTTGGAGCATCAGACGCTGGTGCGCATTTTGGAACGGGCTTGTTAACTGGATTGGTATTGTTCCGTGAATTTGCGTTCGGATTCGGCCGTGCCGATCAAAATGAGCTCGTCTTCGGCTTCTGGGACCGTATCCGGATGCGGGTTGATATTGATCTGATCCCCGCGCTTGATGGCGATGATGCTGCATCCGGTGTTTTCGCGAATGCGCTGGGCATGAAGCGCCTTGCCGACAATGCCTTTGCTCGGCCGGGAACGGAAAATATTCAGTCCTTCGGACAGCATCAGTAATTTTTCCGGTCTGAGCAGGTTCAGTATCGTTGTGGTGCACAACGACGCAAAGGACATGACCAGATTGGCTCCGGCGCGGTGCAGGGTGTTGATATTTCTGTCCAGACTGGCGCGACTGATGATCTGGGCATCGGGCCGTAAGCGACGACAGTAGATGGTCAGGAAAATGTTCAGATCATCGTCATGCGTGGTGATGATGATGGACGGCGTTTCGTTGATGCCGGCCCTGATCAATACGTCCAGATCGGAAGCGTTGCCGACGATGATTCTGTCGTCAGTCTCGGTGCGTTTGTTTTTTTTCTCGACCACCCGGTAATCAATTCCCCGACCACTCAAGGTCTGCGCCACAGCCAGACCGACCCGTCCGCCACCGAGCACCAACACCGGCCCGGTGTGGTCGTTGTCGACGCTTTGAGAACGCACGAATGAATCATACTTCGCCAATTGACTGTCCGAACCGGCCAAAACCAGCACCGTACTGGACTCCATGACGGTTTGCGGTCCGGGCAGCTGAAATCGTCCTTGTTCCCAGATGCCGACCACGTTGACGCCGGTCAGTTCGCGCAATCTGCTCTGGGCCAGGGTGCGCCCCTGGAAGGGAGTCCGCATGACCGGAGCCTCGGCAATGAGCAGTTCATCGAAACGACCAATGACGTTGGCCTGCATGCTCAGGCCCAGGACACGGCGGGCCAGGACCTGACCAAGCATTCTGGTGAACTGGAAGGTGTATGTACTCCCCGCCAGTCTGAGAATGTCCAGGGAATCATCCTGATCGGCGTTGGTCAGGGTTAAAACCCGATCCGAAACCTCACGGATGGTGAAAATGATGTTGGTGCTGGTAATATCGTCGTTCAGGACGACAACCATGGACGCATCCTGGACTCGCAAACGCTTGTACGTTTCCGGATCATCCAATTCGCCAACAACAACGCGCAGACCTCGTTCATACAATTGGAGAGCTTGCTGCAGATCGGCAATGAGTATGACGTAGGGAATGTTGTATTGGTTGAGCTTTTCCACCAAGGTAAGGGCCACGGCATCAAAATGGGTCAGAATGACGTGACCGGTCATGTCGTCGGGCACATGACGTGGAGCACGGGCCTTGTTCTGCTCCTCCAGCCATGGGGCATAGAAAAACTGAATGAACGTAAAAGGAAGCATGATCAGAAGAAAAATGACACCGCTCAACATGACGAGCATGGAAAAAATGCGCCCAAGATCCGAAGAAAACGTGATATCTCCGAACCCAAGAGTGCTCATGACAGTCAAGGTCCAGTACAATCCGGTGATCCATGAATGTTCCTGGCCTTCGTAAACCATCAATATGTGAAAAAGAACAGTATAGATGGCAAACATAAACAGTATGATGCCGACAAATCGGCCTAGAAGGCGGGAATTGCTTCGTTGATGTGAAGCATGGAAAAGTGTCGCCAACTGAGAAGGCAAGAATTTCATATTCGGCTCGTCAGGTTTTCCGTGAGTTAGAGGCTGAAGTGTTTTGCTGCGGTTCCGGGCTGCACCGTTTTGCCCCTGAGAGCGGGCAGACGGGCAAGAACTCATCGTGAAGACGAAGCGCATACCATCAAAGCTTTCGCCCGCCAAATCTGCATTTTCAGTCACTCATAATGAAAATTATGTTAACTTTAATAAAAAGCAACGTCTTGAAATCCAAGGGCATTGCCTTTTCAAGCCTTTGTTTGTTAGAGTTTGTCTCAGCAGATGAAAGATTTGCGGCGGGCCGGCAGATCCGAACCGATTCCTGACCTGTAACATGAGGTTTGAACATGAAACGTATGGCATTGTCCTTTTTCCTGGTGATGATCATGATCGTTCCGGCCCTGGCGACTGGGGAAAACAACGCGTCTCGTCCGGATGCCAGGCCTGCTCAGGATCAGGTTCCTCCGACCCAGGCAGCACCTGCAGTTCAGGATTCTCCCGCATCCGGAAAAATTCCTCTGGATATTCAGAGCAAGGGCGTGGATTCCAGCGGCACATTGCTCTCCTACAAGCTCAAGGAAGAAATCATCGCCAGCAAGCTGTTTGAACTCAAGGTTGCGGAAAAGAAAAAATTCGTCCTGCACACGCTGACACAGCCTGAATTTCCTGATCGTCCCGGACTTGCTTCCATATATTCGCTGGTGCTTGTCTACCAGGAAGATGTCGGCACCCTGGCCTATTACCTGGACCAGTATCAGGGGCAGGTGCATGCCGAGAGCGTCGGCGCTGAAATGCAGAAAATACTGGAATGGAGCTATGCCGTGCTCAAACGCTACCACTATCTTCTGGACGAATAGTCCGCGCCCGCACCATGATCGGTTCGCGCACAGTGCCGTGCCGTGCCGACTGACGCAGAAAAATAATGGTGGTTCTGGAAAGTTCGTAACCTTCCGGAGCCAGCATCACTTCTTTTCCTTCCCGCAACCCTCGCACCGGCTGGGTTAAAACCATCCCCGGCCGCAAATCATCAAGCGTTACGGCCTGCTCCACCGGATTTAGACGGGCGATTTCGTCTTCAAGAATCCGAAGGTGTTCCGGATTGTGACGCCCTTCACTCCGCAATCGTTCCACGCTTTCATGGGCGCTTTTCGATTGATACAATTCGAGTCGATACTGAATGACCAAAGCCAGCAGAAGTGAGCCGAGCGGCATTTCCGGCAGGCGCACGTCCTGCTTCGGCAGGATGGCCGTATGCAGAAAATTGGAATAACCGCGCAATGTCTCGGAGACTTCGTTTAATTGCGGCATGTACCGGAACAGATCCACTGCATGTTCGGGATGCCCGGCGAAAATCAAGTGTTCTTCGTCGGACAACTGCTGGCCGTTGACGACCTTGTCCACAATTCCGTCCGGCAGGCAGATCATGCCGATAATCGACATCTGGCAGGCGATTTCCGTGACCATGGGTGAAGTATCGCCCAGACGGAGGCAAAGGGCTCGCAGCACAGGCAAAATCGGACGGAGCATGTCACGGACGTCGCTGCGCAGCCAGCAGACGATATCGTGTACCAGCTTGGCATACACGGATTGAATCTGGTGCACGTTCTGAGTCGAGGCTTCAATGGTCCCGTAGCGGGCCACCCCTTCTTCAACCAGATCAAGCAGGGTGGAATCATCACAACTGGCGGAAAGAAGGTGATAAACCTTGCCGTCATTGATCACTCGCAGCAAATCCATGACTTCCATGGGCTTGCGACTGATCAGGATGCGGGTGGTATAGGGAAATATTTTGCGGACATGGTTCAGGAAGACAATCCCG
The DNA here is from genome assembly GCA_964651415.1 of uncultured Desulfovibrionaceae bacterium. Taxonomy (GTDB): domain Bacteria; phylum Desulfobacterota; class Desulfovibrionia; order Desulfovibrionales; family Desulfomicrobiaceae; genus Desulfomicrobium. The sequence goes on from CAZYZA010000017.1 coordinate 5,039, forward strand.
TCCATATCTTCCATGGAAAACTCGGCAATAACCACGGCAAAAGGCCCTTCCTCCCGCAGATACTGCAGACCAAGAGGTGCGCCCAGCGCAATGCGGGTTTCGAACCTGCGTCGTAATTTGCGCTGGATACTGGCCAGGGATTTGCCGTCGGAATCAACGATCAGCACGGAATTCATGACTGAACCTCGGTATCGTTGCGTGTGTCGGACCTGCCGACAGGACATTGGGGCGGTCTGACCGGACTGATTTTGACCCGAGTCACCCCGGAACTGACCATCTCCCGAACCTGCCGCATGAATACTCCATAGGCATTCCTGCCCTGCTCCATTTCTTTCAGTTTCATTTCCCACTCGCCGGTCATTTCCGGCGAGGCGACGTGAGGAATCATGGAGCAGACCACGTCCACGGCCCAGCAGCCAAGATCCGTGGCCATCAGACGCTTGCCTTCCTTGGCGATGTACTTCCTTGCCAACAAAGTTTCAATGATCTGGGCTCGGGTGGCGGGAGTTCCCAGGCCGCGCTCCTTCATGGCTTCGCGCAATTCTTCGTCATCGACCAATTTTCCAGCGGTTTCCATGGCCGCCAGGAGCGTGGCGTCGGTAAAATGAGCCGGGGGTTTGGTCTTGTGCGGAGTCAGGGCCAGGCCGCAAACTTTTATTTCAGCCCCTTTACGTAAATCCGGCAGGGGGTTGTCCTCTGAGGCACGCCACGGCTCAGCTTCCAGCCAGGCCCGATCCTGAAATATTTTTCCCGTGGCCCGAAAGCGGTGGTCGCGGACGCCAACCCAGATCGTTGATGCGGCAAACAGGGCGTCATCCATGAAGGCTGCGGCGAATCTGCGGCAGATCATTTCGTAGATCGCCCATTCGCTGTTATCCAATGACTCGCGCTTGGCGCGGAGGGCGGTTGGGATAATGGCGTGGTGATCGGTGACTTTCTTGTCGTTGACGCATTCGAATTTTTTCTTTTTGGCCGTGATGTTCTGAGCGGCTTTTTGCGAAATTTGCGGAAAATGGTGGTAGATGGCCCGTAGATTTTCCAGACACTCGTCAAAAAGCTCCTGCGTCAGATGACGGGAGTCCGTGCGCGGATAGGTGATCAGTTTTTTCTTTTCATACAAACCCTGGGCGATGACCAGGGTTTGCTGGGCCGAAAGACCGAGCCTGGAGTTGGCTTCTTTTTGCAGGGTGGTCAGATCAAAAGGCAGAGGCGGTTTTTGACGCCCTTTTTTCTTTTCCACGCTCAACACCGCGCCCGGTCCGGCGGCGCAGGCATCAACCACTCCCCTGCCCTCCTCCTCGGTCCAAATTTTTGAGTCTTTGAACTCCGACGGGGCAAACCAGGTGGCCTTGAACTGTTCCGTGTCGTGTGCAAAGTCTCCTTCGACCGTCCAGTAATCGCGGGGAATGAAATGCTCGACCTCCCGCCGCCGGTCCACCAGCAGTTTCAGAACCGGCGTCTGCACCCGACCGACCGTGATCAGGCTGCCGGCCCGCAGGGTGAACAGTCTGGAAAAATTCATGCCCACCAGCCAGTCGGCCTCGGCCCGGGCAAAAGCCGCGTGACCAAGGTTGCGCTTGTCCTCACCGCTCATCAGGTTGGCAAAGGCTTTGAGCAACCCTTTTTCGGTCATGTCATTGGCCCACAGACGCTGGATGGGTTTGGTGCAGCCTGCCAAAAGATAGATACGCCGGAAAATGAGCTCTCCTTCACGGCCTGCATCCGTTGCGTTGATGACCTGGCCAATATCATCATCAAGGAGAAGTCGACGGATGGTTTCGTACTGTTTGGCCGTGTTGGGCAGGATGTCGAGCTGGAAGCGTGCGGGCAGCATGGGCAATTGAGCCATGCTCCATCGGCCTGCCCACTGTGGGTTTTGGCGCGTCGGTTCGGCGATATTGACCAGATGGCCGATCGCCCAGCTGATGACGTAGGTTGGGCTGAAAAGAAATCCGTCCCCCCGCCCCTTGACGCCGAGTACTCCGGCCAGTTCGCGCCCAACAGAAGGCTTTTCGGCAATGATCAGAGTCTTGGGCACGACGACCCCAAGTCGTGAAAACCATGCCCGGCATGCAATTTTGACACATCAATCTCCGAAAGAAAAAAACCCCACGCACGGGTGTGCGCAGGGCAAAAATGTTATTCGAGCGGCAAATCAGGAAAAAAGGTCCGGCCTTCCCGTGACCTTGCGCACCAGATCACGGTAGTCCTGCGAGCCGTGGGAGCCTGGAGCATACTCGAAGATGGTCTTCCCGTAAGCCGGAGCCTCGGACAAACGGACATTGTAGCGGATGGGGGTGCACAGGTAGTCCCCGTAAAGCTCCTGCAGGCGTTCAAGAATCGCGTCGGGATTTTTAATCCGTTTATCCAGGAAAGTCGGCAGGATATAATTAAGGGTCACTTCGCTGCGATATTTCTGGATTGAGGACAGACTTTTCAAAAATTCAACCAGTCCTTGAAGACTCATGACTTCCAGCGACACGGGAGTGATCAGCTCGTTGACATAAAAGAGCACATTGACCGTCAGTGGATCCCAGCCCGGCGAGGTGTCGACGATGATGTAGTCATAGGCCCCCTCAACGGCGCGCAACGATTCCGCCAGCGTCAGCTCGCCGCCGAAATCCTTGCGATCGATGAGGCGCTTGATTCCGGCCAGGGACCGGCCTCCGGCCAGAAGCCACAAATTTTCCCGGGCCGGAAGAATGGCTTCCTCGGGTGGCAGCTCACCGGTCACCAGTTCGGTCAGACCGACTTTGGGTTTCATCCCCAGCAGATAGGCGGCCTGCCCCTGGGTGTCCGTGTCCACCAGCAGGACCTTGAATCCGGCCAGAGCCAGACCGGCGGCCAGATTGACCGATGTCGTGGTTTTTCCGACTCCGCCTTTGCTCAGAGTGACCCCGACTCTGCGTGGTCCGGGCTTGGGTGACGAATCAGGCTCTGCAGCCTGGTCGCCGCCAAACAGGGAAAACCGGTGGCCGCATGCCCGGCATTGCGCCACCTTGGCGTTGGCCGGAATTTTTGATTCGTCGATGTTGTGCTCTTTTTGACACTGGGGACAGATCACCTTCATGGGCATCCTCCTGCCTATGCTATCTTTTGCAGAATAGTCTTGATCACCGCGCTGTCAGTTCCCTTCTCTTCAATGTCCCGCAGCAACTCGTTCACAGCAAAGTTGACCAGACTGGACTTGGAGGCACGCGATTTTGACCCGTCCGGCAACAGACGTTGCAGAATCTCCTTGGCCTGAGTCAGGCCGTCAAAAACATCTGCACGCAGATAATGGGTGGTTTTTCTCTTACTGGAAAATGCTTTGCGTTTGAGGGGAAGAAGCTTGGTCTCGGTCGGGCGAGAGATCTTCGGAGGCAGGCAGGCATGGATCAGAGTATCGAGTTCTTCCAGCCCCGACACTGCCGACATGTCCGCGTCCTTGCTGAAAAGTTCTTCAAGAACGTCGTGCGGCTTGGGGTTCATAATCTCTCCCGCGTCGAGATTCATGATGATTTGGACAGATTGGAGAGCATGGTCTGCTTGATTTCGGCAATAACGCGGGTCATCCAGTCAATATAACCGGAATCATGGGTGTTGATGATTTCCATTCCGCACAGGAGCGTGTCACCTGTAAAGGCGGAAATATGCACCACTCTGATATCGACCAAAAAAGTCTTGTCCGGAAAGGTAATAGAGACCCCTTCGAGAACGCTGCCCACGGCAAAGGTGTCCGGCTTGGTCACGGACAGTCCGACACCGTACATGGAAAGGTCCCGGACAGGATGCTCCTGCTCGTTGTAGGTCAAGGTGACCATGCCGTGCGGCACCGGAACTCGAAAAGATTTGCGGACAATGTTTTTGTCTTCGTTGTCCATGGAAAAAACACTCATGCAGTACCTCCGTGACGCGTTGCAAAAATGAGCCGATTCGAACGGCCCGTGAACCTCATCGGGTAACGCTCGGCAACATGTTATTTTTGCCTGTAATTCAAGTAAAAATCAATCCCTCGACATCTCCGGGAAAAAAAGGGAATTTTCGCTAAACACACGAACGACACTGTTTCCCCCGAGACCCATGTTCAGACTCAAAATAATTTCTGTCGGCAAAATCAAGAAAAACTACTGGATTGAGGCCATTGCCCATTATGAGAAAATGCTCAGGCCCGTACTGCGCATCGAATCTCATCAGGTCAAGGATTGTTCCCATCTGCAAAATGATGAGCGCAAGCGGCTGGAATCAGAACGTATCCTGGAAAAGATCGGCCCTCATGACTGTCTTGTCGCCCTGCATGAAACCGGAAAGGGCTTCAGTTCGGTCGAGTTCGCCGGATTCATGCTCCCCCTCCTTGAAAACCCCTCCTCCCGCTGCTGCTTCGTCATCGGCGGCGCGCTGGGCCTTTCTCCCCATCTGCTGGAAAAAGCCCATTCGCTGCTCAGCCTGAGCCCCATGACCATGCCTCACGAACTGGCCCAGGTCGTGCTTTACGAGCAGCTGTTTCGGGCGACGACCATCATCGCCAACAGGACATACCATTACTGAGACAGTGAACTGTCAGCAAAAAGCAATGCCCAGCTCGGCAAGCCCCTGGCGCAGTTCCTCCCAGGCGGCGTTGAGAGGCATGCTCCGTTCGCTCCCGTTTCCCCCGGTGACCGAAAGCGAGATGTTCAGTTCCGGTGTCTCGCCCACCGTGGTCGCCAATGATTTGATGTAGACATCAGGATGTCGCGACACCACCCGGTTCAGAACGGAATTGAGCATGGATTCGTCATTGCAGCGCACACAAAGCGTTCGGGATAAAGATCCTCCATCGCCAAAGGTCTGCGCCAGGAAATTCTCAAGAGACGTATGGACAATCCCTTTCAGTTCCGAAGGCACTCCGGGCAGGGAAATGATTGTTGTCGGACCAATGGACAGCATGACCCCGGGGGCAGTGCCTCCGGGATTGAAAAGCGGGATCGCACCTTCAGGCAGCCAGGCCATTTTCTCCCGTGCCGGATTGAGCCCGCCCTGACTCATGATGCCCATGGCATGAAAGTGGTCGTACTGTTTCCGGACCATATCCAGGGCTTCGGAATGCAGACGTAAGGGTCGGTTTGTCCCCAGCGCCACGGCCGCCAGGGTCAAGTCGTCGTCGGTCGGACCAAGGCCGCCGGAAGTGAAGATGACGTCTGCTTTGCGATCCAGAGAGCGCTTTATTTCACGGGCGATTTCGTTCTGTTCGTCCCGGAGCATGACTCCGCGTTTGACCTGACCGCCCCGGCTGTGGACGAGAGCGCACAGCCAGGACGTGTTGGTGTCCTGAATATCGCCGATCAGAATTTCGTTTCCAATAACCAGAATCTCGACGTGCTTCGCATCCATATTGTGGATCTCCTGACTGCGGTGCGTTTTTTCCCAAACTAGCTGCTTGCCGTTGCTTGGGCCAGAAAAAAGGAAGGCCCGGAGGCCTTCCTTTGCGATGACGGGATCTAGTCGAAAAACCGGCCTTATTTGGCGCGGCCTTCCTTCCAGGCCTGGATCAGGGTGTCGTAATCCACGGTTTCACCCTGGGGCTTTTCGTTTTCCAGCTTGGCCTTGGGTGCGCCGGGCTGGCTGAGCCAGTAACTTTCATCCTGCGGCTTGTTCATCTTCGGGCCGCACTCGCCCTGCACGCCGGCGCGTTCCAGGCGTTCCAGGATCTTGTCCTGCTCGGCCGCCAGGTTGTCCATGGCGGTTTCGGGAGTGACTTCACCGGAAACGGCTTCGCCGATGTTCTGCCACCACAGCTGGGCCAGCTTCGGGTAGTCGGGCACGTTGGTGCCGGTGGGCGTCCAGGCCACGCGGGCCGGGCTGCGATAGAACTCAACCAGACCGCCGAGCATGGGGGCGCGTTCGGTGAAGGATTCGTGGCGGATGTCGGAGTCACGGATGGGGGTCAGACCGACATGGGTCTTCTTCAGGGACGTGGTCTTGGCCACGCAGAACTGGGCGTAGAGCCAGGCAGCCTTGCGACGGTCAACCGGGGTGGACTTCAGGAGGGTCCAGGAACCGCAGTCCTGATAACCGAGCTTCTGTCCTTCTTCCCAGTACGGACCACGCGGCGACGGAGCCATGCGCCATTTGGGCGTGCCGTCCTCGTTGACCACCGGGGTGCCCTTCTCAACCATGGATGCGGTGAAGGCGGTGTACCAGAAGATCTGCTGGGCCACGTTGCCTTTGGCCAGACTCGGCAGGGACTGATAGAAGTCCATGCCCAGTGCGCCTGGAGGAGCGTAGAGACGCAGCCAGTCCATGTACTTGCGCAGGGCGTACTTGGCGGCCGGGCCGTTGGTCGCGCCGCCTCGGGACACGCTGGCGCCGACCGGACGGCAACCGTCAACACGGATGCCCCATTCATCGACGGGCAGACCATTGGGGATGCCCTTGTCGCCGGCGCCGGCCATGGACAGCCAGGCGTCGGTGAAGCGCCAGCCGAGGTCCGGAGCTTTCTTGCCGTAATCCATGTGGCCGTAGATGGCCTTGCCGTCGATTTCTTTGACGTGCACGCTGAAGAATTCAGCGATGTCTTCATAAGCGGACCAGTTGACCGGCACGCCCAGTTCGTAGCCGTAGATTTCCTTAAACTTGGCTTTCAACTCAGGCCGCTGGAACCAATCGTAACGGAACCAGTACAGGTTGGCGAACTGCTGATCGGGCAACTGATAAATCTTGCCGTCAGGACCGGTGGTGAAGCTGATGCCCATGAAGTCTTCGATGTCCAGGGTGGGCAGGGTCACGTCCTTGCCCTCGCCGGCCATCCAGTCGGTCAGGTTGACCGCTGCGCCGTAACGGAAGTGGGTGCCGATGAGGTCGGAGTCATTGACGTAGGCGTCAAAAACGTTTTCGCCGGACTGCATCTGGACCTGCAGCTTTTCGATGACGTCGCCTTCCTGGATCAGGTCGTGGGTGACCTTGATGCCGGTGATGTCATAGAAGGCCTTGGCCAGAGTCTTGGACTCATACTCGTGGGTGGGGATGGTTTCGGAGACGACTTTGATCTCCATGCCCTTGAAGGGGGCGGCAGCCTTGATGAACCATTCCATTTCCTTCATCTGCTCGTCTTTACTGAGCGTGGAAGGCTGGAACTCTTCGTCGATCCATTTTTTGGCTGCGGCCTTCTGTTTCGCCTCGTCGGCAAAACCAAGGGACCCGGCAGCCAGGAATGCCACCATCAGCATTCCGGTCAAGAGAACACGCCGAACTTTCATACGGACCTCCATTTGCGGTTATTCCAACAAACCCCAAAACGCCGTTTCCATCTCCTTCCCGTCGCCCTGGTGTCCTGAACTCAACCCCAGCGCATGACAGTGACGAGAAAACAGACGGATATCATGGTAGCGATCCAGACAGCCAGTTCCGTCAGGCCAAGCCAGGCCAGATGGATGTATGCGCTGCCCAGAAGGCTGATGAACAGACGGTCTCCCCGGGTGGTGACAATGGGCAGAAATCCCTTGCGGGCCACGCTGGGCGAAAGGATCTGCCACACGGTCATGCCGATGAGCATGAGTACGATAAAGGTGAAAAAATAGGCCGTGACCGGTGTCCAGGCCATCCATCTGATATCCATGGCCGTCCTCCTAGACTCGGCCCAGGGCAAAGCCCTTGGCCAGGTGATTGCGTACAAACCAGATGACCAGCGCTCCCGGAACAATGGTCAGGATGCCGGCTGCGGCCAGCAGTCCCCAATCCAGCCCCGAGGCGCTGACCGTGCGGGTCATGGTCGCGGCGATGGGTTTTGCGGCCGTGGTGGTCAGGGTGCGGGCCAGCAGGAGCTCGACCCAGCTGAACATGAAGCAGAAAAAAGCGGTTACGCCGATGCCGGCCCGGATGAGCGGGATGAACACGGCCAGAAAAAAGCGCGGAAAACTGTAGCCGTCGATAAAAGCCGTCTCGTCGATCTCACGCGGCACTCCGGACATGAACCCTTCCAGGATCCAGACCGCCAGGGGCACGTTGAACAGACAGTGGGCCAGGGCCACGGCGATGTGGGTATCGATCAGGCCAAAGGTCGAATAAAGTTGGAAAAACGGTAGCAGAAAAACAGCCGGCGGGGCCATGCGGTTGGTCAGCAGCCAGAAAAAGACGTGCTTGTCGCCGATGAAGCGGAAACGCGAAAAGGCGTAGGCCGCGGGCAGGGCCGTGGCCAGTGATATGGCCGTGTTGATGCTGACGTAGATCAAGGTGTTGATGTAGCCCGAATACCAGGACGGATCCGAGAAGATTTTGCGGTAGTTGTCCAGGGTCATGGAATGCGGGAAGAGCTGAAACGAACTCATGATGTCCGCGTTGGTCCGCAGGGACATGTTCAGCATCCAGTAGATGGGCAGGAGCAGAATCGTGAGGTAGAAAAGCAGGATGAAATGACGTTTTCTCATGACTTGTCTCCCGTGCCCACGGACTGCAGCACCTGGTAGAAGAACCAGCAGAACAGCAGGACAATGAGGAAGTAGATGATGGAAAAGGCTGCGGCCGGACCCAGATCCATGGCCGTGGACAGCTTGACCAGATAAATGGACAGAAAGGTCGTGGCATTGCCGGGACCGCCGCCGGTCAGGACAAAGGGTTCGGCGTAGATGAGGAAACTGTCCATGAATCTGAGCAGCACGGCGATGGTCAGCACGCCGCGCATCTTGGGCAACTGGATGTAGCGGAACACGGCCCAGCGGCTGGCGCCGTCAATCTTGGCCGCCTGGTAATAGGCGTCGGGGATGGAACGCAGCCCGGCATAGGCCAGAAGAATGACCAATGGGGTCCAGTGCCAGACTTCCATCAGCATGACCGTGATCCAGGCGTGCATGGGGTTGGCCGTGTGGTCGAAGCCCAGCCCCAGGCTGTTGACGGCGGCCCCGAACAGGCCGATGTCCGGACGGGTGAAGATGATCCAGATGGTGCCGATGACGTTCCAGGGAATGAGCAGGGGCAAGGCCAAAAGAACCAGACAGGCCGAGGCGGTCCAGCCTTTGTGCGGCATGGTCAGGGCGATGGCGATGCCCAGGGGGATCTCGATCAAGAGGACCAGGCCGGAAAAGATGAGCTGACGGATCAGGGCGTCATGCAGGCGCGAGTCGCGCAGCATTTCCTGGAACCATTCGCCGCCGACAAAGATACGCTGTCCCGGACCAAGAATATCCTGAACCGAGTAGTTGACCACGGTCATGAGCGGCACGATCGCGCTGAAGGCCACAATGACAAAGACGGGCAGGATCAGAAACCAGGCCCTGTTGTTTTCCCATTTCTCCATGCCGCCTCCTACTTGACCAGATATTTGTCGCGAAAAAGCTTGGTCCGTTCCGGCGGAAACCAGACCCAGCAGCTGTCGGCCGGAATGGATCGCCCTTCAGGCACACGGACCTTGAGCCGTGAACAACCCGACTCCACGGTGACGATGCGACTGCTGCCCTCGTTTTCGACCGAAATGATCCGCCCGGCCACGGCTCCACTCTGCTCGGCCTCGATCAGCTGCATGTACAGGGGGCGGATGCCGATCTGAAACTCTCCCTGCCCGGCCTTGGCCGCCACGCCCGGCTCAAGCGGAATGCGTCCGCAATCAAGAATGGCCGCGCCGTCCTGCACCGTGCATGGCAAAAGGTTCATGCCCGGACTGCCGATGAAATAGCCGACAAAGGTATGGGCCGGATCTTCGAACAACTCGTCCGGCGGGCCGATCTGCAACAGGGCTCCGTCGTACATGATGACGATCTGGTCGGCGAAGGTCATGGCTTCGGTCTGGTCGTGGGTGACGTAGATCAGGGTCAGCTTGAACTGTTTGTGAATTTCCTTCAGCTTGCGCCGCAACTGCCACTTGAGATGCGGGTCGATAACCGTCAGCGGTTCGTCAAACAAAATAGCGGCCACGTCCTTGCGCACCAACCCGCGCCCCAGCGAGATCTTCTGCTTGGCGTCGGCGGCCAATCCGCTGGCCCGTTTGTTCAGAAATGGAGTCAGGTCGAGAATTTCCGCGATCTCGTGCACCCGGCTTTTGACCTCGTCCTCCCCCACCTTGCGGTTGCGCAGGGGGAAGGCCAGATTGTCGAAAACGGTCATGGTGTCGTAAAGGACCGGAAACTGAAAAACCTGGGCGATATTTCTTTTTTCCGGCGGCAAGGTGGTCACGTCCCGGCCGTCGAACAGCACCCTGCCCTGGCTCGGAGTCAGCAGGCCGGAGATGATGTTCAGCATGGTTGTCTTGCCGCAACCGCTGGAGCCAAGCAGCGCGTAGGCCCCGCCGTCCTCCCAAACCGTGTGCACCCGTTTCAGGGCGAAGTCGTCATCGTTGACGGGATTTGCCCGGTAACTGTGGGCGATGTTTTCTAGCTCAATCTTGGCCATGAAAAATTCCTTTGTTGAACGATCAGACCGTTAGCCGAGAGGACAGGTCGGGGCTTTGACCAGGTGCTCGTCCGCGCCGAAGACATAGACGTCGCACGGCCGGAAAAAAACAGACACCTCGTCGCCAACCTTGAAGGTCCGGACTCCAAGATCCTGAAGCACCAGGGATCTGTTGCGATAATGAAAATGAACAAAGGTTTCGGAGCCGTTGATTTCGGCCAGCTCGACCATGGTGCGGATTTCAACGTCCTCCGGCGTTTTGGGGGTCAGGTTGAAATGGTGGGGCCGGATGCCGAACTTGTAGACTCCAGGAGTCAGACCCTGCAGATGCCCGCTCAGAGGCAGGTCCACGCCGATGCGCAGGTGCGCCACCTTGTCGCCGACTTCCGCAGTGATGAAATTGATGGGCGGATCGCTGAAAACCTCCGCCACGCGGGTCGTGACCGGATGGTGAAAGACCTCGGCCGTGGGACCGGTTTGCAACACGCGTCCCTCGTCCATGACAATGACGTTGCCGCCAAGCATCAGAGCTTCGGTCGGCTCGGTCGTGGTGTAGACGACCACGGATTCGCGCTGACCGAAAATGGCCTGCAGTTCGTCACGCAGCTCTTCGCGCAGCTTGTAGTCCAGGTTGACCAGCGGTTCGTCCAGGAGCAGCAGCTGGGCTTCCTTGACCAGGGCGCGGGCGATGGCCGTTCGCTGCTGCTGTCCACCGGAGAGTTCGGCCGGCAGGCGGGACAGCAACGGTTCAAGATGGAGCATGGCGGCTGTCTCCAGAACCCGTTTTTCTATTTCGGGCTTGGCCACGCCGGCGATGCGCAAGGGAGAAGCGATGTTCTCGAAAACGGTTTGCGAGGGATAGTTGATGAACTGCTGATAGACCATGGCCACGCTGCGGCGGCGCACGGAAACGCCGGTCACGTCCTGGCCGTTGACCAGCACGCGCCCCCTGGACGGTCGGTCAAGGCCGGCCATGATGCGCAACAGAGAAGTTTTGCCGGCCAGGGTGCGTCCCAGCAGGACGTAACGCTGGCCCGACTCGAATTGCAGGGAAATGTCACGCAGATGCGTTTCGCCGTCAACGATCCGTTCAATGGAATCTAGCTGAAGCCCCATGCGGCTCCTCCGTGGGCGGGATGCGACCCTTGATTCACCAAGGCAGTGACCGCCGGGCAGAGAAGGTGTCTGCGTTGAAACGGCGGCATGCGGGTCATGTTCAAAAGCGCTTAGCACTCCGATTAAATTTTCTCAACTGAAAATAAAATTGGTCAGCTGACCTATTTTTTTCGAAAAATAACATACTCAGGCTTTTTTGGACTCGGCGACATACAGCTCCACACTGCCGCGCTTCATCTGTTCCAACACAGTGGCCGGAGGTTCGGCATCGGTGAACAGGGCGTCGATTTCGTCGATGTTGCCCAGGCGGACCATGGCGTTGCGGCCGAATTTGGTCCGATCCGTGACCAGGAATACCTGCCGTGAATTCTCCATGATGGCGCGGGCGGCCCGGACTTCGCGGTAGTCGAAATCAAGCAGGGTGCCGTCCATGTCGATGCCGCTGATGCCGATGATGCCGAAGTCGACCTTGAACTGCCGGATGAAATCAATGGCCGCCTCGCCGACGATGCCCCCATCGTGATGGCGGATCAGTCCGCCGGCCACGATGATCTCCACCTCGGGGTTGCCGGTCAGGATGGAGGCCACGTTCAAGCTGTTGGTGATGACCCGCAGATTCTTGTGCCCCGCCAGGGCGCGGGCCACCTCTTCCGTGGTTGTGCCGATGTTGATGAAGAGCGAAGACTTGTTGGGGATGACCTCGGCCACGGCTTGGCCGATGCTGCGTTTCTCGGCCAAGCAGAGCACCTTGCGGTCCATGTAGTCCATGTTCTCGGTGCTGACGCTGGGGCCGGCCCCGCCGTGATAGCGCTGCAAGAGGCCCTTGGCGTTCAGGGTATTGATGTCCCGGCGCACGGATTGAGGCGTGATCTCGAAATGATCGGCCAGAGCCTGGATGGTCACGAAGCCGGTCTCACGAACCATGCGGATCATTTCGGCGTGTCGTTGTCGGACCGAAACGTGTCGGGCGCCGGTATCGTGTCCGTCCAGGGGATTGTTGTGGCGGGATCGGTGCATGAAAAAATCCTTTCGTTATCGAACACAAAAAATAAAAATCTATTGTTTTCGAAAATAAATCTGGCAGAATTGCCGCTGTCTGTGATAAAGGCCTTCCCCAAGGCGGGAGGCATGACCTGGGAACGGACTATCACGGGTTTCAAACTCTGGCCAGCAGGATTTGCCACCTGCGGCCAGCCTGCTTCCGGCTTTTGTTTTTTCGTTCGTTTTCTGTCATTATTTTCGACGCGATACCTGCCGCAAGGATCTTTATGACCACTGTTGAAACGCCTGTGCTGATCATCGGAGGCGGCGCCACGGGCGCCGGACTGCTGCGCGACCTGGCCCTGCGCGGAATCCAGGCCCTGCTGATCGAAAAGCGCGACATCAATTCCGGGGCTTCGGGCGGCAATCACGGCCTGCTCCATAGCGGAGCGCGCTATGTGGCGTCAGATCAGGAAGCGGCCGTGGAATGCCGGGAGGAAGGCGACATCCTGCGCCGTCTGGCCCCGCAGTGCATCGAAGACACGGGCGGGCTGTTCGTGGCCGTGGCCGGTGACGACGAGAAGTATGTCGCCGAGTTTCCCGATTTGTGCCGGCGCAGCGCCATTGCCTGCCAACATCTGGCCCCGCAAACGGCCCGGGCCCTGGAACCGGCTTTGGCCGGCGATGTCATCGCCGCCTACGCGGTTCAGGACGGGGCCGTTGATCCGTTCATGCTGAGCCTGGACAATATCGCCCAGGCCCTGACCCTGGGCGGCGCGGTCCGCCGCAACCTTGTGGCCACGGCCATGGACATGCACGATGGAAAGATCCGCCTGGTGCGCTGCCGCGATCTGACCACGGGCGAGGAAATCATCATCCACGCCGGACTGGTCATCAACGCCGCCGGAGCCTGGGCCGGCCAGGTCGCGGCCCTGGCCGGAGCGCAGATCAATGTGCTCTATTCGGCCGGCACCCTGCTCGTCACCCAGGACCGCATCACCACCCGAGTGGTCAACCGCCTGCGCAAACCCTCGGATTCGGACATCCTCGTCCCCGGCGGCACCGTGTCCATTCTCGGCACCACCTCGGTGCGCGTGTCCGATCCCGACCAGTGCCGACCTACCGTGGCCGAGGCCGACCGGATCATTGACGATGCCCGCCGCATGCTGCCCATTCTGGAGACAACGCGCTATATCCGGGCCTATGCCGGAGTGCGGCCCCTGGTTTCCGAAGGACCGGCCGGCGACGACCGCAAGGTCAGCCGGGGTTTTTCCCTCATCGATCACAGCCGGGACGGGGTGGACAACTTCATCACCATCACCGGCGGCAAGCTGACCACCTACCGCCTCATGGCCGAAAAAACCGCCGACCTGGCCTGTCGCAAGCTGGGAGTCTCCACCCCGTGCCGGACCAGAACCGAACCGCTGCCCCCGTCCACCCTCGGACAGTGGACCGAACCGGGCAAAGGGCCGCGCACCTGGGTCGACAGCCGCACCGAAGACGATCTGGTCCTGTGCGAATGCGAAATGGTCTCGCGCAACGTCATTGACTCCATTGTCGACGAATCCCGAGCCATGCGCGGACGATCCCTGCTCAAGGCCATCGGCATGCGCAGCCGGGTCGGCAAGGGTCCGTGCCAGGGCGGATTCTGCGGCCCGCGCGTCACGGCCCACCTCTACGACCGCGACCTGGTCCGGGGAGACCAGGGCCTGGCCGAACTGAAGACCTTTACCGAACGCCGCTGGCGCGGATTTTCGCCTGTCCTGTGGGGAGTCCCCCTGATGCAGGCCGACCTGCAGGAAGCCCTGGCCTGCGGGGCCATGGACCTGGAATTTCCCCCCGCGGCCACGGCCGAGGACACAGAATACAGTCAGGAGCAGTCATGAGCACCTATGATGTCATGGTCATGGGATCAGGGTTTGCCGGCATGGCCGCCAGCCTTTTCGCGGCCAGTCGGGGCCTGTCCGTGGTGCAGACCGGAGGCACGGGCGGGATTGATTTCAGCACCGGGTTTATCGACCTGCTGGCCGTGCATCCCATGGCCAGCCAGCAGGTCTGGGAGGACCCTTTCGCCGCCCTGACCGCCTTGCGCCGCGACCTGCCGGACCATCCCTATGCCCGGATCACGGACCGGGAAATCACTCAGGCATTACGCGAGTTCACGGATTTTCTTGCCCGCCATGGCCTGTGCTATACCGGCGCTCCCGGCCGCAACAGCCTGGCCCTGACCGCCGCCGGCACGGTCAAGCCGACCTATCTCCTGTCCTGCGCTGCCTGGAACGGGGTTTCGGCCCTGGCAGCCAAGGCGCCGGCCCTGCTTGTGGATTTTCACGGACTCAAATGCTTCAGCGCCCGCCAGATTGCCGAGGTCCGGGGCGCGAATTGGCCAGAGCTGCGCACGGCCCGCATCGCCTTTCCCGGCCTGCAGGGCGAACTGTACCCCGAACACATGGCCTGGGCCATGGCCGACCCGGCCCGGCGGCAGGAGCTGGCCGACCGGGTTGTCCCTTTGGTCCGGGACGCACAGTATATAGGCTTTCCGGCCGTGCTCGGCATGACCGGCACCGACAAGATTCTGAAGGACCTGGAAGACCGTTTGGGTAAACCTGTGTTCGAAGTCCCGACCCTGCCCCCGTCTCTGGCCGGGCCGCGCCTGCGGGCAGCTTTTGATCGGGGCCTGCCGGCCCTTGGAGTGCGCACCCTGACCCAGAAACTGGTCAGCGCGACGCATATGGACGGGGACGATTTCGTCTTCACGGCCGGAACCCACGGGGCCGCAGTCCAGCTCCGGGCCAAAAGCGCCATCCTGGCCACGGGACGTTTTTTCGGCAAGGGACTACGGGCCGAACGCGGCCGGATCCGCGAAGCCGTGTTCGATCTGCCCGTGACCCAGCCGACCAGCCGGGAAAGCTGGCACCGCCAGAAATTTTTCGACCCCCGCGGCCACCTCGTCAATCAGGCCGGTCTGGAAACAGACGAGATGCTGCGCCCCTTGAGTCCGAACGGGGCCGTGTACCATCCCCGTCTTTTCGCGACCGGAGCCATCCTCGCCCATCAGGACTGGATGCGCATGAAATGCGGGGCCGGACTGGCCATTGCCTCGGCCTACAAGGCCGTGATGGGCCTGACCGCTCAACGCGAGGAAACCGCGACATCCGACGAGGTCGACGCCGGAGCGTGAAGACCGGGACTGCCTGTTTTCACCGTGGACACGAATCAAACAGCCTCCTGACCATGTAACCGTGTGAGCCGCCTGTGGACTTTATCTCCGTTGGTCTGACTCTGGCATCCCTGGCCTTTCTGCTGGGCGCGACGTTCAGGATTCGTCGCTGGCGAAAGCTGCGCATTCCGGTTCCCGCCCCGGCCGTCCATATATCGCTTGTGTCCAGGGTCATCGGATGGATGTCCGGTCTGGCCGACGCCGGGCTGCTCCGACGAACCTGGCGCACGGGCCGGACCCGCTGGGTCGGACACACGCTGCTGCTTCTGGGTTTTATCCCCCTTCTGCTGCTGCACGCCCTGGATGATGTCATTACCCGCCCCCTGTTTCCGGCCTATGAGCCAACCCTGGACCCGTGGCAGTTTCTGCGCAATCTACTCGGGCTGATCGCCGTCATCGGTCTTGGCATCCTCTTGCGGCAACGCCTGCTTCGGCTCCGCCTCCTGAGCCGGGCCCAGGACTGGCTGCTGCTGGCCATGGTCGGCGGCATCCTGGTTTCGGGCTTTCTGCTCGAAGCGTCCAAGATCATGTCCGAAAGCGATTTCACCCGCATGGTCGACGACTATTACCCGGAGGCCGAAGGCGACGAGCTGGACGCATTGCGCCTCTACTGGGCCGAAGCCAACGGGGTCCGCTTCGAGGTCCGGCCGGTCAGGAATCCGGACCTGCTGGCCCTGGGCGCTGAAGTGCACGAGGACCGCTGCGCCGCCTGCCACGCACCCACGGCCACGGCCTTTGTCTCGCGCGGCCTGGCCGCCGTGCTGCCCGCGTCCATGCCCTACCCGCAGCAAGGCCAGTCCGTGTTCTGGTACCTGCATGTCGGCCTGTCCCTGCTCGGATTTGCCCTCATGCCCTGGGGCAAGTTCTTCCATCCGGTTTCGACCAACGTGCATCTGATCCAACGCCAGGGACGCCTGGACAGCCAGTCCATTCCGGTCCGCGACGGTCTGGGTCTGGATGCCTGCACCCGTTGCGGTCAATGCAGTCTGCACTGCAGCGTGGCCCCCAGCTTCACGGTGCTCGGCAATCCCGACATCCTGCCCATGGACAAACTGGCCGACCTGCGCCGTCATCTGGACCAGGGCCTGAGCGGCCCCGCACTGGTCGATCTGGTCGAAGGCAGCCATATCTGCACCGAATGCCTGCGCTGCACCACGGTCTGTTCGGCCGGTATCGACCTGCAAAGCCTGTGGATGCGCTCCAAACAGGCATTGGCCACCACCGGCCAGAGCGGCGTGGACGGAGAAATCCGTAAACGTACGGCCGGGGAATGGGCCAGAACCCTGACCGGGCGGGAGTTGGGCAAGATCGGGTCTTCCGGCTCGGGCCTGGCGGACCGGGCCGAGTCCTTCTGGGGCTGCGTGCAGTGCACAACCTGCACGAGCGTCTGCCCTGTGGTGGCGGTCAGCGACGATCCGTCCCGGGACCTGGACCTGACCCCGCAACAGATCATGAACCTGCTGCGCATGAGCCTCAAGGCCCAGACCCTGGGCGCGCGCATGGTCTGGAGCTGCACCACCTGCTACAAATGTCAGGAACACTGTCCGCAGGGAGTGCCGGTGGCCGATATCCTTTATGAGCTGCGCGAGCTGGGCGCCAAAGTCGTGCGCGACCCCAAGGAGCAGGCATGACCTACCTCTATTTTCCGGGCTGCAAAATCGCTCATCATCTGCCGGAACATGGTCTGGCCGTGGAAAAGGTCTGCCGGGCCCTGGGCCTGGAGCTGCTCACGCCGGAGTTTTCCTGCTGCGGCTATCCGGTCCGTCACGAGAGCATGGACGCTTCTTTTTTGTCGGCCCTGCGCAATCTGGCCCTGGCTCAGAACCTGGGGCTTGATCTGCTCACGCCGTGCAAATGCTGTTTCGGCAATTTTCAGCACGCCCTGCACCGCATCCGGCAGGATGAAAACTTAAGGCAACGCATGAAAAAACTGCTCGGTGCTGAAGGGCTTGATTTGCCCGCGACGGTCCGGGCCCGGCATCTGCTGCAGGTGCTGGATCAGGATGTGGGCGCGACCCGGCTGGCGGACATGACAGGCACGGGCTTGCAGGGGCTGCGAGTGGCCTGCCATTACGGATGTCACGCCCTGCGGCCGGAAAATATCACCCATTTTGACGATCCCCTCGGACCGACCATCTTTGAACGTCTGGTCAAGGCCCTGGGCGCCACGCCCGTAAACTGGGAGCTGCGCCTGGAATGCTGCGGCTATCCCTTGCGCGGCCGCGACGATCGGATGGCCGACGGGCTCATGCTCAAAAAATGGGCCAGCGCCGGGCAAGCCGGGGCCGACGTGCTGGCCACGGCCTGCACCTATTGCCAGCTGCAGTTCGGCCGTGTCAGAAACGAACCTGGCCTGCGGGCCGAACTCTATCCGGTCCTGCTGGCGCAAGCCCTGGGCATAGGCTGACATCACGATGAAAAACAGGGAAGATTGATTTGATTGTCACGGGAGCGGGAGCCCTTCCCGCGCACCCCGCCATCCATCACCAGGGCGTATCGGCGGACTCAGACCCGATCCGCCCGCTGCAAGGAGACAAACACATGGCCCGCTACGTAGGCGCAGTCGATCAGGGAACCACCAGCAGCCGGTTCATCATTTTTGACGAACACGGCCGCATTGTCGCCATGGATCAAAAGGAGCACCGCCAGATTTACCCCAGACCGGGCTGGGTCGAGCATGATCCCCTGGAAATCTGGGCCAACACCCAGGACGTGATTCGCGGAGCTCTGGCCAAATCCGGCATCAAGGGGTCGGAGCTTTCAGCCATCGGCATCACCAACCAGCGCGAAACAACCGTGGTCTGGGACCGATTCACCGGCCGGCCCTACTACAACGCCATTGTCTGGCAGTGCACCCGCACCCACGACCTGTGCAAGGAATTGATGGCTGACGGCGGTCAGGACCGTTTTCGGGCCAAAACCGGGCTGCCCGTGGCCACATATTTTTCCGGCCCGAAAATCCGCTGGATTCTGGACAACGTGCCCGAAGCCCGCTCGGCCGCGGACAAGGGCAACGCCCTTTACGGCACCATCGAAACCTGGATCATCTGGTGGCTGACCGGCGGTCCCAGGGGCGGCGCTCATGTCACGGACGTGACCAACGCCAGTCGGACCATGCTCATGGATCTGAAAACCCTGGCCTGGGACGACGAAATCCTCAAAATCATGAACATTCCGGTGGGCGGCCTGCCGCGCATCGTGCCGTCATCGGATAGCGCGACCTGGGGGCCGACCGACGAGGACGGGCCGCTGGGCGCGCGGGTTCCGGTCTGCGGAGCCGTGGGCGATCAGCAGGCGGCCCTGGTCGGCCAGACCTGCTTCGCGCCGGGCGAGGCCAAGAACACCTACGGCACGGGCTGCTTTCTGCTCATGCACACCGGACACGAACCCATCCAGTCCCGCCACGGGCTGATCACCACCCTGGCCTACCAGTTCAGCGGCCGCAAACCGTCCTACTGCCTGGAAGGGTCCATCGCCATTGCCGGGGCCCTGGTGCAGTGGCTCCGGGACAACCTGCAGATGTTCTCCTCGGCCCCGGAAATCGAAAAGCTGGCCCGTAAGGTCGAGGACACGGGCGGCATGTACATCGTGCCCGCGTTTTCCGGTTTGTACGCCCCCTACTGGCGGCCTGACGCCCGCGGCGTCATGGTCGGCCTGACCCGCTACATCAACCGCGACCATATCGCCCGGGCCGTGCTCGAAGCCACGGCCTATCAGACCAAGGACATTGTCGAGGCCATGAACAAGGATTCGGGCGTGGACCTGAAAACCATCAAGGCCGACGGCGGCATGGTCTACAACGAACTGCTGATGCAGTTTCAGGCCGACATCCTGAACGTGCCGGTGGTCCGGCCCAAGGTCGCGGAAACGACCTGTCTCGGCGCGGCCTACGCGGCCGGCATCGCCTCGGGCTTCTGGTCGGGCCGGGAGGAACTGTACAACAACTGGGAAGAGGACAAGCGCTGGAATCCGGACATGGACGAGAGCAAACGGGCAGGCCTGTATGCAGGCTGGCAAAAGGCCGTGACCCGGACCTTTGACTGGGTGGACTGACAGGTCAAACCTGTTGCCAGAAAAGAAAAACGCCCGGCGCTAGTCTGCACCGGGCGTTTTTTGCGTTGGCGTTTACGATGCTCTGCAACCGAAACTATGTCCTCCTGTTCCGGCTGAGCCTGTCGAGCAGATAAATCAACCCCAAACCAAGGAGCAGCATGGCCCCGGCCAGACCTGCCCAGGATTCGATCCCCGGCCAGAACGGGGTGCTCGTGATCAGTTTCTCCTTGCCGGAAAAATCACCGTAAACCCGTTGCTGAAACGGCCAGACAGCCTTCATCGAACCCATCAGCAGCCCGATGATCAAAAGGTTCATGGTCAGCTGAAAACGGTTCATCAACCATCTGAGCGAATGGGCAAAGAACAGAAGTCCAACTCCGCAACCCAGCGCAAAAGGCAGCAGCACACCGAAATCAAACGTCCCGACAGCCCCAAGGATCAGGGCGTATTTCCCGAGTATCAGCAGAATAAAAGATCCGGAGATGCCCGGCAGCAGCATGGCGGAAATGGCCAGCATGCCGCAAAGGGCAATGAACCACGAACTGTCGGGTGTGCCGGCAGGGACCAGAGAGACCAGGATCAGGCCCAGCGCCGCGCCTGCGGCAACGATTGCCGCGTGGCTGATGCAGGCCCTGGCGTGTTGCCGCAGCAACAACACGATGGATCCTCCCACCAGGCCGAAAAACAGGCTGAAAACTGGTTCGGGGTAATGCTGAACGAAATATGGAAGCGGGATCATTTTGGTAAAAACGATCACGGCCAGTACAATCCCGGACACAAGGGGCAGCAGGAATAAAAACGGGATGGCGGCCAGCGCTTGCTTAAACTCCAGGCGCAGGACTTGGCGAAACCATCCGGGATTAAAAACCGTGATGGCTTCGAGCAATCTTGGATAAATCCCAAGGATATACGCCATGGTACCGCCACTGACACCGGGAATGATGTCCGCCGTTCCCATGCACATCCCTTTGCCGATAAGGGCCGGAGTTTCAGGGGCAACAATACGCCCCACAAGAGAATCAATCCACGGCAACCAGCGGCGCAATCCTGACGCGCCCCACCGCACCAGGGTTGCGTGCAACGGCGTGGCAAAGACAAGGGCCACGGTCGGAAAAACAAGCAGTGTGGAGCCGACCGCAATATCCGTGAACCACTGCGCCCCGCTCACCAGCCGGGGCAGGCAGGACAGGGCAACCAGACCCAGCCCCCATTTGACGGCCTTTGGTCCGTAGCACCAAGCCAAGCAAAGAGAAAACATGATGGAAACCGTGCCGTGATCTCCGGGGAAACTGTGGGACGAGGAGTCCTTCGTCGGCAACCAGGGGACAAGTTCCTTCAATCGGTGCGCAGGCTCCAGGATGAGTGAAGGGCTTGCGCGTCTGAGATCAAAGACCAGACCTTCCAGCACATGCGTGACCAGCAGGACATACGCCGCCATCAGCAGGCAGGCGAGGGAACGTTCGAGAATCTGGTGAACCGGCCCGCCGCGCAGCATGTAGCGCCAGAACAATACCGCAAAGAGCAGCGCCGGGAGCAAGTCAAAACCGCGATTATTGGCCAGGGCCCAAAAGATGGCCGCAGCCTCGCTGCTCGCCACAGTTGCATTGAGGGTGAAAAAGACGAATTGATCGACAGCGTCCCACAGCTCACGCCACGGCCCGGGCACAAACCAGCCGGCGGCGATGAGCACGGTAATGACAAAAGCCCCCGCCAGCAGCGGGATATTCCAATATTTCGCGCTTGGTCCGTTCATCATCGTTTCCGGAAATTTGAAGATTCATCCGCACAAGACGTCAACGCAAAATGCTTCACGTTTCCCCTGAATCCCATGGCATTTTGACGGTGCGGCAAAAAGTCGCAGCGGCGCCCATGAGCTATTCCATCGAACGCAGAGATCCTTGCTGTTCGGATAGTCAGAAACAAATCCCCTTTTCACGGGAAGGCGATTTGTTGCGATACCGTCAAACCATCTGCAGTTTCGAATTTCAAGTTCGCGACAAAGTCAGATGCCTGCAGCACTGTCCTGGGGCCGCGTTTGTGGGCATGCATACTGCACTGACATGTCTGCGGGGTAAAGATATTTCCGCAACGCGATGCCGAACCCTTTTCTTTTCAACGCAAGAGACAGCTGATTCTTGGAGTGCGGGGCCCTTGTGCGGCTCCCGGCATATCGTGGAGTGAACGCATCCAGCTTGCGGAATTCTGAGCGGCGTATCTCTACGCCCCGGCTTTGCCTTCGGATATTCCCATGCCGTTGGAACCGCTTCGATGGATGCTGATGCTTGGCCACTGCTGACTGAGCACTACGCCG
>CAZYZA010000017.1:27154-40730 GCA_964651415.1 uncultured Desulfovibrionaceae bacterium
GGAACCGCTTCGATGGATGCTGATGCTTGGCCACTGCTGACTGAGCACTACGCCGCAAAAAACCACGCACACGCCGGCAAGCTGCGATGCATTCATGACTTCGCCCAGCAAGGCCCATCCGAGAATCATGGAAAAGACTGGGATAAGATTGACGAACGCTGAAGCCTGCCAGGCCGGCAGCTTGCTGATGCCATAGTTATACAGACCATAGGCGCCGATATTGATGCAAACGGCGAGATACAGGACGGCCATGGTCGGCCCTGTCGGCCATGCAGCGGGAATTGATGTCGACGGCAGAAAGAGGAGCGGAAAAAAGAACAGCGTGCCGACCAGTGACTGCACAGCGGTCAAAAACCATGGAGAATACACGGCGCAGAGTTTTTTCATGCTGATGGTGTAGCCGGTGGCGCAAAGCATGGCTGCAAACTCCAGCGCGTTACCCCTGAGCGGGTTGGGTGCTGTTTCCGATGCAGTTCCGGCCACGCTGACCCAGCACACACCGGCCAGGGCCAGCAGCAATCCGATCCAGGATTTTCGGGTCAGACATTCACCCAGTAGCAAACCTGACATCACCGCCACCAGCACGGGCAGGGTTGCGGCCACCATTCCGGCCTGCGAGGCCGTGGTCAGCGTCAGGGCTTTGCCCTCAAACCAAAAATAAAGGCAAGGCTCGCACAAGGCCATGAAGAGCATCAGTCCCAGGTCCTGCTTCCGCACCTGCACAGGCCGCCATACGCGTAAAAACAGCAGAAAGATCAGGGCCGACACAATCATTCGTCCAAAAACGACCACTATGGGATCGAAAAACATGACCGCATACTTGAACGCGACAAAAGAACTCCCCCACAAAATCATGGCCAGGAGCAGGGCAAAAAACGGGACGGCTGAGGCATGCTTCATATTGTCTCACCAAATCGTTTGGTATTGTAGTATATTTTAAAAAAGACTTGCAGAAAGTCACATCTGATCATAGTTTGACGCGAACAATTTGCAGCCATTCGCAACGCTGTTTTTTTTCTGAAATTCACACATTGCCAGCACCTGATTTATGCACAACTATTCACAAGAAGCAATACAAGAAAACGAAGAGTACTTTTATACACCACAGCTCAAAGATCTATTTCAATCTATATTGAGAGAGATAGACAAATCTAAAACATTGAGCTGCATCATCGGATTTCCGAAAGCTGGAAAAACATCGTTTCTGATTCGCCTACAATCGTCTCTGAAGCGCCATGCTGTATTGGTGAACATTTCCTCAGGCAGTTCACTGAAGCAATGCCTGGAAGAAGAACTGAAACGCCACCCTTCAAACCAGCAGGATATTGACCAGTTCTTTGACGCCAACAAAAGCATTGTCATCCTGGTCGATAACGCCCACCTGATGTCAGACAAGGATTTTGCCCAGCTCAATTCCTTGTTGCGTCAGGCCTGCACTCAAAAAACATCCCTACAGTTTGTACTGGTCGGCAATGGCGAATTGATCCATCGCCTCGCCCGGCCAGCCAATCGCGACGCTTACAATCTGCTGGCAACGTTATGGAATCTTCCCAAGCTGTCACGTGAGCAGTCGCTGGCGTACATCCATTTCCTGCTCAAGACTTCGGGACTGTCGCAAGATCTCATTACGAATCCTGAAGTTCTGGCCAGTCGCGCCGCAGGGGTGGTCGGCATTCTGCGCATGCTGACCATCACCCTGGCGCTCAAGGCCATCGGTTCCGAGGAAAACTGCGATGCCCGCGATCTTGTCTGCATTTCACAGGGGCTTGATCAGACCGGTGTCGCAACTGCCGGCCCTTTGCACCACACCGATGTCCGCCAACAATCCCGCTGGATCGGCGGAATTCTGCTCCTGTCCATGTCGATCCTGACGATTCTGGTTGTTTTGTCCTTTTTCTGGGTGATCCCGGAGTTGGATCTGCGCAAAACCATCTCCAAGACCTTTGACTCCCCGCAGACAGTGGCAAGCGACAAACCTGACCCCATCGAAAGCAATCCGGAAACCCCTCCGGAGCTGTCGGCGGTATTCGGGCCGGAACCCCTGGCCAGAATCGTACTGCGCAAACGGACCAATGAAGGCCCCTACTCCCTGCATCTGGGATCCTATCCAACCATTGAATCGCTGCTGCTGCATCAGACCAGGCTCAATTCCCTGAACCTGGCGATGTTCTGGAGCTGGAATGAGCTGGGCCGTGGCAAGTGCGATCTGTACGCAGGCAGGTTTGAAAGTTTTGAACGGGCCCGGGAAGTCGCCGCTCAGCACCAATTGGGCGAGGTCCCGGTCGCGTTCCGCCCTTTTGTCGTGACTGTCGGACCATTGACCCATCAGAACCAGATCAACAAAGCCGCCCTGATCATCGGACTGCCCGGATCACAGCGCATTTTCGAACGAGAACTAGTGACCGGCGTTGAAATTCAGTTCGCCCTGGAGCGGACCCATGATGACGCTGTCCGGCAATGCAGTGTCATGGAAAAAAAAGGGCTGTCCTGCGCAATCACCCAATACGAATAAAAAGGCCACTTCCGGCCTGATCACTTGTCATGCTGCCGGAAGCGG
Organism: uncultured Desulfovibrionaceae bacterium; assembly: GCA_964651415.1. Classification (GTDB taxonomy): domain Bacteria; phylum Desulfobacterota; class Desulfovibrionia; order Desulfovibrionales; family Desulfomicrobiaceae; genus Desulfomicrobium. The sequence continues at coordinate 29,712 of CAZYZA010000017.1, forward strand.
CCTCTCACGCATAAGGGGACGCGACCTTTCGGTTATTCCCGCAAATCAAGGACGCGCTTGGCCTTGCCCTCGGATTTGGGCAGGGAGTTCTGTTCCACCAAATCAATGCGGGCCGTGATCAGAATCTCGTCACGAAGGCGTGAGCTGATACGACTTTGCAGGCCTTTGAGTTCGCGCATGTCCTCGACAAAAAACTCTTCCTTGACCTCGACCTTGACCCGCATCTGATCCAGATATCCTTCGCGTTCCAAGACGATCAGGTAATTCTGACCGACTTCAGGGATGCTCATCAGCACCTGCTCGACCTGCATGGGATAGATATTGACACCCTTGATGATGATCATGTCGTCAGAGCGTCCCATGATCCGGTCCAAGCGGCGATGCCGGCGACCACAGGGACATTCTCCGGGCACGAATCGGGTCAGGTCCTTGGTCCGGTAGCGGATGAGCGGCATGCCCTCACGGCAGAGGGTGGTAATGACCAGTTCGCCCACTTCGCCCTCGGGCACCGGCTCTCCGCTGTCCGGATCAATGATTTCCGGCAAGAACGCGTCTTCCCAGATGTGCATGCCGTTTTGTTCCATGCATTCAAAGGCGACACCGGGCCCGTTCATTTCCGAGAGGCCATAGGAATTGTAGGCCTTGATTCCGTAGACTTCTTCGATGCGCCGCCGGATGGCATCCGTATGGGGTTCGGCTCCGATCAGCGCGACTCGCAGATTGAGACGGTCGGCAGTGTAGCCCAGTTCGTCCTTTACCGTGCCGAGGTGCAGGGCGTAGGACGGAATGATGTGAACGACCGAAACCTGAAAGTCCTCCAGCAGCTTCAGCTGCCGTTTGGAATTGCCGGCCCCGGCCGGAATGGTCAGGCATCCCAGGCGCTCGGCGCCGTAGTGGATGCCCAGGCCTCCGGTGAAAAGGCCGTAACCGGACATGTTCTGAAACGTGTCTTCAGGCCGTACGCCGACCATGTGCATGCAGCGGGCCATGAGATCGGCCCAGGATTCAATGTCGTTGCGCGTGTAGTAAATGACCGTGGCCGAACCGGTGGTGCCGGACGAAGCATGAAGGCGGACCATGTCGGACACGGGGCGTGTCAGCATGCGGTCCGGATAGGCCTGACGCAGATCGTCCTTGGTGGTGAAAGGCAGACCGGCGATATCCTCTGCCCGGCTGATGGACGCCGGGTCAATGCCGGAGGCGGCAAATCGGGCGGCATAAAACGGCGACCGGGCAGCGCGCTGCACCGTGGCTGAAAGTCTGGCTGACTGAACGTTTTCCAACTCCGTGCGGGAAAAAAACTCTTCCGGACAATAGGCTTTCATGGCGCCACCTTGAGGTTGAAGGACTGGATCAGTAGAGTTCGCCGCTTTCCGACGGCATGCCCACTTCCGTGAGATTGTCGAACACCGTGTACTGGCCGAAATATGCCAGTCGCAACATGCCGACCGGGCCGTTTCGCTGTTTGCCGATGATGATCTCGGCGATATTTTTGTTCGGATTGTCCTCGGCCTTGTTGTAGGCTGCGTCGCGATAAATAAAGGCAATGACATCCGCGTCCTGCTCGATGGCTCCGGATTCACGCAAGTCGGAAATCATGGGCCGCTTGTCCGAGCGCTCCTCGACCTTGCGGTTGAGCTGGGACAACGCAATGACCGGCACGTCCAATTCCTTGGCAATGGCTTTGAGGCTGCGTGAAATGTCGGAGATTTCCTGCTCCCGGGAATCGGTCTTGTGGCTGGAGCGCATCAACTGAAGATAATCGACAATGACCAGCCCCACTCCTTTTTCCGCCTTGAGGCGCCGGCACCGGGCCCGGATCTCCATGGTTGAAAGAGCCGGCGTGTCGTCGATAAAAATGGGTGCGCGCGAAAGATCCTCGGCCGCCTGGTAAAGCTTGGCCCAGTCTTCGTCATTGAGAAAGCCGCTGCGCAACCGGCTCAGATCCACCCGGCCGTGGCAACCCAGCAGTCGCATCATGAGCTGGTCCATGGACATTTCCAGAGAAAAGATGGCCACAGGGACATCGTGGCGAATGGCCGCGCGCATGCCCATGTTCAGGGCCAGGGCGGTCTTGCCCATGGATGGCCGCGCCGCGAGAATGATCAGGTCGGACTTCTGCAGCCCGGCGGTCATCTGGTCAAAATCCGTGTACCCTGTCGGCACGCCGGTGACCATTTCGCCCTGCCCGGCTCGCATCTCCAACTGCTCGAAAACGCGGTTGACCAGGTCCTTGCTGCTCATGAATACGGGCTTGCCCTTGGACTCGGCAATGGAGAAAATCTGCTGCTCAGCCTGGTCCAGCAGCGATTCCGTGTCCTGGGCGGCTTCGAAACAGTCAGTGAGGATCTCAGAAGATGTCTGAATCAGACGGCGGCGCACGGACTTGTCGCGCACGATCTGCGCATGAAACACCGCGTTTGAGGCCGAAGCCACGGACTCGGCCAGCGACGCCAGATAGACCGAGCCGCCAATCTCGTCCAACTGCCCCCGGGACTGGAGGTATTCGGCCACGGTGACCAGATCCACCGGTTCGCGTCGTCGATACAGCTCCTGAAAGGATTGGTATATGATGCGGTGAACCGGCGAATAGAAATCTTCGTCGGAAATGATGTCGACCAGGGTGTGAAAAATGTCGTTGCGCAAAAACACCCCGCCCAGCACCGCCTGTTCGGCTTCGGTGTTGTGGGGGGGGAGTTTGCGCAACAAATCAGAAGAGGCCTTTTGCAAGGCCTCTTCCGACGATTGAACCCGAGTTCCGAGGCGTTGCCCGAACTTACTCGGCTGTGACTTCTTCAGCTGCATTTTCCTCAACCGCTGGTTCGACCACAGTGTCAGCCTGACCGAACCTGACGACCTTGACCATCAGCTTGGCCACGACCTCGGGATGCAGTTTCACATCAACAATGTATTCGCCCAGGGTGCGGATGCCGTCTTCCAGCTGGATCTTGCGACGATCCAGCTCCACGCCCTGCTCGGCCAGGATAGCGGCGATCTGGGTCGAGGTGACGGAGCCGTACAGCTTGTCGCCATCACCCACGCGCATCTCAATCACGACCTTGGCGGCCTCGATCTTGCCGGCCAGACCGGATGCTTCGGCCCGAATGGCATCATTCTTGGCCTGCAGTTTCCGGCGATCCTGTTCAAAAACCTTCAGGTTGCCGGGGGTAGCCAGGGAAGCCAAGCCCTGCGGCAACAAGTAATTCCTGCCGTAACCGGGGCGCACGGCGACAATTTCGCCCAGCCGTCCCAGATTGTCCACGTCAGCACGCAAAATGACCTTCATGACCAAATCTCCTAGATTCTAGACTTTTTGAGCACGTCCGTGCTGTGAGTGGCCGTATAGAACATGAGAGCCATCTGGCGGGCGCGCTTCACCTCGCGGGTCAGGGCCCGCTGATGCTTGGCGCAGGTGCCGGTGATTCGGCTCGCAATGAGCTTGCCACGGTCGGTCACAAAATCATTGAGCACTTCAGGATGCTTGTAATTGAGCAGGATTTCCGGATTTTCGCAAAAACGGCAATACTTTCTGCGGGGAGCGAACTTCTTCTTAAAGGACATCTCAGGCCTCCTCGGTTGCCGCGACAGGAGTGTCGGCGAGTCTGACGGTGATGAATTTGAAAACGCCGTCGGTAATGCGGACGTTGCGCTCCAGTTCGGTAACAGCCTGACCCGGCAGCTCCATCTCCATCCGAATGTATCGGCCGCGGTTAAACTTGCGCACCGGATACGCGGTATCCTTGACGCCCCAGTCGTCTACCTTGAGAACATTTCCGCCCTCGCGTTCGACAATGGCGCTGAAATTGTCGATCATAGCACGGCATTCTTCCATGCCCAGCTCCGGACTCAGCAGGAGCAATTCCTCGTACCTAGCCATCATGTAAATCCTCCTTATGGGTAAAAGCCCGCCCTCAAGTCTGGGGCGAGCAAGGAACCCTGGATCGTTATTCCCATCATCCGACCCTGTCAAGATTGCACGCGATTTGTCCAGGGCCAGTTTGATTGTGCGCAACTCTTCGAATTGCAAAGCTTTACGCCTATATTTCCGGGCTTTATTCATGAAACACTTGAATAATTCGACACGTCGGCCCATCTTTTTTTGTCTTGCCCGCCGATCCTTCGCGGCCTATAGGCCGACCATGCGTCTTTTCTCCCTTCCACCGCTTCCCCAGCCCCAATTTCTGCCCATGACCCGCCCTGAACTGGACCGGCTGGGTTGGGAGCAGCTGGACGTGTTGCTGATCAGCGGCGATGCCTATGTCGACCATCCATCCTTTGCCATGGCCATGCTCGGCCGAATGCTGGTGGCTCACGGATTCCGAACCGGCGTCATCACGCAGCCCGACTGGACCAGCCCGGACAGCCTGACCGCCATGGGCCGGCCGCGACTCTTTGCCGGGGTTTCGGCCGGGGCCATCGACTCCATGCTGGCCCACTACACCGCCTTTCGCAAAAAACGCTCCGAAGACGCCTACACTCCGGGCGGACGGGCCGGGGCCCGGCCCAATCGGGCCGCGATTGTCTACGCCAACCTCTTGCGACGGGCCTTTCCGGGCCTGCCCATTGTGCTCGGCGGGATCGAGGCGTCCTTGCGCCGTGTGTCGCACTATGATTTCTGGACCAACGCCCTACGCAAGCCCATTGTGCTTGATGCCAAGGCCGATCTGGTTGTCTACGGCATGGGTGAGCGGGCCGTGATCGACATCGCCTGCCGCCTTGATCAGGGGGCAGATCTGCACGGCATTCCCGGAACGGTCGCGGTGGGAGACAAGGACGCCGACATCACGCTGCCAAGTCATGAGGAAATTCTGGCCGCACCCCGGGAACTGATGCGGGCGACATTGATGCTTGAGGCCCAGGTCCATCACGGCAGAGACTGGGCCCGGCAGACGGCAGGCTCGCGGACAATTCTGATCGCACCTCCGGCCACGGCTCTGTCCACGGAGGAAATGGACGCGGTCTACGCCCTGCCCTACACGAGAAGGTCCCATCCGTCCTATACGCTGCCCATTCCGGCCGAGGCCATGATCCGGGATTCCGTGACCAGTCACCGGGGCTGTGGCGGCGGTTGTTCGTTCTGCACCCTGGCCCTGCATCAGGGGCGGCGCATCGCGTCCCGCAGCAGCAAATCCATTCTGGCCGAAGTGGCGGCCATGGCTGCAGATCGCGATTTCAAAGGCCAGATTTCGGATGTGGGCGGTCCAAGCGCCAACATGTGGGGCGCTGTCTGTCGCAAAACCGAGACCGACTGCAAACGCTCCAGCTGCATGACTCCGACAATCTGTCCCCATTTCGACATGGATCAGCAAAAGCATCTCGACCTTTTGCGCCGGGTTCGCCGCCACCCCGGCATACGCGGGGTCCGCGTGGCCAGCGGGATGCGGTTCGACCTGGCTCTGCGCGACATGGCCGCCCTGACCGGCTATCTGCGTGAATTTGTCGGCGGGCAGCTCAAAATCGCTCCGGAACACACCAACGACCGGGTTCTGGCCCTGATGCGCAAACCGGGCAACCGGATTTTTGAAGATTTTCTGACCGTCTTTGAGCGCGAGTCCCAACGGGCCGACAAAGAGCAATACGTTGTTCCGTATCTGATGAGCGCCTTTCCCGGAACCACGGATGACGACATGCGCCAACTGGCCGCATGGCTGGCCGTCAGGGGCTGGAAGCCACGGCAGGTACAGTGTTTTATCCCGATCCCAGGCGCTGTGGCCACGGCCATGTTCCACGCCGGCATCACGCCCGGAGGCAAACCCATTTACGTTGCCCGGACCGATGAGGAGCGCCTGCGACAGCACCGGATTCTGATTCCCGAAGAAGGCAAGGGCGGCTCACGCACCCCTGCAAGCAAGTCGTCAGCCCGCCCCAAAGCCGAAAAACGGCAGCAACCCTGCTCCAGTTCGGGCCGCAAGGTCGCGCGGTGCAGAACCGACAGTCCCGGGCCGTCACGACGCAAGAAAAAGTAATCTTACCCAACACCCTCAAAATTAAGCTGTTACGTTTTTTATGACCAACAACGACATTCTGCGCCGATTGCGCTACGCCCTGAACCTGAAAAACGAGGACATGATCCGGCTCTTTCTGCAAGCCGGACGTCCCATGACCCCGGCTGATCTGGATCTTCTGCTGAAAAAGGAAGACGAGCCCGGCTGGATTGAATGTCCGGATCCGCTGTTGCAGAGTTTTCTGGACGGATTGATTCTGGAGCGGCGCGGTCCGCGTGACAGCTCTCCCGGCGAAGACGTCCTGGACAACAACACCATCTTGCGCAAAATACGTATTGCCCTGGAAATAAAGGACACGGACATGCTGGCCATCCTGGCAGCGGGCGGAATGAACGTTTCCAAAAACGAACTCACGGCTCTTTTCCGCAAGCCGGGGCACCGGAATTACATGCGTTGTCAGGATCAGCTGCTGAAAAAATTTCTGAAGGGCCTGACGGTCACTTCACGGGAGGAACTGCGATGATCGAGCTCGGAAAAACCGCCACGCTCAAGGTGATGAAACTTGTCACTTCCGGAGCGTATCTGGACGGCTTGAATCTTGGCGAAATTTTCATCTCAAGCCGGGAAATGCCCCCTAAAACCCAAGTCGGGGACGAGCTGCGGGTGTTTATCTATCGCGACTCCGAAGCAGTGCTGACCGGAACCACCAGGACGCCGGCCGCCGAGGTCGGCCAGTGCGCGTTCATGAAGGTGGTGGGCACAACCAAGGCCGGGGCCTTTGTCGACTGGGGGCTGCCCAAGGATCTGCTGGTTCCGGCCGGCGAGCAGTACAAGCCGCTGGAAGAAGGCCGGTCCTACGTTATTCTGGTTTATGTCGACGAGCGCACCGGCCGACTGGCCGGCACGGCCAAGCTCCACTCCTGGTTGCGGGAAGACGGGACGGATTTTACGCCGGGCCAGGCCGTGGATCTGCTGATCTGCGGTTTTTCGGATTTGGGCTTCAAGGCCGTCATCAATCACACGCACCTTGGCCTGATCTTCCGCGACGACAGCCCGGAAGAACTGCGCTACGGCCAGAGCCTGCGCGGCTATGTCAAAGCCATCCGACCCGACAACAAAATCGACGTGTCCCTGCTGCCGCCGGGCCTGGGCGGCCTGGATCTGCTCGGCGAGAAAATCATCAAACATCTGGAGCAGACCGGAGGATCAACTCATCTTACGGACAAAAGCCCGGCCGAGGACATCGCCTCGGCCTTCGGGGTCAGCAAATCAAACTACAAAAAGGCCTTGGGTCGTCTCTACAAGCAGGGCAAAATCAGGATCGAACCGCAGCAGGTGACGCTGACTGCCGACGGACATGCGTCGACTGCACCGAACACCCGGAAATAAAGCAGGGTGAGACTCGTACCGTTCGCAGGCCCGGGAAGCAGCACAGGACAAGGCGACACCCTTGATTTTGTTTGTATCCTCCGGCCACAAGCGGAAGGCTTTGAACGGTCGGGTCAGCGTTCCACGGGCAGGCCGGCTTCGACCCAGGCCAAGAATCCGCCGTCAAGCACGTACATTTTCTCAAAGTGCATCCGACTCATGGCCCTCTGGGCCAGGGGGCTTTGCCGGCCACGCTGGCAATAAATGAGAATGGTCGCCTCCCGGTCCAGCTGTCCCACCAAACGTGCGAAATTGGTCGCGTAATAGTTGATTGCCCGTGCTCCTTCGATATGGCCCTGCTCGAAATGCTCACGGGCGCGCACGTCCAGGATGATGAATTGGGGGTTGTCCTTGTTGGCCAGGATCATGGCCTGGGCATCCTCGGGCGACAGCAAGGTATCGTCGGCTGTGGCAAATCCGAAAAAAAGGAGAAGGACGCAGCAACACGCGATGGAAATGATGGTCGACTTTTTCTTCAGCAAAGGAACTTCCTGTGGTTATGGCGACCCGGCGATCGGAGCCTGGGCCGCTATCAAAAAACACAAAGCCGTGCGGCTTGAATGCTTTCTAGCCTGCGTTGCGCCCACGGGCAAGCCTTGCCGCCAGCCATGAACGTCAACCCTCCTCTGCCTGATCTGCGCAGCCTGCGATAAAGGCTTCAAACCGCGCCCAGCCCCTGGCCAAAGAATCAAAGAGCTAAAATTTTAATTTCAAAGAATTACAGATGCTGCGCTGATCTCTTCGAGACTATTGGAGCATGCATCGTCCGGACCAGGGTTCATTTCTGTCAGCGCCATGACGCACAAAGGCCGGGTGGTCCCGGCCTTTGTGTACGTATCCTGCGGCAATAAACCTTACAATCTGAATCGGGCAATGCCGTAATTCGTGTTCGGCCTGATGTTGGCATCTGCTTGGAAGACAAGGGAATTTTCATCGTAAAAACGCAACACGAAATCAACCGCCTCTTCCGCGAAAGGCCGGTCAATGCGTCCCTCATAGGCGCGGAGCACCAGATCCACCCCTTTGTCCCGGGTAACCCGGTTGTAGATAAAGAGCATGGCAGCCGTGCCGGTCACCCCGTAAAATTTGACCGGCTCAAAGCTTCCTTTTTTACTCTCCACCACAACGCCGTCATCCTCGGGGGTTGTTTTCACGTAATTCCGACTGATAACGACAACCTGATGCTCATCGAAAATCTTGTTCGCCCAACAGGCGTCCGGGCTGATGACCATAACGGCCGCGATGAGACCGATCGCAATCCACAGACGATACAGAAGCAGCTTCTCGGGACATGTATTCATATCAACTCCTTTCCCGGAGACCTGAACAGCTTTGTGCGGCGCCGACGGCAATCGCCACGTCCATCCTTCGCACCCCGCAAGTCTGAATTTCTTGCGGGAAGTCCGGCCAGTCCGGACAAGAAATCCGGTTCCGTGCGACTTTCAGAAAGGCCATCCGCCAAGCTGCTCATGTCAATATCCCAGGATAATTAATAATTTATAAATCAAGAGCGCTTCCGACGCTCTGCCGCAAATTTTTCACGACCTCCACAATCCGGGTTAAGCAAAATCCGGGCCTCAATCGAGCATTGGGCTCTTATTCACCGCTCTGAACCTGCCACAATCCCGAGTACACCCCGCCCGCCGCCACCAGGGCCTCATGGGTGCCGCGCTCGACAATGACGCCGTCAACCACAACGACAATCTCGTCGCAGTGCCGGACCGTGGACAAGCGATGGGCAATGGCCAGGGTGATGCGGTTATGGCGCAATTCCTTGAGATTGTTCTGGATAACTTCTTCTGTCCGGGTATCGACGCTGGACGTGGCCTCGTCCAGGATCAGAAACTGCGGATCGCGCAGAATGGCCCGGGCCAGGGAGATGCGCTGGCGTTGGCCGCCGGACAATTTCATGCCCCGGTCCCCGACCACGGTCTCGTAGCCCTGGGGCAAGCCGGCAATGAATTCTCCGGCCCCGGCCATGCGGGCGGCCTGCACAATGTCGTCCCTCGTCGCACCCGGCGAGCCGAGTCCGATATTCTCGGACACGGTGCCGTGAAAAAGATAGGCCTCCTGCGAAACATAGCCGATGCGCCCGCGCCAGGAATCAAGGGCAATGTCGGCCAATGGCTGGCCATTGACCAGAATGTCGCCGGATTGCGGGTCGTAGTAGCGCAGCATGAGCTTGGCCAGGGAGCTCTTGCCCGCGCCCGTCGGCCCGACCACTCCCAGCACCTTGCCCCGCTCCAGGTGCAGGTTGATGCCGCACAACACCCGCCCCCGTTCCGGATAGGCAAAGGTCACGTTGTCCAGCTCAATGCGTTCCAGGACGCCGTCCAGCGGATGCGAACGGGCCTGATCGCGGACCACGGGCACGGTGTCGAAAATCTCGTTGATACGCAGGGCCGAGGCCTCGGACTGCTGAATCTGATTGATCAGCGCTCCAAAGACGAACAAGGGCAGAATGAGGCGCATGGCCATGAGGACGAATGTCGTGAAATTTCCCACGGTCGGTCCGATACCGGCAAAGGTCATCCAGCCGCCGACGCCGATCAGCAGGGCGTACCCAAGGCCCGCAACACCGTAGAGCAACGGGATGAACCGAGCTCGCTCCCGGGCCGCGCCAATGGCCGCGTCGCGGTATTCCTCGGAACGTCGCCGGATGCGCCCGGTCTGGTGATCCTGGGCCGAATAGGCCTGAATGACGTTCATGCCCTGCAGGTTGTTTTCGAGAATGGAGTTGATCTGGCCCACGGACTGTCGGGCCTGACGGTAGCGGGGGGCGACGCGGGTGGCGAAAAAGCGCACGGCCCAGATGGCCACGGGCATGGGCGCCAGCAACAGCAGGGCCAGGTGGTAATCAAGCCAGAACAAAATGCCGTAAATACCGGCAAACGTGATCACCAGGCGGACAATGCTCGTGGTCGTGTCGGAAAAAAAACGTTCCAGATTGTCGACGTCTCCGGCCAGCACGGCCATGATGTCACCGGTCTGTCGGGACTCGAAATAGGACACGTCGAGCTTCTGGACATGGGCGTAAAGAGCTACGCGCACATCGTGGCGGATGCGCTGGGCCACGGCGTCCAGACTGTAGTCACTGACACTCTGAAACACGGCCAGTCCGGCAAAAGTGGACAAAATCAGCAGGCCCGACCAGACAAAATCGCCCGGAACCAAAGTCTGGCCCTCGGTCAGGGACTGGGCGATGCGGTCCACCACCCATCCCACCACCAGCATGGGCAGCAAGTCAAAAAATCGCGCTCCGGCATTGGCCCCCAATCCGGTGGCGATGCCCCGGCCATAGGGCTTGGCAAAACGCAGCAATCGCCACAGGGAGCGCCCCAGGGCGCGGGCCTGAACATGATCGGTCATAGTTCCTCGCAAAGAATCCGGTGTAAAGTCGGTCCGGACCTTGCCTGGAAACCCGGCCAGACTCAAGTCGGGTCTCGCGCCGAAACCATCGTCGGTCCGCCACAGGCCGCCAGGAGCGCTCACCTAGCTGTTGAAAAATTCAAAATTCGCAGGCCATGCAATAATGGTCCAAGGCGAGGAAGCGAAAAAAAATCCAGAACGCACGGCCATGCGCCGACAAGCGGTCTGGATTTTTTTCACTGACAAAGCTGATCCCCGTTTCGGGGCGGCCTGTTAA
>CAZYZA010000018.1:0-40485 GCA_964651415.1 uncultured Desulfovibrionaceae bacterium
GAGTTGCCGACCTTCGGCCTGGGAGGATATCTTGCAAAGCGCAGGTGGCTGCCGCGACAGGCTTGCACTATTCAACGGTGCGTAAAAGCATCAGGAAAACGCATAATTAAAGATTCATGATCTGATAACCTACCCTATACGACCCTGTGCAAGTGCGTCGTGCATGGTGGTTTCCAATGATACTAAGGCCCAGGTGTTTATCGTTTCTTTTCGAATTTATTGTACGCAAATTCTATTTGCAATTGCTTGTAAATTATTTCCACTCCATCCCAGTCAATCCCTGTCTTATAAACTTCAAAACCAAGCTTATCATATATTTTGTTTGCCATTATTTTATCAGGCAAGTCACACGTGAATAATCTTAAATATTTCCGTCCTGTTTTTCTTCCTTCGTAAACTACTTTTGCAATTAATCCATTAGCTGCTTTTGCCGAAAGCATTCCAAAGCTCCGCTCTACTGCAGCCCATCCTGCCCAGACGGCGTCTGTCTCATGTGGGTCAAAATAATATCCTGAAAACCCTATTACCTTGCCATCGTTTAAGGCTACCCAGTATCGTGGATCCGCTATATTTTCTTTCAAGAGTTCATTTTTGTTAGTGCCCAGCATGCAGCTTTCATTCAAAACCTTATTTATTAATTCATAATTATCTGTAGGTAAGAATCTTTTAACCAAATCCATTGATTCTGCGATGTATTGTTCTGTAATCGGTTGAATCTGTATTTTTTTTAAAGACTTTTTTGCAAAGCTTGTCTCGCAAAATTCCTTGAATATTCGTGGGATGATTTGCACTTCGCTGTCGGGTATGTCGTTTTCCAGCTTTTCTTTTATCCTTCCAGAAAGGTCAAAGATATCTCCCGCCGTCTTGTCAAGTGTGAAACCAAGAGTAATGTCAATCATCACCTTCTTGCCTGACTTTCTGGATTTTACTCCGTGAAAAGAATCATACCAATCATAGTACTCACTTAATCTTCTGAGAATTTTCATCTGCAGATCTTCGTCAAGGGTTTTATCCAGGAGGTCATGCAGACTTTCTTTGACCAGACCTACAAATGCATAGCCGGCAGCAAAAATCAACAATATCGCACAAGCAGGGTCTATGACAAACCCCCATGCAAAATCTTGTAAAAACACAGCTGCCATCAATGAAAAAAATACAAAAACATTTCCAATAGCATTAGCGAAGTGAAGATTACATTGAGATTTCATTATTGGCGAATTGGAAACTATAGCAATTTTACGAGTTTTCATCCATAGATAAATACTTACAATCAAAGAAATAAAATTAAGAACAAAACCTGCTGCAACAAAATCAACATCCAAATCTTGAGGGTAAACAATGCGATATATCGACAATGCAGCCGCAACAATTAATCCAAATATTACAAATACAGATATTAACAGGGAGCACATGCTTTCAAGTTTGCCGGCACCATAGTCGTACGATGTTATCTTCCCGCGAATAAGCTTGTGGACAATGGTAATAGATATAATCCCTGAAATGATATTGTACGAATAATCAAAAATATCCGTAAGAAGTATCATCGAATTTGAAAGTACGGCTATTGCTATGACCGGAACACAGGAAGCCAAATCAATAAGCAATGCCAACTTCAATACTTTGAACTGTAACGGCAGGTTATCTTTTGTATGATCAGCAGATGAATTATTTTGCATGTGTCAAAAAACCTGATTTTGTTAGATTTGAATATCCCTGAAACCAACAATGACAGAGACTGGCGGTGAAAATTCCATAGCCGGCAACGCCTCGATCAGCATGCACGTGATGGTTTTTCCGCTATAACAAATGACTGTGTACAGGAAATGATTCAGCTTGATCCATTGCATATATGCGCCCCTGAGGGGTTGCCAGTGGTCGCGGTCGACCAGATGTGGCGGGTGGCGGCGCACAGACCCTCGACGCCGGTGAAGCCGAGGCGGATCAGAGCAACGGGCAGGCCGCATTGGGCCAGATTCCAGGCCGAAACGATGCGGTTGGAGAGCTGGTAGTGGGTGTCTCCGCTAATGTAAAGCCAGGGATGGTCTTACTGCAAAAAGTCAAAATCGACTTTCGTCTGAAATTTTAAATTCGAAATTTCAAATATTTACGACAGCACTCTGGACGACTTTAAGTCTTTTTGCAGTAACGTCAGGGATGAGGCGAATCAGGGTCGTGGCTGGCCCCGTCGGCACACCGACCACTAATGCCTTGATTTTCAAGCGCTCTGGGAGGCTTGATCCGGCTCAACCTTGCCGCTCCGGTCCAGCTTCTGGAAATTGAGGATGAATTGGGAATCAGGGGAAGTTGGATAGTCAACAGGGGGCCGGATCTCTTTTTGACTTGACAAGGTCCGAAAAGGCACGCCGGACCAGGGGCAATAGGGGCCAGGCCTGTGCTGACCCTGGCCAAAGCTTGCCAATCAGCGTATAGGCGGCAAACAACTTCAGCGACATAGGACGCCATGACCGAAAATACCCCGCCGCTCTACACCTATCCTTTTGTCTGCCTCTGTCTGGTGGCCCTGTTCGGCTTCGGCAACATCGCCGTGTTTTACGGCTTTTACCCCTACCTCATCTCCATCGGGATTTCTCCGTCCTGGGCCGGTTGGCTGCTGGCTCTGGAACCGCTGACCGCCCTGCTCCTGCGACCGCTGATCAGCCCCCGTCTCGGACCCGGCAACGCCCTGGCCGTCATGCGGATCAGCCTGCTGATGATCGCCCTGGCCCTGCTGGGCTACGCCCAGACCACCAGCGCGCCCATGCTCGCCGCCCTGCGCATCTTTCACGGCGCAGCCTTTGTGACCCTGGTTTCGGCCACCACCGCCCTCCTGGTGCATTTCATTCCCGCGTCCCGCAGCGGCCAGGCTTTCGGCATTTTCTCCCTGACAACAATGCTGCCCTTTGCCCTCATGCCGCCGCTGATGGAAGCTCTCCTGCCGCACACGCCAAGTGTCGGCCACGCCTATGCCTGGATTTCCCCTATGACCCTGCCGGCCCTGATGCTCTTGATCCCTCTTGGTCCTCACGTCAGGCTGGTGCGGCAAAATACCGCTCCCGGCTCGCCCCGGGGTCTGGGAGACATCGGCCCTGCCCTGCGACAGCCGGGCATCCGCCCCTTGCTGGGGGCCAGCCTGCTGACCTTTCTCAGCTCGACGCTGCTCTTCTTCTTCATGAAGGATTTCGGGACCAGTCTGGGGCTGGCCAACGCGGGCCTGTTCTTCACCGTCTCCACCGGCGCGACCATCGCGATCCGCCTCGTCAGTCACCAATTCTTCGACCGCGTCGACAAAAGACGCCTGCTGCTGACGACCTTGGGCCTCCTGGCCGGATGTTACGTCGTCTATTCCCTGCTTGATTCCCCGGTCCTGTTTCTGGTCACCGCCGGTCTGTTCGGGGCCTGCATGGGCGTGGCCCTGCCCTTGCTGCAGTCAATCCTGTTTGTCATGACCGACCCTGCCAAGCGCGGACTGAGCGCCAATCTGATGCTCTCCACCATGGACGCCGGCTATTTTCTCGGCCCCTACCTGGGCGCTCAACTCCTGAGCCTGGGACTGGCCCACGCCGACCTGTTCCGGGCATCGGCCCTGATGGCTCTGGGAGCGCTTGTACTGATCCGGGTCCAAGGCGCTCCCGCCCCCAATCACCAGCCCTGAGAGGACGTTATGACCCAAAGCCCAACCCGCCGGGAATGTCTGGCCCGGCTCCGCGCCGATAGCAGACAGATCGAACCCGGCCAGAAAGTCACCGTTGCCCCGTTCCAGCCTGAAGACGCCGCCGGCGTGGCCCGGCTCTACTACCTGATTTACGGCGAAAATTTTCCCCTGGACTATGTCTACGACCCGGTCCGCATCGCCGAGGCCAATGCAGGGCCGGACTTCTATCAATTCGTGGCCCGCACGGCATCAGGCGACGTGATCGGCCTGATGGCCCTGTTCCGGGTCGCACCCAATCCGAAAATCATGGAGTTCGGCGGGCTGATGATTCTGCCGGAGTACCGGGGCGGCACCCTGGCCTTTCGCCTGACCAAGGCCATCCTGGAGAAACTTCCGCAGGAACTGGGTCTGAACGCGGGCTTTGGCCAAAGCGTCTGCGACCATGTCATCACCCAGAAACTGGGCACCCATTTTTCCTACCGCCCGCTCGCCCTGGAACTGGAAGCCATGCCGCCCCGTCCTGACGGCAGCACCGACGGCGTGGGTGGACGTATTTCCCTGCTCAATGAACTGCAGATCTACCGTGATGCGCCGCACACGGTCTATCTGCCCGCACGATACGCCGACTTCCTGATGTCGCAGTACGAAGCCCACGGCCTTGAACGCACCTTCGGCCCGTCGCAGCCTGGTCACGACGACACGCAGTTCTTCACCACGACCATGGACGGCGCGTCCCTGGCCAAGCTGCTGATTCAGGAGCCGGGAGCCGATCTGGAGAACATCATCACCAGATTTGCCGCCGATTTTCCCGACCGTCACGTCCGGCAGCTTCACCTGCCGCTGGCCCATCCCGGCCTGGACAGGGCCGTGGAAACCGCTCGCCGTCACGGCTATTTCTTTGGCGGACTGCTGCCCTTGTGGACCGGAACCGACGTGCTGATGCTGCAGAAACTCGCCGCGCCGCCGGACTTCACCCTGCCCCGACTGCTGACCGAAGAATCCAAGGCGTTGATGAACTACATCCGCTCGGATTGGGAAAACCTGCGGGCCTGAGGCCCGTGACGGAGTTTGCATGAGGCACGAACCTTACGACATCGGGTCATCCCGTCCCCGCCTGGACGCCTTGGACAAGGCCTGCGGCCGGGAAAAATTCAGCGCGGACACCTACCCGCCCGACCTGCTCTGGGCCGGGGTCAAGCGCGCCGGAATGGCCCACGGCCGCATCCTTGATCTGGACATTGCCGCGGCCCGGGCCCTGCCCGGAGTGCAGGCCGTGCTGACCCGCAAGGATGTGCCCGGCTCCAATCGCCTGGGCATCGTGCACAAGGACATGCCCGTGCTGTGCGGGTCCAAGGTGCGCCATGCCGGCGACGCCGTGGCCCTGGTCGTGGCCGACTCCCGCGCCGTCCTGCAGAGGGCTCTGGACCTCATCCGCATCAGCTTCGACCCCCTGCCCGTAGTCGGAACCATTGACCAGGCCCTGGCCCCTGACTGCCAACTGGTCCATGAACACCACGGCTCCAATGTCCTGCTGAGCGCCGAAGTCCGCACAGGGGATGCCCGCTCGGCGCTGGAGAGCTGCGACATCGTGCTGGAAGAGACCTTTTACACCCCGTCCCAGGCCCACGCCTTTCTGGAAACCGAGAACGGCACGGCCCGCCTGGACGACGACGGCATCCTCCACCTGACCGTCTCCACCCAGGCGCCTTTCCGCGACCGTTTTGAAGTCGGGCACGCCCTGGGCATCGCGCCCTGGAAAATCCGGGTGCACAGTCCCTTCCTCGGCGGCGGATTCGGCGGCAAGGACGGGGCAACGGTCCAGGGATTGCTCGGTCTGGCGGCCCTGCATCTGCCGGGTCGGAACATCAAGATGTGGTGGGACCGGGAGGAAAGCTTTCTGGCCGGGTACAAACGGCACGCTGCCCGCATGACCTACCGCCTGGGGGCCATGGCCGACGGCACGCTCAAGGCCCTGGAGTGCCGCCTGTGGTACGACACCGGAGCCTACGCCCACCTGGGCGGTGAAATCCTCGAACTGGGCATGGAGCACGCGGCCGGTCCCTACAGGATTGAGCACATGGATTGCCGGGGCTGGTGCGTCTACACCAACAACCCGGTGGCCGGCGCGTTCCGGGGGTTTGGCGTGGTCCAGGTCAGCCCGGCCTTTGAAGGCATGATGGATCGCCTGGCCGACCAGCTGGGCCGGGATCGGCTGGACCTGCGCCGCCAGAACGCCTTGCGCCGGGGGGACCGCAACTGCGCCGGAGTGACGCTGACCTCGTCCGTGGGCCTGGACCAATGCCTGCGGCAGGTGCGGCATCACGACTGGTGGACCGGTCGCCACTCCTGGAAACAGGCCGCGCCCAGCTTTACCCGACGCGGCGTGGGCGTGGCCGCGATCTTCAACGGCATGGGCTATGGCCGGGGCCTGGCCGACAACGCCATCGCCAAGATCGAGCTGACTCCTGACGGCCGCTTCATCATCTGGAACGCGGTGCCGGATATGGGCCAGGGCAACTCCTCGACCTTTGCCCAGATCGCCGGGGAACTGCTCTGCCAGGACCAGAGCCGCCTGAGCGTCGTGCAGCCGGACACCGAACGCTCCCATCCGTCCGGATCGTCCTCGGCCGGACGCACGACCTACACCTTTGGCCAGGCCCTGATCCAGGCCTGCGGGCTCATGACCTCCAAACTGATCCGCCGGGCGGCCCTGGCGCTGATGATCGACGAACCCGGAGGCTTCACGCTGGTGCCCGGCGCGGTGCGACACCTGCCCTCGGGCCGGGAGCTGCCCCTGGAAGCCATCGGCTCCATGCTGCCCCGCGACGACCGGATCTGCGTTTCCGAATACCTCATGCCCGTGTCCCGCGAGGTTCCGGACACGGGGCATGACTTTGCCCTCGGTTTTCCGCACCTTATCTTCCCCTTTGCCGCCCACCTCGTGCGCATCGAAGTCGATGAACTGACCGGCCTGACCCGAATCTGCGATTACCTCACCGTGACCGACGGAGGCCGGATTCTCAATCCGCAAAACTTCCATCAGCAAATCGAGGGGGCCGTGGCCCAGGGTCTGGGACTTGCCCTGATGGAGGATTTTGCCACCCGGGACGGCCGGGCAGCCACCACGGATTTTTCCACCTATCTCATCCCGACCAGCCTGGACCTGCCGGACACCGTGTCCCTGGCCGTGGAAACCCTGGAGCACAGCGGCCCCTTCGGCATGAAGGGCGTGGGCGAGGTGGGCATGAACGGCCCCTTGCCGGCCGTGGCCTCGGCCCTGTCCGACGCCTTGGGGTCTTACATCAACCGCTTTCCGGTCAGCCCGCAGACCGTGTTGCAGATTCTTTCCGCCGGAGGACAGGCATGATCATCACCTTCACCGTCAACGGCCGGCCCACGGAGCTTGAGGTCCGGGGCGACGAACGGGCCGTGGACCTTATCCGCGAAACCCTGGGCCTGACCGGAACCAAGGAAGGCTGCGGCAGCGGCGAATGCGGGGCCTGCGCCGTGCTGCTCAACGGTCAGGCCCGCTTGTCCTGCCTGACCCTGGCCGCCCAGCTGCATGGCCAAAACCTGACCACCATCGAAGGACTGGCCGAGCCCCATCCCCATCCGCTGCAAACCTCCTTTGCCGAACACGGAGCCGTGCAATGCGGATTCTGCTCGCCGGGCATGATTGTCGCGGCCGCGGATCTCCTGGCCCGCAACCCTGATCCGGACCGGGAGCAGATCCGCGAAGCCCTGTCCGGAAATCTCTGCCGATGCACCGGGTACGGCCGCATCCTGGACGCCGTGGCCGGGAGGGACAGATCGTGAACGTTCATCTGCCCACCACCCTGGCACAGCTCTGGCCCCTGCTGGACCGCCCGCACGTCGCGATCATGGCCGGCGGTACCGATCTGCTGGTCAGGCAGCGTCAGACCGCGTCGCCCATCACCGACCTCTGCTGCCTGGAACGCATCCGGGAATTGGCGGGCGTTTATCAGGACAGCGACGGTTTGCGCATCGGTGCTCTGATCACCCTGACCGAGCTGCTGGAATCGCAGACCGTGACCACCGCGCTGCCCCTGCTCCACGCCGCGCTTCGTCAACTGGGCTCCCCCCTGATCCGCAACCAGGCCACTCTGGGCGGCAACATCTGCACCGCCTCCCCGGCCGGGGACACCTTGCCGCCTCTTTACGCCCTGGACGCGCGCCTGGAGATTGTCGCCAGGGACAGCCGGCGCATGGTGGCCATCGACGACTTCATCACCGGCCCCGGCCGCACGACACTGAGGCCCGGCGAAATCCTGGCCGCCGTGCACATTCCCCGGCCCGCACCCGGCGCGGTGCAGCATTTCGAAAAGGTTGGCCGCCGCCGCGCCCTGGCCATCAGCGTGGCCAGCCTGGCCGCCGTGATCCCGCTCGACCGGGGCCTGATCCACGGTGCCCGCCTGGCCCTGGGCAGTGTCGGCCCCAGGGTGCTGCGCTGCCGGGAGGCGGAGAGTTGTCTCCAGGGCCGCCCCCTGACCCGCGAGCCGCTGACGCAGGCCGCAACCCTGATCCGTCAGACCGTGCAGCCCATCAGCGATGTCCGCGCCACGGCCGAATATCGCCGGCAGGTCGCCGGCAACCTGATGCTGCGTCTGGGAAATATTTCTGAGCAAGGCTGGTAAGCGCCTTAAACGTAAAGGAGTGCTTGATGATTATAAGCAACCCACCCGCGGACCAACTTCTGACCGCCCCGGGACCGGAGGCGTCATGAAATCCCGGGCCATTACCCTGCATCTTCATGCCGACGCGGCCTGGATTCCCCTGGTTCAGGCCATGGCCAGACACAGCGGCCCGGTCTTTGGCCTGGACCACGACACGACCCAGCGCCTGACCATGGCCGCCGAAGAAATCCTGGCCTATCTTTCAGGGCCGCATCCGGGAACGCCGCTGACCTTGTCGCTGACACCCGGGGCGGATCACGTGAACGTGCTGTTTTCCTTTGCCGCCGCCGACGTCGAACTCTGGGCCATGAACATCACGGCCCGTGACGCCGTGCGCAACGAAGACGAGTTGCAGTCCCTGGGCCTGCTCCTGGCCGCGCGCATGAGCGACGGCATGGAGATTCGCCGGGAAGGAGGAAATCTGACCCTGCGCCTGCGGCTGGACCGCGTCTACCCACAGGTGGCGGCGGCGTGGCGTCATCCCTTTGATCCTCGCGGCCCTGTGCGCTGCGAACCCCTCGGCGGCCCGGCCCGAATCAAAGAGGCCTGCCTGCAGGCTGCGGCCCTCTATCCAGCGGTCGTTGTTCCGCAAGCCTTCGCAACTCCCGGCCGCGTGGTCGACAGAACAGGCGCGGGTGAGCTTTCCGGGGTGATGGCCCTGGACCAGAGTGACACGGTCTGCGGCTTCATGACCTGGGAGCCGTTGTCGCCGACCAGCGTGGCCTTCAACGGACCGTACGTCTTCACCCGCGACACAACCTCGCCAGCCCGCCTGCTGACTGACGCCATGATCAGCAGCGTGGCCCGCACATCCGTTTCGGCCGTGCTCAGCACCTTGCCCACGGCCGATCTGCCCCTGGAGGTTTTTGAGTCTCTGGGCACCCTGCCCCTGGTCGACGCCGACGGCAATCCGCGCCCATTGCCCGTCTGGTATCGGGGCATGGGCGAGGACAATGGCTTGGCGGTCTGGAGCCATCCCGAACTGGAAGGTTTTTTGCGCCGGGAATACCAGCGCCTGTTTCTGATGCGCGACATCCACCACGCTGTCCGCCAGGGCGAGAAGGTGGCCGGGCGTTCGGTGTTTGCCACGTCCCTCAGTCCCGCCGCCAGTCAGGCCCTGCTGACCCCCATGCTGGACGGAGCCGACGCCGAACAGGTTATCGGCGCCCACGTCCGGATGCTGAGCGCCGAAGGCTACCGCAACATCCTGTTTCACCTCGACCTGTCCCAGAGCTGGCAGGCGGCGCTGGCTCCCGCCCTGCTCGGCAACAATTTCCAGCCCCGCATCATCCTGCCTCACGCCGGACGGGCCGACCTGCTGGTGCTGCATCATGCTTGATCTTGAACGTCTGGTGCCGGAGCATGTGCGGCGGTTTGAAGTCTATATCCCGAGTAAACCGGACCGGGAACTGATGCGCCTTTTTCGGGTGGACCACCTGCACCGCCTCAACAACAACGAAAACCCCCTGGGCCCGCCGCCTGAAGCGGCCCGTGTGCTGCAAGGTTTCCCCCCTCGCCTGCTGCCCATCTATCCCAGCGGCGACGCCTATGCCCTGCGCCAACTCCTGGCCGGATCTTTCGGCAAATCGCCGCAACAGTTTCTGATCGGCAACGGCTCCTGCGAGGTCATTGCCAGCGTGATCAAGGCCTTTTGCGCCGAAGGGGACAATATCGTCACCGCCGACAAGACCTTTGCCGTTTACGAATGGGTCGCTGAATTTTCCGGATTGAACGCTGTGCTCGTCCCGCTGCACAACTATCGTTTTGATCCCGAAGCCATGCTCGCGGCCCGGAACGAGCGCACCAAGATCCTCTTTGTCTGCAATCCCAACAATCCCACCGGTACGTGGTGGGACCGGACCACCCTGACCCGATTTCTCGACGCCGTGGCCGGAGAGCAGATCGTGGTCCTGGACGAGGCCTACTTCGAATACGTTGATCAGCCTGATTTTCCCGACGGCATGACCCTGCTCGACCGCTATCCCAACCTGGTGGTCTTTCGCACCTTTTCCAAGATGTTCGCCCTGGCGGCCCTGCGCATCGGCTATCTGTGCGGCTCACCGGAGGTGGTGGACATCATCCGGCGCACCCATGTGGTCTACTCGGTCAACGCCCTGGCGCAGCAGGCCGCAGCGGCGGCCATGGCCGACAATACGGATTTCATCGCCGCCACGCGGGCCATGGTCGCCACCGGCAAGCAGCGTGTTTTGGCGCTGTGCGCGGAGCTGAATCTGGAGAGCCAATGCGGCGAAGGCAATTTCGTCATGATCCGCGTGCCCATGTCCGACACGCTTCTGTACCGCAAACTCATGGCCAAGGGCGTCATGGTCCGGACCATGACCGGTTTCCGCTTCCCCGGCTGGATCCGGGTCAGCATCGCCCGGGAAGACGTGATGGAAGAATTTTGCCGGGCCCTCAAAACCGTACTCCTGACCGAAACCGGGACATGATCGCTGGCCCCGTCAGGCATCCTCCCGCGCTCCGCAGTCTTTCTCTCCCACAACCTTGCCTCACGCCGGCTTTGGCTCTACATGGGCATTTCGCCTCAACGTCAACCGCACCTATGCCATGAAAAAATCACTCTGCCTTTTCCTTGTTTTTCTCTTTTTCGGACTCAACGCCCCCGCAACCGCCGGCACGGAGCCATTCACCCTGGAGCTGCAGGTCTATGCCACCAACCGGGCCGATACGCCGGCCCTGGCCGTGGTGGTACTGACCCCGGCCGACGGCTGGTACGCCTACGGCAATCTTCCCGGCCCGTCGGGTTTTCCGACCGTGGTCAGCGGGGTCCAGGGCGACAGGGAGCTGACCGCCCTCTATCCCGAACCGACACCGGGCCAGGACCCCTTGGACCCAAGCCTGACCGTGGACCTGTACAAAGGGCCGACCCCTTTTTTCCTGCCGCTGCAGAGTGCCTCGGACCTGGAAATCAGCGCCACCATCAACGCCCTGCTCTGCTCATCGTCGACCTGCCAACCCATCCGGGAAAGCCTGACCTTTGCGCCGGAGGGGACGGCCCTGTTGCAGGCCGAAGCCCAACCGTGGTGGCCGCGCTTCCTCCAGGCCCGGCCCGGTCTCCGGAATGATGCCCCAGACGAGGCGACCGCGCCTGTTCCAAACCCGGACCAACCCGGCTTTTCCTTCAGTCCACGCTATTTCGCCCCCGGACTGGAAGTTCACACCCTGTCCAAGGCTGCCATTCTCGCGTTTCTGGCCGGCCTGATCCTCAATTTCATGCCCTGCGTTCTGCCGGTCATCACCTTGAAACTGCGATCCTTCATTCCGGTGGCCGACAGCGTTCCCGCCAATCAGCGCCGGGCGTTCCGGGCGCACAATCTTTTTTTCGCCCTGGGCATGATGGTTTATTTTCTCATTCTGGCATTGATCATCGCGGCCACGGGCATGGCCTGGGGGCAGATTTTTCAACAGCCAAGCGCCATCATCGTGCTGACAGCCGTGGTCTTTGCCTTGTCGCTCAGCCTGTTCGGCGTCTACGACCTGCCGCTGATCGACCTCAAGGGCAAGGCCAGGGGCGTGGTCCATCATCCCCGGCTGGAATCCTTCACCACCGGCATTCTGGCCACCATCCTGGCCACGCCCTGCAGCGGCCCCTTTCTGGGCGGGGTCCTGGCCTGGGCCCTGATCCAGCCCC
Source organism: uncultured Desulfovibrionaceae bacterium (assembly GCA_964651415.1). GTDB lineage: Bacteria > Desulfobacterota > Desulfovibrionia > Desulfovibrionales > Desulfomicrobiaceae > Desulfomicrobium. The sequence continues at coordinate 11,999 of CAZYZA010000018.1, forward strand.
CGGAAATCATCGCCCTGGTCCTGTTCTGCATCGGCCTGGGCATGGGCTCGCCCTATCTGATCCTGGCCGTCTTTCCGGGTCTGTTCCGCTTCCTGCCCAAGCCTGGAGCCTGGACCCTGCACCTGGAACGCATCCTCGGCTTTCTTCTGGCCGGCACCTGCGTTTATCTTTTCAGTCTGCTGCCCACGACCCAATACCTGAACGTTCTGATTCTTTTGTGGACCATCGCCCTGGCCGCCTGGGTCTGGGGCCGCTGGACCACCCTGAGCCAAACCCGCACCAGACGCTGGACGGTGCGCGGTTCCGGCATCCTGCTTGTGGCGCTGACGGCTTTTTTCCTTTTCCGGCCACAGGTCCATCCCGACCCCTGGCAGCCGTTTGATCTGGCGCGGTTCACGGCAGATCTGGGCCAGCAGAACATGGTCCTCGACTTCACGGCCGACTGGTGTCCCAACTGCAAGTTTCTGGAAAAAACCGTGCTCACGCCCGAGCGCAGCATCAAACTGGCCGAGCGTTTCAATGCCCGGTTGCTGCGCGTCGACCTGACCCGTCACGATCCGCCGCTCATGGATCTGTTATCGAGCCTGGGCTCCAAATCCATCCCCATCCTGGCCATCATTTCCAGGGACAATCCGGACAGCCCGCTGGTCATGCGCGACATGTTCACCAGTGGTCAGTGGGAAGACGCCATGGCCGCCGAACTGCAACCCTGACTGGGACAGAATTCAAGGGCGACGGCGGGAAAAGCGGAACAAAACGCGGGAAAGCAGGGTCGGTAAAGAGGAATCAGGAATTGGTGGCGACGGTCTGATAGTCGGCGATGAAGAGGAGTTTGCGCTCCCGGGGCCAGCTTTTGATGCGGCGCTCCAGGGACAAGGCTTCGGACCGCGAACCCACGGGCCGGGAAAAGACCAGGGCAAGCGGTCCCCGGCCCCGCAGATACCTGGCGGCCCTGGCTCCACCAGCGCTGTGTTCGGCGAAACGCCTCGCAACGTCCGTGGTCACGCCGGTGTACAGGCTGTCGTCCCGACACCGGATGACGTAAACGAACCAATCGGCCACAGGCTATGATGGTAAGGTGTGCAGTACGGAAAAGAAATGCATGGTGCTGCCGGCGATGACAAAAAGATGCCAGATGGCGTGGTTGTACGGCAGCCGTTTCCAGACATAGAAAATCACGCCCAGGGTGTAGGCGAGGCCGCCCAGGGCCAGAAAAAGCAGGCTGGTGGGCGGCAGGCTGGCGTAAATTTCCCGACCAACCAGCACGCACAGCCAGCCCATTCCCAGATAAACGGCCAGAGAGAGGCGTTTGAAGCGGTAAACACAGCAACATTTGAGAATGATCCCGGTCACGGCCAGCCCCCAGATGACGCCGAAGATGGTCCACCCTACCGGCCCGCGCAAACTGACCAGCATGAAGGGCGTGTAGGTCCCGGCGATGAGCAGGAAAATGGCGCTGTGATCCAGGGTTTTGAGGATGCGCTTGGCCCTGGCCACGGGAATGGCGTGATACAGGGTCGAGGCCAAGTAGAGCAGGATCAGCGTTGAGCCGAAAATGGAAAAACTGACGATATGCCAGGCATCTCCGTCGGAAACTGCCGAGACGATGAGGACCACCAGGGCGGCGATGGCCAACCCGGTGGCGATGGCATGGGTGATGCTGTTGGCGATTTCCTCGCCCGGCGTGTACTGGGAGACGAATTTTTCGACCATGTTCATTGAATCGCGCTCCTGATGCTTGGGTGTCGTTGTCTGCAGGGCCGGGATGCCGTGAGGACCGGCCTGCGCCTGTTGAAAACAAGAACGTGAAATACCTGGATCAGGGCGCCGTCAGGCCAGTGCCTCACGGTGCCACGGCGTCGCCGGATGCGTCCCGATACGTGTTGTCGACCTCGGCCGCAAAATCATTGATCCAGTGGATATAATCGGCCCGGCACTGCAATTCCGATGACACTCCATCACGAAAAACCACCAGTTCAATGGTCTTGCCCTGTTCGGACAGGTGCTCCACGGCATCGAGCAGGTCGGAATCCCCTGACGACAAAAGCAGTGTATCGTAATTGCGCTGATGAATCAAAGACAAGGTGGCGATGGCCACATCCACCCCTTTCTGAATCTCGTTGAATACCCGGTGGGTGAAATCCCCGCTCTGATGCTGGCAGCGCAATTGCACCTTCTGTCCGCACTCCTCGCAGTAGGCTTTGTCCGCGCGCTGCTGTTTGAGGCCGTAGAATTTGGTGATGATCTTGGGGCCAAAGGGCGGGCCGCTGCGCAGCCAGCGATGGAAATTGTCCTGGGCGTCGCTGGGCGGACTGGGCGTGGAGTTGAGGTAATAGGCCCGCCAGATGGGGCCGCTCTGTTCCAGGTATTGCCTCAGGCGCAAATAGCTGAATTCGTAGCCGCTGCGTACGCTGTGACGGGCATTGAACAGGTATCCGGCGTCAATGAGCCAGAGTTTGCGTTTTTCGGTCATGAGTCCTCGGGCCGCACCACATTGAATTTTTGAATCTCAGACTTCAAATCCCAAAGAGAAGCGACGGTTGCACATTTCAGAGTGTAAAGTCTGGCATCAGGCCGCAAATGTCGGCCCGAAGCGTTCTCCGGTCAGACATTGCCCACCCTGCGGGGTGACGACAAAAGTGTTTTCGGTCCCGACCATGCCAAGACCCGGGATGCCGATCTTGGGTTCCAGGGCAAGCACCATGTTTTCCTCCAGGGGCGTGTCAAAAGACGGGGCAATGACCGGCCATTCATCGATGGCCAGACCGATGCCGTGCCCCAGGAATCCGACCTTGTTCCGGCCCAGGCCCATGAAACCCTCGCCCAGATCGTTTTGCAGCACAATTCTGATGCAATCCCGATAGAGTTCCGAAGGCTTGGCTCCCGGCACCAGACGATCGGCCAGGAATTCCTGGATCTGGACACAGAAATCATGGGCCCGGTCCGCCTCGTCCGGGACCACTGCTTCCTCGGCCCAGTAGATCTGCGTCTTGTCCGTGTGGTACCCCTCAAGGCAGAATCCGCAGTCCAGGGCCAGGGGTTCATGACGTTGCCAGACCTTGCCGGCATAGCCCAGAAACGGCAGGACAGGATGGGCGCCGCGAAGCCCCAGGGGGCCGTTGAAGGCACTGGGGTAATTCCCGGAGTCCCCGGCCGCGACATGACCAAGAAAAATTTCCTCGCCGGCGTTCTGCATCCGCATCATGCCCTGGTGACCGTGGGTGTAGAAGGCGTCCCAGACAGCCAGGGCGATCTCGCGCTCCGTCATGCCGGGGCGGATCAAAGCCGGCAGGGTATCGTTCAGAGCCTGATCATGACGCTGTCCGGCCAGACGCAGTTTGTCCAATTCCCATGGGGTCTTCACGGCTCTGGTCCGGTTCAGGGCCGCGTCGCCGGAAACAAAGGTCACCTCCGGCAGCTTGGATCGCAGCAGATCCCCCATGGACCAGGACAGGCCCGTCATTTCCACGGCCAGGTGATTGCCCAGACCAATGCCGACCTCATGCAGCAGGCCCGGCACCTGCGAGTACGACTTGTACTCCAGAATATGGGTCAGGGGCGAGTCCAGACGGGAGCGCTCCACGCCTTTGCGGCACAGGAGCACGGGGTCGCCCGAAAGCGGCACATAGAGCATGCCGTTGGCCCACGATCCGCTCAGGTAATAGATCGCCAGCCTTGAAAAAACCAGAATGCCGCCCGCGTCCGGACACAGGCGGGTCACGTGGCCGCGCAGCCGGGCCATGCGTTCAGAAACCTCGGTCATGGGCAACTGTTCCAGGGAAACCCAGGTCATGCGTCCTCCTTGCACAAGCTGTAATCCATGGTCCGACGCCGAGGCGTGAACCCGGCCCGCTGAACGAGACTGCGCAATTCAGCCTCGGGCAAGCGGAAATGCACGCCGGTGGCCGCGACCACGTTTTCCTCCAGCATGGTCGAACCGAAGTCGTTGGCCCCCCAGAACAGGGCCAACTGCCCGATCATGGGTCCCTGAGTCACCCAGGACGCCTGGATGTTGGGGATATTGTCCAGGTACAGCCGACTCAGGGCCAGAAATTTGAGGTACTCGTGGGACGAGGCTTCGCGCATTTCCATACGCGTGTTGCGGGGCTGAAAGGTCCAGGGGATAAAGGCGGTAAAGCCGCCCGTACGGTCCTGCAGGTCGCGCAGCCGGTCGAGATGTTCCAGACGCTGCTCAAAGGTTTCTCCCTGGCCGAACATCATGGTCGCCGTGGTGCGCATCCCGAGCCCGTGAGCCGTCTCCATGACCAAAAGCCATTGGTCGGCGCTGCATTTGCGCGGGGAAACCCGGTCGCGGACTTCGTCGACCAAAATCTCTGCCCCGCCGCCGGGCATGGAGTCCAGTCCGGCCCGACGCAACCTGGTCAGGATCTCGGCCACGGGCAATGCTTCCTTCTGACTCAGATACCAGACTTCCGACGGGGAAAACCCGTGCACCGCGACCTGCGGAAAATGCTCTTTCAGGCTGCCCAGCAAGCCGACGTAATAGGCAAGGGGCAGGTCCGGATTCATGCCGCCTTGCAACAGGATCTGATAGCCGCCCAGATCCACGGTTTCCTGTACCTTGGCCAAGATCTCCTCCGTGGACAGCAGATAGCCGCCGGCCTCGCCCGGACCCTTGAAAAACGCGCAGAACTTGCACGCTGAGATGCAAATGTTGGTATAATTGATATTGCGGTCGACAATATAGGTAACAATCCCTGCGGGATGCAGCTCCAACCGGCGGTTGTGCGCCTTCTCCCCCAGGGAGAAAACCGTGTTCATGTCCCAGACGTAGCGGGCCTCGTTCCTGTGCAGACGCTTCATGTTCGCGGTCCTTTTCATGATCATGAATTATGATTGAAGAAGATGGCTGGTGCTATCTTCCGGTCGGGGCAAAGGTCAAGGACCGGGGTCTTGCCAAAGGCCGGACCTTGTGCTTGAAGTCTGCCCACACGAGGAAACCATGACCAACACCGTATTTGATTGCCAAATGTGCGGCCATTGCTGCCAGGGCCAGGGCGGCATTATCGCCTCCGCGTCGGAGCAGATTCGTCTGGCCCGTCACCTGGGTCTTGATGTGGACGATTTTCGCGCCCGTTACACCGTGGCGCAGGGTAAAAAAACCGTGCTGCGCAGTAAGGAAGACGGGTTCTGCATCTTTTTCGAGCCCGGCCGGGCCTGCACCGTGCACCCGGCCAAGCCCGACGTCTGCCGAGCCTGGCCTTTTTTCCGCGGCAACCTGGTGGATCAGACCAGCTGGGAACTGGCTCAGGACTACTGTCCGGGCATTGTCGCCGCCAGCGGACACCGTGAATTTGTTCGCCGGGGCATTTCGTATCTGGTCGAAAACGGTCTGACCAAAAAGGGCGGGGAGGATGAGGCCAACGCCCTGAACATCGACGATCTGACGGAATCGATCTGATGCGCCTGACCGAATGCTACTCGCTGCTGAACGTACGCCACGGCGCAACCCTGGATGAGGTCAAGGCCAGCTACCGCAAGCTGGCCTTCAAGTATCACCCCGATCTCAATGCCGCCGACCCCACGGCCGCCCAGCACTTCACCCGTGTCAACGAAGCCTACGTCATTCTCAAGAAACACCTGGAGAACGCAGCCTCTTCCGGACAACGGACCTTTGATGCCGAAACCATCCGCCAGGAAGAGGAGGCCAAGGCTCAGCCCAGAGAACGGCGCAGGGCCGGAGCGTTCTACACCAAGCAGGAAGAGGTGCTCAAAGACATCCTGAACGATCCCTTTGCCAAGCAGGTTTTCGAGGACATTTTCAGCCGGCTGAGACGCGGCCAGGAGCCCGACCTGACACCGGACAAACCGGTTCAGGGCAAGAGCGTGGAGCTGAAATGGGGAGAGCGGACCATCAATCTGAACCTGGGACGCGGCATGGTCGCGGCGGTCAGGGATTGGGCCGGGCGGCAGCTCGACGACCATCAGACCGTACACATGCCGGCCCGCAATCTGATCCCCGGCACCACCCTGCGCGTTGACATCAAGCATCGCTTCAGCCCGGATTCCAAAACCATCGAAGTGACTCTGCCGGCGGATTTTGTCGTCGGCCGCCCCATCCGCCTCAAGGGGCTGGGACGCCGCCTGGGCCCTTGGAAAGGCGACCTCTACCTGCGTCTGCTGGCCCGCTAGACCGGACAGGACAGAAACCCCGCACTCGGTTCAGCACGGCCCTACACGCTCCGTCTGGCACCGGTTGCGGCAGTCAATAGCATGCAGAAAAAAGCATGTTCCCGTGGCGGATCTTTTTGTCCGGATCGTGCAGAATGGCCGCGAACAGATAAACTTGGGGGACGCGCCCTGCCGGGCGCAGATGAGAAAAGCCCGCCGTGCAGAAGCATGGCGGGCTTTTTGACTGAAGCGTATCCGAATCGACTAGATAGAGTTCGCGGCCACGCTGAGCCGGGAAATTTTTCTGGCCGCCGTCTTCCAGTGCAACACTTTCTTGCTTGCGGCCTTGTCCAAAAGGGACGTGGCGTTCTTCAAGGCCGTGGCCGTTGCCTCGGAATCGTTGGCTTCAATAGCCATACGTACCGCTTTGACAGCGTTTTTCACACGGGTTTTCATCATTCTGTTGCGCTCACGGGCCTTCAGGCTCTGGCGGTGTCTCTTCAGGGCAGACTTATGGTTAGCCAAGGTAATCTCCTTAAAAATATACGCGTGAATCAGTCAGTATCAAGATGTCTCTGCAATCAGAGGCCTATACGGACCGCCCACACAGCTGTCAAGCGTTGATTGCGGGTTTGTCGCGCTGCACGGACAGGTCGCCCGAAAGAGAAAAACGGATCCACGACATCCGTCCGGCTCACATCTGGGTGGCAATCTGCTCCACCCGGCGCAGCGCGGCCTCAATCTCGCGACTGATGGCCAGGGCCTTGTCACGCTGGGCGCGACGACAAAGCTGCTCAGCCATCTCGGCCAGGACCCGAGTCTCTTCGGCCCGGATATTGCCCGCCATGCCCCGCAGGGCATGGGCCTTTTCTTCGGCCGGAACAAAATCCCGAGCCTCCACGGCCTGACGATATTCCCCGCAGCGAACACGCGCCTCGCGGACAAAGGTTTGCACCACTTCGGCCAACAGCTCCCGATCCTGATCAAGCTGGGCCAAAAGACTCTTGACATCCAGCGACGCAGCCTCCTCTCCATGGCGCCGATCGTCGGCATGCATGTACGTATCCAAAAGGCGGAAAAGCAATTTGAGATCCACGGGCTTGGCCAGAACGTCCGTGAAGCCCGCAGCCGTGAACCGTGGTTTCTCGACATCAGCAGCGTGGCCGGTGAGGGCAATGACCGGCAGCGAACGATCAAGGGCCGTCTCCGCCTGTCGGATCAACCGAACGGCCTCGAATCCGGACATGCCGGCCATCTGGATATCCATGAAGACCAACGCATAGGGCGTCCTTTCGAGCATGGCCAGGGCCGCCTCACCGCTGGCCGCGGTCTCGCTGGCATATCCGCCCTGGTTCAGCATCAGTGTCATCACCTTGCGGTTGGTCTCGTCGTCATCAACCACCAGCACCAGTTTGCGCCGCTTCTGCTCTTCCGCCGTCACATGGCGGGTAACGAGCGGCATGCGCATACCGGCGCGTCGCCCGCTCAAGGCCAGCGCCAGGACGTCGTAAAGAGGACGCTGTTCCACGGGTCGAACCAGGTATCCATCGATTTCAGCCTCTTCCATAATCCGAGCATCACCGGGACGGGCCGTAGAGGCCACAACCACGAGCAGCGTCTGCTGCAACGTCTTGTCCTGGCGGACTTCCCTGGCCAGGGACAGGGCGTGGGTCATGTCGGGATGGACGTCAAGGAGCACGAAATCATAGGCCCGTCCCTGGTCCACGGCGCGTCGAAGTTCCGGCAGAACCTGAAGGGGCTCATCGACCACAACATGTTCGCAGCCCCACAAATAGCAGTACTCCTTGAGCAATTCCTGCCAAGATCCATCCGGATCAGCGATCAGAATCCGGGACCCGGAGATGGAACACGGCGCAGGAAACGCCGCCGGCCGGGTCTGCAACTGCTTGAGGACAAAGGTGGCCCGGAAGCGAGTCATTCCGTCCACGGCGTCAAATCCGACCTCTCCTCCCTGCCGTTGCGCCAGATCCCGGCACAATTCCAGGACCTGCTCCGTGCCGGTCAACAGGGCATTGACCTCGACCTGCAACCGCACAGCGGCCTGACTGCCTGCACTTTGAGCCAAACCCAGGGCCAGACGCACCGTGCTGCCGGAGGGGGCCGTCAACGCGGCGCGCAGGAAACTCCCCGTGACTCGTCGCAAAATGCCCGGAATGCCGCGAACAGGACTGGGCACCTCGTCCTCGACCTCGGATTCAAAACGGATGTTGACCCGCCGGGCATGACCGCTGAAAAGCTCAATCAGGTCGTGGATCAGCAGCCGCAGGTCAAAATCCCCTTCATCCCCGACCTTTGAACTCGCATCTCCGGGAAATGCATCCTCCAGAGACCGCAAGGCCAGTTGCATGCCCTCGGCGGCATCGCGGATAAAACGGACGTATTCGGCCTGCTCTCCGCTCAACGCGGATTCCCGCAACAGCCCGGCCATGCCGATAATGGAGGAAAGCGGCGCTTCCAGTTCCTGATGCAGATATTCCCGCACGTTCTCCAGCCGGCTCTTGAGACGGGCTCCATCTTCCACGGCCTTGGCCAATTCGTCGCGCAGTTCCCTTTTCTCGCTCATCCGTGCCTCCCATCGTCAGCGCTGACGATTATCGTCAATGCCAATGCCGTGGAATTTGAGTTTTCGGTACAGGTACGTTCGCTCCAGGCCGATGGATTCGGCCAGCCGGGCGATGTTGCCCTCGCAACGGGACAGTTCCCGCCGCAAAAAGGCTGCTTCAAATTGGGCCCTGGCCGTCTTGAAATCCGTGACATCTTCGTCGACAAGGCCCTCTATGTCCTGGGTCGGAACGGTTCGGTACTCCGGCGGCAGCATGGACAAACTCACATCCCGGCCCTGGTAAAGGATGAACAGGCGCTCCACGAAATTCTTCAACTCCCGGACATTGCCGGGCCAGGCATAGCGGGTCAGGGCGTCCAGGGCGTCACGTTCGAAGCGCACTGGCCGCAGGTTGTGCTCTTCGACCATTCGCTGCGAGAAATAGTCTATCATTTCCGGAATATCCTCGGCACGCTCACGCAGCGGCGGAACGACCAGGGGAAACACGTTGAGCCGGTAATACAAATCCTGACGGAAACGACCGGCTTCCATTTCCTCGACAAGGCTCTTGTTGGTGGCGGCAATGACCCTGACATCAACGGCAAAGGACTTGGAGCCCCCGACCCGCTCAAACTTGCGCTCCTGCAGAATACGCAGGATCTTGGCCTGAGTCTTGAGGCTCATGTCTCCGATTTCATCCAGAAAAAGCGTGCTTTTGTCCGCCAGTTCGAACTTGCCCTTCTTGGCCTTGTCCGCACCGGTAAAGGCGCCCTTTTCGTGGCCGAACAGCTCGGATTCAATCAGTTCTTCCGGAATGGCCGCGCAGTTGACGCAGATCATTTCCCGCCCGCTCTTTTTGCTGCAGGCGTGGACGGCCTGAGCCGCCACCTCCTTGCCGGTCCCGTTTTCGCCGGTGATCAGCACCCAGGCATCGGTCGGGCCGACCTGGGCGATCAATTCACGCAGACGGACAATGCCGGGAGAGCGTCCTGTAATGGCCGACGCTCCTTGCGGCCGAATGCGGGACCGCAACTCCTTGTTTTCCCGTTTCAGCCGGGAAAGCTCCAGGGCTTTTTCCGCCGTGACCAGGGTGTTTTCCAGGGACAACGGTTTTTCAATGAAGTCAAAAGCCCCGCTCTTGAGGGCCGTCACTGCAGTTTCGATATTGCCGTGTCCGGAAATCATGATCACCGGCGTGTCCGAACCCTTCTCCTTCAGGGTGCGCAAAACGGCCATGCCGTCCATGCCCGGCATCCAGATGTCGAGAAAAATCAAGTCGAAATCCCCGTCCAGAGCCTGACTCAGACCATCTGTCCCGTCGGCCGCTTCGGCCACCTGCCAGCCCTCGTCCTCGAAAATGCCGCGCAGGGAAAAACGGATATCGTCTTCGTCGTCAATGATGAGAATATTTGCGTTGCTGATCATGAAACCTCGGTGCGTGTGGCCGGCAGCTCGATGACAAACGTGGTTCCGACCGGATCGTTGGGCCGGACCCGGACGTGTCCGTGGTGGTCGGCGATAATCGACTTGACAATGGCCAGCCCCAACCCGGTGCCGCCGCGCTTGGTAGAATAGTAGGGTTCAAACATGCGCGACTGTTCCTCGGGTTTGATTCCCGGACCATTGTCGCTGATTTCGATGAAGACCCGACCTTTGCGCTTGTGGGCAAAGAGAAAGACCTCGACCCTGCCGTTCTCCTGGCCGGCCAGAACCTCGGCCGCGTTGAGCAGGATATTGAAAAAAACGCGCTTCATGGCTTCACGGTCAACCATGACCGGAGGCACGGGCTCGACCCGGATATTCCAGGCAATGAAGGCATGACTGCCGGAAAACACCGCCACCGCCTCCCGCAGCAAGGGTTCGATGGATGCCGGGGTCAAAATGACCTCCGGAAGTTTGGCGAAGGCCGAGAACTCGCGCACCATCTCCTGCAACTGCTCGACCTGCTTAACAATAAGACCGGTACACTGCGTAAAGACAGGATCCGGAACCAGCGGTCCGAACTTGCGCTCCAACCGCTCGGCCGAAAGCTTGATGGGTGTGAGCGGATTCTTGATTTCATGCGCGATGCGGCGCGCCACTTCCTTCCAGGCATCCAGACGCTGCATTTTTTCCAATTCGGAAATGTTTTCGAAAACCGCGACAATGCCGCTTTCACTGCCTTCGTTGTCCATGAGCGCCACGGCATTGACCAGCAGCTTGACTGTCTGCCCGTCCACATCGAGGTCCAGCCGGCGCTGCCACTGGGATCCGGGACTGCTTTTCAGCAGCGCGCTGACCTCATGGACCAGGTTGCGATGGGCCGGACCGAGCAATTCCAGGGCGGAGTGACCGATCAACGCGCCGGACTGCAGGCCGAGGATTGATTCGGCCGCACGGTTCATGGTGGAAACCCGTCCCTGACGGTCCAGGGAGACCACCCCGGCGGTGATGTTATCAAGGATGGCCTGGACATAATGGTTTTTGGCGATAAGCGCCTGATACTGCTCTTCAAGCTGCTTGTTGGCCTGGGTCAGGCCGGCCCGACTCTGCTCCAGATCCTCGGCCATGCTGTTGAAGGATTGCACCAGAAGCCCCAGTTCGTCCGTGGATTCATCGGTGAGACGAACGCTCAGGTCCCCCCTGGCAATGCGCTGGGTGCCGGCGGCCAGGGCCTGAACCGGCGCGCTGATTTCCCTGGCCAGCCGGAATCCGAACCAGGTCGCGCCCAGAAAAATCAGCAAGGTCATCAGTCCCAGCACCATGTACAGGGTCATTTTGAGCGGATACTTCAAGCTGCGCAGCTGTTTGTATTCCCCCACCCCGTCAGCGATCTGCTCCAGACGGCCCAGAATGCCGACGCCGACCGAGGTGCCGAGAATGAGGTACATGGAACCGCTCGCATCAACCGGCATGACTCCGACCACCACATCCGCACTGGGATGCGGCCACAACGTGGACCAGAACCTGGGCTGCCGGGCCAACTCCGTCCACGGCACCGCCACATGCACCTCGGGCCAGATTTCAGCCCAGGCCGGTCCCGCGTGCCAACTCTTCTCACGCAGGTCCGCGTTGAACAGTCCAAGCAGCGTCAAGCCGTACTCGCCGCGCTTGATCCGGAGAAATTCGTCAACGCCCTTGTCGTTCCAGCGCAGACGACGTTCCTGCGCCTGGGCCACAAGCCCCGAAGCCTTGCCTTGCAGACTGTCCTCGGCGGCGGCGTAAAAATCCTGCCCGACCCGCAAGGCCTGTTCCATGGAGGTCTCCACCTGGGCCTGAAACCAGTAGTCGACGGAGGTCTGCACAAACCACAGGGAAATGACAAACATGATGCCCGTCGGGACCATGGACAAGGTGACGAAAACGAGGACGAGCCTGGCCCGCAAGCCCGAACCCAGAACCCGCCGTCGCCGATCGAGCATGAGCTTGATCACGTTGCGCAGAACCAGGAACAGAACCAGGATGAGCAAGATCAGGTTGACGTTGAACAGGGCGAAGAAAAGGTAGGAATTAAGGCCCAGCAGACGCAGTTCGATCCAGGTCAGGACAACGATCAGTACAATCCCGACTCCGGCCAGGGTAATTTCGCGCTGCCGTTTGCGACGCTCGTGATGCGTGCGCTCCTGGACGGGAATATGACGGGAAGATTTATCCATACCCCACAACCGAGGTGAAATCAGTAATCAAAGTCAAATGTATACACTGTTGCCGGCACCAGGTCCCAACTGACGAAAAAAAGAGGCTTGCTGACCCAGCCGGGAATATTGGTCCGCGTGACCTGAAAGGTCAGCATCAACCGGTAGGCCCGATTGCGCTCAATCATGTCCCAGTCGCCCATGGGGATGGACAAACCGGACCAGTGCCGGGTCAGTTCCGTTTCCAGGTCGTCAAACTCAATGGTTTTTGTCCCCCGGAAATCCTGGACCACGCACTCGCGGGCAATGGATTTCCCGGACACAAGGCAGTTGTACGAATTCTCGGACATGAGGGAATTCCAGAATCCGGCTCGGCGCTGGTAAAGCTTGCCGGTACAGCGGACTTCATAGTCGCCGCCGCTGCCCAGTGCTTCCAGCAGGGAATCCAGGTCCTGAATGACAATATTGAAACCGACGGAAACCTGGCCATCGGCATTGTCCACACCCAGTCCGGATATGGCGACCGGCTCGGCCCACAGTTCATGCGCCAAAACAACATTGTATGAAAAAATGCAGAAAAAAATGACGAAAATTCTAATTTTGGACATTATTCATGATCTACATGAGACAAAAAAAGATTATTGGCGCAAAAAACCTTGATTTTCGGTATAGGAGAGGTACGTACCCCGTACGGATCATTTCACACAGTCACAACTGGTGATTGTGGCCCCGCGAACCATTGCGAGGTGATAGTCCAAGCAGTGGTGTTTGACAACCGTTGATGCGAGGAGAGCCCATGAAACTCAATGAACACAACAGTAAGAACCTCATGCAGGAAGCCGGCATTCCTGTTCCTCCGGGCCTGCTCGCAACCGGCCCCGTTGTCCCGGATTGCCCCTTTGCCCTGCCCTGGGTGCTCAAAAGCCAGGTCTTGAGCGGAGGACGCGGCAAGGCCGGCGGCATCAGGCTGGTACGGACCGAAGAGGAAGCCCGGGCAGAGTTGAACCGTCTTTTTCAGCTGAAGATCAACGGAGAGGACGTCCGCTTGGTCCGGGTGGAACCCAAGGCCGACTTTGGCCGGGAACTGTATCTGTCCGTGGCCCTCAATCGCAAGACGCGATCATTTTGCGTCACGGCCGGACGGGAAGGCGGAGTGGACATCGAAACCCTGGCCGCGGACAATCTGCTGATCGAAGAGGCCGGTCCGGACACGGGTCTTGCCCCCTATCAGATCCGAAACATTTTCTATCACCTGCAGCTGCCCAGGGAGCTGCGGGCGTCATTTGCCGACCTGCTGAACAGTCTCTTCGCCTGCTGCCTGCGTCACCGCCTGCTCCTGGCCGAAATCAACCCCCTGGTCGTGACCAGGGACAACCGTCTGCTGGCCCTGGACGGCAAGATCGAGATCGACGATCATCAGATCTCCATTGATCCGGGATTGAACCGCTTTTTCGAGCCCCTGCACCTCAGTACGGAGGAAAACAGATCCAGACAGGCCGGCTTGAGCTATCACAAGCTCGACGGTTTTGTCGGCCTGATGGTCAACGGGGCCGGACTGGCCATGGCCAGCATGGACATTCTCCACGACAGCGGCCTGAAAGCCGCCAATTTCCTGGATCTGGGCGGCGGCGCGGACAGCGCGGCCATGCGCACGGCCCTGGACATTCTCTTTGACGACAGTCAGGTGCGCATGGTTTTCATCAATATTTTCGGGGGCATTCTGTCGTGTCATCAGGTGGCCGAGTCCCTGCTCGGCGCCCTGGACAACCTCCCGCCACGCAAGCCCGTTGTTGTCCGCTTCGCCGGCAACGGGTCCGCCCGGGGGCTGGCGATCCTCTCGCAGGCGGCCATTTCCGACCTGCACCTCTGTCCGGACCTGGACAGCGCCAGATCGACCCTGGAGACACTGAACGCCCATCCCAAACCGCAGGCGTCGCCGCAAACCGCAACGCTTTCGAGCCGGCGAAGTCCGGCCCTTCGTCCGGACCCGGCCCAGCCGTTTCCGCTGCCCCCGGACTGCCGCATCGTGGTCCAGGGGCTGACGGGCAAGCAGGGCCAGCTTCACTGCCGACTGATGCAGGAGTACGGCTCAAATATCGTCGCCGGGGTCACGCCGGGCAAAGGCGGTTCCCAGGTCCTGGGCGTGCCGGTCTTCGACACGGTCCGGGAAGCCTGTCTGGCCACGCCCATTGACGCCTCCATCATCTTCGTGCCCGGATCCATGGCCCCGGACGCGGTGGAAGAAGCCGCAGCAGCGGGCATCCCCTGGGTGGTCTGCATCACCGACGGCATACCGCAGCAAAACATGCTGCAGACTCTTGACCGTTTATCCCAAACCAAAACCAGGGTCATCGGCCCCAACTGTCCGGGCATGATCCTGCCGGGCCGGACCAAGATCGGCATCATGCCGGGCGACATTTTCATGCCCGGTCCGGTGGCCGTGTTTTCCCGCAGCGGCACCCTGACCTATGAATGCGTCGATCGCCTGACCCGGGCCGGCATCGGGCAGTCGGTGTGCGTGGGCATCGGCGGCGATCCCTTTATCGGCACCTCTTTCACCGACCTCTGCCGCCTGATTCGTCATGATCCGCAAACCCGGGCCGTGGTCATTCTGGGTGAAATCGGAGGACGGGCCGAAGAGGAACTGGGCGAGTACATGCAAGAAAGCGGTTTCGAGCTGCCGGTTTTCGGCTTCATCGCCGGTCGCACCGCGCCTCCGGGCAAGCGTCTGGGGCACGCCGGAGCCATCCTGGAAAAAGGGGACGGCGGCATAGAGACCAAGCTGCAGGCCATGGCGGCTGCGGGCTACCATCTCATCGACGACCTGGACCAGATTGCCCGGGCCGTGGCCGAAGTGCTTTAAAACGACGGAGAATACACCACCTGCCGCAGCCGGGCCTGAACGGTTTTCGCATCGGCTGCGGTCAGTGGTTCGGGATACGACATGAGCAGCAGTCGTACGGATTGCCCGCCGGGTTGCAGCGGCGGCTGGATGTGCGGATAGGCGTTCAGATGAAATCCCAGGCGCTGATAGAATCCGACCCTTCTGCGGGCGATGTCGTCAGCCGGTGGCTCCACTTCCAAAATGACGGGTTTGTCGCGACCCGTCATTTTTTTCATCAGTTCGGATCCGATCCCCCGCCCCCTGGCCGCGTCGGCAACCGCGACGTGTTCCACAAACCAGTACCCGCCGATATCCCAGCAGGCGACAAAGCCCAGCAGGACGCCGTGCTCGACCATGCGTTCAACCCGGTACTCCCTGCGGGCCAGAACCCTCATTTGTCCGGCGCGATCTCTTTTTTCGCATTCGGGAAACGCTTGGGCATAGATCTCCCAGAACGCTTCAAACTCTTCGGAATTCATGGTCTCCACCACATCGGCCTCATCGCGCTCAGGTTTTTCTTGATGCACTGGCCGCAAGCTGCACGCCGAACCGCACGGCCCGCGCGCATCAGGATTTGCTTTTCTTTGCCGAGGAAGTGCCGGACTTGCCCGACTCCCGCGCCACCTGCCGGAAGCCAAAGTCCAGCAGCCGGGTGGCCTCTTTGTGCCGGATGGATGAACTCTGCGCGCCAAGAAGCACCGCCAGCAGTCTGGTGTTGTCCCGCTTGGCCGTGACGGCGATGTTGTACCCGGTTTCGCAGACAAAACCGGTCTTGAGGCCGTCCACTCCTTTGTAGGTGCGCAGCAGGGAATTGGCGTTGCGGCGAGTCGTGCCGTGGTAGGTATGGGCGGTCATGGCATGGACCTTGAGCGAATCGGGAAAGGCGCGCATGTAGCTCATGGACAGTTTGGCGATATCCCGCGCAGTGGAAAGCTGACCATTTGCCGGCAATCCGTTGGGATTCTTGAACGCGCTCTTGCTCATGCCGATATTCTTCGCCTTGGCGTTCATCTGGGCCACGAATTTGGCCGGATCACCCTTGCCCAGATATTCCGCCACCGCCACACAGGCGTTGTTGGCGGATGCAACGCTGATACCCTGAATCAGCTCGCCAAGAGGCACCTTTTCCCCACCCTTGAGCGTCATCCGCGCCCCTCTGGTCCGGGCGGCCTTGTCGCTGATCGGGATAGGCGTTTTCAACGATAACCGTCCCTGGGCCAGACCCTCGCGAACCAGATAAAGGGTCAAAAGCTTGGTAATGGACGCCGGAGGAAGGGGTTTGTCCGGGTTTTGCTCGAAATAGACCTTGCCGGTATTCATATTGATGAGAATCGCCGACTGAACGTGAAGATAGAGGTCCTGCCTGCCCGCAGGTGCGGACTCCTCGGTTTTCTTGGTTTTGGCCGACGCGTCCGAGGCGGCCGGAGCCTGTTTCCCCGGTGCGGGCTGGGTTTTGGCTGGATTCTGAGGAGCTGCCTGCGCCGGCGTGCTCGAAGCCGGTTTGGCGTTGGCGGCAGCCGGGTCGTCTTTGGCGGCGGCCGGCGTTTTGACTGCTTGCTGCTCGGCCTTCGGGCTCGGAGGAGGCGAAGGCTGCGCCGCTTTTTCCGGTGCTGTTTCCGCTGCTTCGGGCTGCTTCTCCGACTGCTGATTCGGATTGGGACTGACCGAGCCCCGGAATACGTTCGAACCGGACGACGCGAGGGCAACAGAGGCCCCGGACCAAAACCAGACAGCACAAACCAAGATAGCCAGAAATAGCAAAGAGTTGCCACAAGAGGTTTTTCTCATGGCTTCGCCTTACGGTCCTACACTTTGCCGGTCAAGAGTGAACCGACACGGCCAAAAACAATAACAGCTTAAATTCAAAAGCGTTACAAACCCATCAAGGCAAAAAATCTCTTCGGAATCCGCCCTGTTGACGTAGTACACGTCCCACGTCGTTTGCATGCTGCAGCGCTCACCGGTCGGCTCCCGAAAAATCCCTGGTCTCCCCCAGATGGACCGTGCTCCGCTTGACAGGCTGAAACGGCATGCCGTCGACGGACTCCAGCCGCACCACGCCCAGTGCGCGTCCCATGGCGGAGGCCGGAAGATACCGTGGTTCCTCGGTCTGACGATAATCGCCGATGACCACGTCAATCCCTCCCGGAATTCCCAGCAGGGACTCCACCTCCCCGACATTCCCCTGAAACAGGAGGATGACGCAATCCGCTACGGCCCGCATTTCAGGTAAAAGGCGAGCCAGGGTTTCAAGAGGCGGATGAACGCTCATCCCCGGAACGGAAGTGGCCCGGGGAACAACGCTCGTCACCGCGATCCGCACCGCCCCGCGCTCGACAACGACATACGGGCGCAGCCAGGACAAATCCCCCCCGGCCGGGCTCAGATTGGCGGAAATCAACGCAAAGGTGGCGTTCGCCGCCAACTGCCCAAGAACATCCGGACCAAGCTGCACGTCGTGAACCCCGAGTCCGGCCGCGTCGTAGCTCATGCCGTTCATGGCCAGCACAACATCCATATTGCCGCGACTTGCCGAAAAGAACAGGTCGCCGGCGTCAAGCAGCAGCAAATCCGGATCAGCCCCCCGCATACGTTCCACAATCGCCGTTCGCCGGTCCAGACCGCCCGCCGGCCCTGACGGACCGGGCACGGCCTGCGTCACGCCCTGGGTATCCCCGGAATATACGACAACAATCTCTCTGGGCTGTCTCCGGGGCAACGGGGGATCAGGCTCGGGCCATGTTGTTTCAGCCGCCACTGCCGTGGTCAACCCGGGATCTTTCCGGCTTGGGCCTTGGTGCAAAATCTGATGAAAACGCCGCGAGAAATCCTGGGTGACACGGCTGTCATGGCCGTGCAGTCGGATGGAGACCGCCAGATTGGCCAAAAGATCGGCCCCCTCCCCCAGGAGCGGATCGGCCTGCAGGCGCAAAACCTGCTCCAGCCATCCGGCGTAGGGCGAATTGGCGCTAAAACCATGGCGCAGAAAATGCGGATCGTGATCAAAGCTCGCCAACTCCTGATGCAGCACCGCAAGCCGTCGGCTCTCGGGATGGACGTCCGGGACCGCCTCGGTCTGCACCACATCTTTTTTTGTCGCGGTACACGCGACCATGAACAAACAAACAACGATCAGCCAAGATTTCATACGCTCCCATCCATGACGCTCTCGCGGCCAAGTATTCCCAGCGCGACCATGCACTGAGCACGTCCATACCCGAACCTGTTGAAAAAACAAATGATAGACCCAAGCCCCGCCACGGCCGCCGGTCCTGGAGTCGACAAGGACCCGTCAGACCGTGAGTCGCATCGCCAAACGGCCTGAATTTAGGGACAAACGGCGAGCCGAATCTGCCGTCAGCCGACCCGGACAACCGTTAACCACTGACCGCCCATATCAACCTTTTACCAGAAAGCGGATGCATGACTCAATAATCCATGCCAAGACAGGGCCATGAATTGTTTTCGGCCATCACGGTCAACATGGAACAAAGATCAGAAGGAGGGAAAGGTATGAACAACCCGATGCACGTTTACTGGAAGACGAACAAAATCTACATGACCATTCTTTTAAGTGTCTGGGCCTTGGTCTCATACGGCTTTGGCATTGTCTTCGTCGAGGAATTGAACGCATTTTATCTTGGTGGATTTCCCCTTGGATTCTGGTTTGCCCAGCAGGGATCCATCTTTGTCTTTGTCCTACTCATCCTTGTCTATTTTCTGCTCATGGATCGATTGGACAAAAAATTCGACGTTCACGAATAATCAAAGACCACATCAAGAGGGCATCATATGTCACTGCAAGCATGGACCTATCTTATTGTCGGCGTGACCTTCGCGCTGTACATCGGCATCGCCTGGAGTTCCCGGGTGAAAGACACCAAAGGGTTTTACGTGGCTGGCGGCGGCGTGCCCCCCTTGGCCAACGGCATGGCCACGGCAGCGGATTGGATGAGCGCGGCCTCGTTCATCTCCATGTCCGGCATGATCGCCTTCATGGGCTACGCCGGCTGCATGTTTCTCATGGGCTGGACCGGCGGCTACGTGCTCCTGGCCCTGCTGCTGGCCCCGTATCTGCGCAAATTCGGCAAGTTCACGGTCCCTGACTTCGTCGGCGACCGCTATTATTCTTCGGCGGCCCGCATCGTGGCCCTGGTCTGCGCCATCTTCGTCTCCCTGACGTACGTGGCCGGCCAGATGCGCGGCGTGGGCATCGTCTTCAGCCGCTTTCTGGAAGTGGACGTCAACACGGGCGTGGTCATCGGCATGGTGCTGGTCTTCTTCTATGCGGCCATCGGCGGCATGAAAGGCATCACCTGGACCCAGGTCGCGCAGTACTGCGTGCTGATCACGGCGTTCATGGTTCCGGCCATCGCCATCTCCGCCAAGCTGACCGGACATTTCCTGCCCCAGCTCGGCTTTGGCGCCACCCTGGTCGAAGGTCCCCATTCGGGACAGTATCTGCTCGAAACCCTGAACCGGATCGGCACGGACCTCGGTTTCGCCGAATACACCGCGGCCTTCACCGGGCCGGGTGCCAAGCCCATGATCGACGTTTTCGCCATCACCATGTGTCTGATGGTCGGCACGGCCGGACTGCCCCACGTCATCATCCGCTTCTACACGGTGCCCACGGTGCGGGCGGCTCGCCTGTCGGGCCTCTACGCCATCATCTTCATCGCCATTCTCTACACCTCGGCCCCGGCCCTGGGAGCGTTTGCCCGCTACACCCTGACCAACGTCCTGAGCAACACCGCCTACGCCACGGCGCCGGCCTGGTTCATGAACTGGGAAAAGACCGGCCTCCTGGCCTGGGTGGACAAGAATGACGACGGCATCATCACCTACCGCGCCGGAGCGGCCTTCACCGGCAAGCCGGTCTTCAGCGGCGAGACCGGAGCCCACGGCCAGCGGCTGCTCAAGAACGACGTCACCGCCAACGACAACGAACTCTACATCGACAACGACATCATGGTGCTGGCCACCCCGGAAATCTCCCAGCTTCCCAACTGGGTCATCGCCCTGGTCGCGGCCGGCGGTCTGGCGGCGGCCTTGTCCACGGCCGCAGGCCTGCTCCTGGTCATCTCGTCGTCCATTTCGCACGACCTCTACTACCGCATCATCAACCGCGAGGCCTCGGAGCAAAAACGCCTCAACGTCGGCCGGATCATGATGGGCGTGGCCGTGTGCATCGCCGGTTACTTCGGCATCAATCCTCCGGGCTTTGTCGCCCAGGTCGTGGCCCTGGCCTTTGGATTGGCGGCGGCGTCCTTCTTCCCCATCATCGTCCTCGGCATCTTCTGGAAACGGGCGACCAAGGAAGGAGCCATCGCCGGCATGGTCAGCGGCATCGGTTTCACCATGCTCTACATCGTGCAGACCAAGTTCATGGGCATGGCCCCCTGGTTCATGAACATCAGCCCTGAAGGCATCGGCACGGTCGGCATGGTCATCAATTTCGCCGTGACCATCGGCGTGTCCCTGGTGACGCCGGCTCCGCCGGAAGCCGTGCAGAACATGGTGGAAAGCGTGCGCATTCCCCGTGGGGCCGGCGCCGCAGTGGATCACTAACAACCATGGGGCCGTACACCGGCCCCATTTTTCAAGGATCGCATCATGAACAAGGGAATTGTCCCGACAGGCTACGACAGCATCGTCACCTTTCTGCAGGCCAACCTGCCCTTTTCCGAACTGGACCGGCCAAGTCTGGTCCGCATCGCCCGCCACTGTCTGGTCGACTTCTTTCCAGCCGGGACCCGTCTGCTGCGCCGGGGAGCGAGCGAAGTGGACGGGCTCTACCTGATCCAGAAGGGCGCGATCCGCCTCTTTCTCGAAGATGAAAACAAGCTGCTGGACATCCGCACCGACGGCGCGGCCATCGGCGCCCTGTCCATGTTCAACGGCGACACGGCGGCCATGGACGCCGAAACCGTTGAAGACACCTTTCTGATCAAGATCCCCCGCGACAAATTTTTCGAGGCCGTGCACATGCATCCCGGCATTTCGCGCTTCTACCTCAAGTCCTTTGCCGACACCTTTTTGTCCAAGGCCTTTGAGGAGATGCGCTGTCGGCCGCAGGTGCTGCACGAGGACCCCAACCTGCATCTCTTCAGCAACCCGGTCAGCGGACTGGTTCACCGCGAACCGATCAGCGTGCCTTTCGGTCTGAGCATCCAGGCCGCGGCCAAGGAAATGATCCGCCACAACACCGGCTCCCTGCTTTTTCGCGAGCCCTCGGGAGAGATCTGCGGCATCGTCACCGACACGGACCTGCGCAAGGCCATGGCCCTGGGGCTGGACATGCAGGCCCCGGCCGAAACCATCATGTCCACGCCGGTGGAAAGCATCGACGCCTCGGCCGTGTGCTTCGACGCCCTGCTGGCCATGATGTCCAAGAACATCCACCACCTGGTGGTCAAATCCGGACAGCAGCTGCTGGGCGTGATCAGCTCCCACGACATCATGCTCCTGCAGGGCCGCTCGCCCATGTCCGTGTTCCGGGAAATCGCCTCGCGCAGCACCATTGCCGGGCTCTATCCCCTGCACGACAGCATCACCCCCGTGGTCCGCACCCTGGTGCAGCAGGGTGCCAAGGCCGGCAACATCACCCGCCTCATCGCCATCTTGAACGACCAGATCCTGAACCGCCTGCTGGAGCTGATGCTGGCCGAGCTGGGACCGCCGCCGGTCAGGTTCTGCCTCTTGCTGATGGGCAGCGAGGGTCGGCGCGAGCAGACCTTTGCCACGGACCAGGACAACGCCCTGGTCATCGAAAACTGTCCGGTGGATTTTCTGGAACGGGCGGCGGAAACCTATTTTTCAGCCTTCACGGAACGCATGGTCAACCATCTCATCCAGTGCGGTTTTCCGCGCTGCCCCGGCAACATGATGGCCTCCAACCCCCAGTGGCGCGGCACCCTCGACGGATGGAAAGGCCGGGTCAGCTCCTGGGTGACCAGACCGGAGCCGCAGCGCATCCTGTCCAGCTCCGTATTTTTCGATTTCCGGGGCGTGCACGGTCACAAGGATCTGGCCGAAAACCTGCGCCGTCACGTGACCCGGACCTGCGTCGGGCAGGATGTCTTTCTGCGCCACATGGCCGCGGACTGCCTGAACAGCCGTCCGCCCCTGACATTTTTCAAGAACATCATTGTCGAGAAAGACGGCGAGCACAAAAATACCCTGGACATCAAGACCAGGGGGCTTTTGCCGTTCATGGATTTTGCGCGGGTCATGGCCCTGTACCACGGCATCCGCGAAACCAGCACCCTCGGACGGCTGGATCAGCTCTACGATGCCGGTCAGCTGTCGCGAGATCTGTACCACGAGGCGCGGGAAGCCTTTGAATTTCTGCTCCACGCCCGTCTCATGCACCAACTGGAGCAAATGGAGCAGGGCCAAAAGCCCAACAACCACATTGATCCCGCGACGCTCTCGTCCCTGGAAAAACGAACCCTGCGTGAAGCCTTCGGCGTGACCACGGCCCTGCACGGCGTGCTGCGCGAAGTCTTCCGGCTACATCTGGGATAGCCATGCTGCACACCATCCGCGACCGATTGCTGCGCCTTGTCCGGCCCGCCGCCCTGAACCCACGGCTGCCCGCCCTGGACGAAAACAACAGTTTGTGCCGGAAGATCGATCAGCATCGCCTTCTGGAAGAATACACCTTTACCGTCGTTGATACCGAACTGACCGGACTCTCGGCGCGCAAGGAACAGATCGTCTCCATCGGCGCGGTCAGGGTGCGCGGCCTGACCCTGGTGCCGGGGGAGAGCTTCGCGACCCTGATTCGGCCGACCATCCCCCTGCCCAAAACCAGCACCCTCATCCACCGCATCACGCCCGAGGCCATCGCCGAAGCCCCGGCCCTGGCCGAGGTGTTGCCGGAATTCATCCGCTTCTGCAGCGGCAGCCTGATCATCGGCCATCACGTCGGCCTGGACATGGCCTTTCTCAACCGGGCCTGCCGTCGCCTCTACGGCCAGGCCATGGCCAACCCCTGCCTGGACACCATGCGCATGGCCATGATCTGGCGGGAAAAACGTCTGCCGTCCCATTACGAACGCTACAACCTGAACATTTCCTATGTGCTGAACGACCTGGCCGAAGAGTTCGACCTGCCCCGTTTCACGGCCCACGAAGCCCTGGGCGACGCCCTGCAGACAGCCTATCTCTTCCAGTACCTGGCCCGGAAAATCGCCCGCAACACTCCCCTGACCCTGAACGAGTTGTTCCGCAGCGGCCAAAGCTGGCGCTGGTACATGTGACGCGTCCTCCGACCTTGCCTTTCCGGCCCGCCCCTGCGAGTGTATTCATGCTGAGCGTGCCGTAAAATACGCTGATCACGGAGGCGTCATGAACCAACCCGTCACCCGCCCCAAGCCCCCTCTCTGGCTGCTTCCGGCAACCATTGCCTCGGTGCCCCTCTGGCTGCTGTTCGGCTATTGGCTCAACAACAGCTATTCGGGCTGGAATTCCCTGGCCGCCGTCTATCCGGCCGGAGAGCGGGAGCTGACCAATTCCGTCGGCCCGACCGGGGTGACCATTGTTCAGCCCTCGGGGCGACGTTATGAATTCATCACCCGGCGGGGATACAAGCAGGCCGTGGCCGGATTTGACGCCGAGGGCTTCTGGATCCGGGCCAAGGGACGCGGCTGGTTCGAGGGGCCGGGCACGCCCGTCTTCATCCCCTGGGACGCCGTGGCCCACTGCGACGTGCTGCGCATCCAGATCCGCTACCCATCCTTTGGCCTCATCATCCACGACCAGAAAATCCTCGACGCCTGCGCGCTCTACGTCGGACGAAAAGCGCCCAGCCCCTGTCCGCAATGAGCGGAACGCTCCAGTTCAACCTTGAACTGGGCCGGAGAAAGGATACGCAACCTGGAAAAAGCGGCTTGCACCGCCAGCAGATGCCTATCTTCGGAAACCAGGAATGTAGCTCCGGTCTGCCAGGCGAGTTGCACGAAAACCGCGTCGTCCGGGTCGCGGATCCCACTGATTTCATGGAGAAGCGGATCCAGGGCAACCGGCCGCGCCCAGGGCAGAAACTCCCCAAGCAGGGTCTCTATCTCGTCCTGAGCCAAGGCAAACTTGGGATAGGCCAGAACGCGGACAAGTTCGTCGACAGTTTCTCTGCAAACCACAGGCACAACCTGTTCTGTCTGCCACGCCTGACGCAACCAGCTCATGCTCCCCCGGGAAAAAATCAGGGCCGACACCAGACAATTGGTGTCAAGCACTACCAACCTATCGGTCATGACTTGACCTGGCGCGCCCAGCTGACGGCGTCAGCCACATCCTGTTCCGTGATGCCCAGTTCGGCGAGCTTGCCCCGCACCAGTTCAGCGGCTTGAACCCGTACGGGCGTCAGCACAATGCGCCCGTTCTCAACCTGAACATCAAAGTACTCGGCCGGGTCTACCTGGCGTGTAATGGCCTTGGGCAGAGTCAGTTGGTTCTTGCTGGTCAATTTGGCGAGCATTGCCTCCTCCTTGTTGGAAAGTAAGAAATCCTTACTTCGCGACTAGAAATTGCTCTGCGCGCTGTCAAGCCTGAGCTCGTGCGGTCCCAGGCCTCACCACAAAGAAATCAGCATCCTGGTCCCGACCAGAAAGAGGATCACCGCAAAGACCCGCTTCAGTTTGTCCACAGGCAGGCTGTGGGCCAGACGCACTCCCAGCGGCGCGGTCAGCACGCTCATGACCGCGATGGCGACCAGGGCCGTCAGGGACACGTAGCCCAGGGAATACGGCGGAAGATTGGCCACTCCCTGCCCGTTGACGATGTAGCCGACGGTCCCGGCCACGGCGATGGGAAAACCGATGGCCGCCGATGTGCCGATGGCCTTGTGGATGGGAATGTTGTGCCAGACCATGAACGGCACGGACAAGGTCCCGCCGCCGATGCCGACCAGACTCGACACCACGCCGATGACGTTGCCTGCGCCAAACATGCCGGCAGCGCCCGGCAACTGCCGTGAGGCCTTGGGCTTCTTGCCGGACAGCATCTGATAGCAGACGTAATAGAGAAAAATGACGAAAAAGACTTTCAGCGCGCCGGTGCTCAGCCCTGCGGCGACATAGGTGCCCAGGTACGTGCCCACGAGAATGCCGGCCACGATGCGTTTGACCACGGACCATTCCACGGCCCCGCGCCGGTGATGGGCCATGAAGCTCGAAACCGAGGTAAACATGATGCTGGCCAGGGACGTGCCCAGGGCCAGATGCATGACCAGGTCAGCCGGCAGATTCTGCAATTCCATGCAGAAAACAAGCATGGGCACGATGACCAGCCCCCCGCCGATGCCCAGCAACCCGGCCAGCACCCCGGCCACCGCCCCGACAACCAGATATAATGCCAACAATTCGAACATAGTACCCCCTGATGACAGCCGCTTTTCGGCCAGGAATGCAAAATTGGTAGGACCAATTTCTGAACCAGCCGGCCGGGGATGTCAACCCATGCCCAGCGCATCAGCATCTTGCCAGGAGGGTCTGATCTGTACCAAGGTCCGCCGCAGGAGACACAACATGGGACACCTCGTCGGCAAGGACATTTATCGCCAGCTGGGCAAAAGGCTTGATCAATCCCCGGTCCGCACCCCCTGGACCCCGGTTTTCCGTCAATTACTGGAAGCCCTCTACAGCCGCGACGAGGCCGAGCTGGTCTGCCTCCTGCCCTGCCGGCCCTCAAGTCTGGAGCGCATCGTTCGTCTGACCGGTCGGCCCGCAGCCGTTGTGCAGCCCATGCTCGACACCCTTTGCGCCAAGGGACTGATCATCGATATCTGGTCCGACGCCGGATACACCTACATGGTCAGCCCCATTGTCATCGGCTTTTTCGAGTTCACCATGATGCGCACCGGCCGGGATCTGCCGCTGGCGCGGTGGGCCGAGCTCTTTCAGCGGTACATGTTCGGGGAAAGGGATTTTCTGGACGCCAACTTCGGGTCCGGCCAGCAGACATCGGTCATGCGCGCCCTGCCGCACGCAGAGGCCGTGGCCGAGCACACCGAGATTCTGGACTATGAAAAAGCGGCCTGCCTGATCGAGGAACACACGGAGTTTTCCCTGGGCCTGTGCTCCTGTCGGCACGAAAAGCATCACCTCGGCCACCCCCTCTGCCCCACGCCCATGGAAACCTGCACGTCCATGGGATCGGCGGCCCGCTTCCTGATCCGCAACGGCTTTGCCCGGCCCATCGACAAAAGCCAGATGCGCGACATCCTGGACCGCTCCCGCGACACTGGTCTGGTTCTATCCGCCGACAACGTGCGCCGGGACGCCGGGTTCATCTGCCATTGCTGCGGCTGTTGCTGCAACCTGCTGCAGGGCGTGCGGGAAACCGGGTACACCGGCATCCTGGTCACCTCGAACTTTGCGGCCCAGGTCGACAGGCAGCAATGCATCGGCTGCGGCCTGTGCCGCAAGGCCTGCCCGGTCGACGCCGTGAGCATGGAAAATCGTGATGTCCCGGACAAGGGCAAGCCGAAGAAACTGGCCGTCATCAAGGACTATTGTCTGGGCTGCGGCGTCTGCGCCCTGCAATGCCCAACCGGCGCCCTGAAACTCCACCCCCGGCCGCAACGCGTCCATCATCCCCTCGACAGTTTCGAGCGGGTCATGCTGCAGGCCCTGGAACGGGACACCTTCCAGACCTTTATTTTCGACAACCCGGCCAGCCGCACCCAGGAATTCATGCGCCTGCTGGTCGGCGGCTTCCTCAAGCTCCCGCCGGTCAAACGGGCCCTGCTCAGCGACAAACTGCGCTCCCGCTTCCTGTCCGGCCTGCGCCGGATGGCGGATACGTAAAGTTTTCCGTAAACATCCGCTTTTCACAGGCCGCACTACCGCTCGATCTCGCCGCCCTTCGAGTCCTTCACAAAATACGTTCAGCCTTGGCAGTTCGGACCCGAAGTCAAGGCCGCCTTTCACCCGCGACGCATGGCGGGCAAGACTCGCAGCTCCGGATCACGGAGCTGTACAGATCATCCGTAATATCACCCTTCACACTGGATCTCGACCAATATGCCGGACGTAATGTGTTCCTGGTGTGCGCATCATGACATAGTGATTGTCATACAAAAAATGTCGTACAAAAGGCCTGGCTGCATAATAAATAGCCTGGCAGTGCTGCCGTGATAAATAACTAGGTATCGTGAGTCATTTATCCTAACCGGCCTTGTCTTTCGTGCTCATTTTCGGCAAATTCATTTTTGGAAGAATCATTCTATCATGAACGCCAAGGATCTTCCCCACTGTCGGGGAAGATCCTCATTTTTGCGCTTGCCGCAAAACAGCAGGAGGTCCAGAAGATGGGAGCAACCGGGCTTGAATCACAAAAATTGGAACGGATTCTCCATCTGTACATGGCTGTCAAGACCACACCCGAAAAAACACCGTCACAGCTCCAGCAGGAGCTTGGCATCAAGAAATCGGCATACAGCCGGTATCGTACCCTGCTCAGAGGGATTGGTGTCGATTTTCGCTTTGACAGAAAAACGCGGAGCCATGTCATTTTGTCCGATTCATTTCTGACCGCCCCGGATCTGACCCTTGATGAGCGACTGGCCATCATCCTGGCCGTCAGCCGACTGGGTGGCCTTTCGGAGTCCTTTCTGGCGGCTCGGGCACGTCAGGCCGCGCGAAAGCTGCTGACCGTGAACCGGACCCACATCGCCAAGGCTTGCTCGGCCTTGCTCAAAGGCCCGGAAATGCCGGCGCATATCGGAGGAAAAGCCGATGTTGTCGACGGGTTGTTCAGGGCCATTACCGAGCTTCGTCGCATCAGAATTGAGTACCGCAAACCAAACTTCGAGCCCAAAATGTATGAAGTAGACCCGTATCAACTTTTTGTCCTTGAAGGAGCCCTCTATCTCGACGGCTACTGCCTGGCGAAAAAGGCAGTCCGCTGCTTCAAGGTTTGCCGAATTCAGCAGGTCTGGCTCCAGGAGGTAGTTTTTTCCAACTTCCGGAACTACGCCTACGAGAAATGTCGCAAAAATTCCTTTTGCGTTTACACCGCACAGCAGGATCCCGAAAAAGTGCAAATCCGATTCTCCGCAGCCGTAGCCCCGTATATTCGCGAAGACTATCGTCACTCCACCCAAAGCCTCGTGGAACAGGAAGACGGCTCCCTGATCTTCGAAGTCAACGTCAGCGAGCCACGGGAAGTGCTCTGGTGGGCGCTGCGCTGGGGGGAAAATTTCGAAGTGCTGGAACCGCAGTGGCTCAGGGAGGAAACGATGCAGAAGGTGAAGAAGATGGCGGGGGTTTATGGGATGGGGGTGGAG
>CAZYZA010000019.1:0-39246 GCA_964651415.1 uncultured Desulfovibrionaceae bacterium
GCCAGCCCTTCGGCGATCTTCTGGATGATGGTGCAGAGCTTGGCGTTGCGGTCGGGGTAGGTCTTGCCGAGCTTCGGGGAACCAAGGTCAATCTCGGAAAACAGGCCCTGAAAGGTGCTCTCGAAGGATTCTTCCTCGATGTATTTGAAGCCCGCTTGCAGCGTGTTCAGAAGCTCCGCGTTCTGGGTGCGGGCCAGGTTGGCAATGCTGTTCCATAGGTGCGGCGGTTGGATGACGTAATGCACCTTGCGGCGCATCTGTTTCTCGAACGCTGGGATGTCGTCCACGTTGTTGGCATACCATAGCGCCAGCGGCACCTTGCGGGCGTCTCCGCCGACATCGGGGTAATCCCGACCCAGCTCCTTCTTCGCCGCCGTCTCGTAGTTGTCGGAGAGGTAGCGCAGGAAGAGGAAGGACAGCATGTAGTCGCGGAAGTCGTCCGCATCCATGGCCCCACGCAGTTGGTCGGCGATGGCCCAGAGGGTGTTGCCCAGTTGTTTTTGGTTGGTGTCGTTCATTTTTTGGGGCGTCGTTTGATTTTGGTTTCCAGCGCTCTGAGGTCGGCTTCGTCCTGCTGGTCGGCTTGAATGGCTTCCTGCCTTTTGCGGTCCTGGTCGAACTTGAGATAAAGCTCGCCGGTACGCGCTTCCATCTCTTCATGGCTGACCATGCCTGCATGCGTAAGCAGCGGGAAGCCGTTGGAAGTGATGATCTGATCCACGTTCTGCTTCCAAAAGGCCATGCGCGTCACCTGCTTGCTCTTGGCACGCAGTTCGGCGGTTTCCAGAAAGATGACCACCAGCCGGTTCAGGGTGTCGATTTCGTCCTCGGTCAGGTAGTTTTTGGCCACGACGATGTCGGCCTTGCGCACCTTGTCGCCTTTCCAGGCAAGCAGGCCGAAATGCGGGTCGTCAGGATTCGCCCGCGCGGTGATGAGTTCGGCGGCGGTCTGCTGCGTCACGGCAAAGAGCAGAAGGTTCTGCACCGTGGCGAAAAAGACCTGCGTGGCCTTGTCCGTCTTGTCGTAATCGGTGGAGAGGGCGAAGAGGTCGCGCACCTTCTGATAAAAGCGCTTCTCGGAGGCCCGGATGTCTCGGATGCGTTCGAGCATCTCGTCGAAGTAATCCGGGCGGCCGTCCGGGTTCTTGAGCCGCTCGTCGTCCATCACGAAACCCTTGACGAGGTATTCCTTCAGGATGGTGGAGGCCCAGCGGCGGAACTGCACGCCACGCGGCGAGCGCACCCGATAGCCCACGGCCAGGATGGCGTCCAGGTTGTAGAGCGTGACAGGGCGCTGCACCGTGCGGCTCCCCTCAATTTGAACTGTCAAGGATTCCTTGACAGTTGCCGCCGGGCCCAGCTCCCCTTCCTCGAAGAGGTTCTTCAGGTGCAGGGAGATGTTCTGCTTCGTGGCATCGAAAAGTTCCGCCATCTCCAACTGGGTCAGCCAGACGGTCTGTTCCAGCGCCCGCAGCTTGATCTGGCTGCGACCGTCCTCAGTCGTATAGAGAATCAGGTCGGTCATGCTTTCTCCTGAAAAAGGAACAGCTGGGACATTGATCCCTTGGCGATGCTCCAGAGGGTGTTGCCCAGTTGTTTTTGGGTTTGTTTGGTCATGATGTGTATGAGGTGAGAGGGTTAATCCCAGACGTAGCGTTCATCATAGTCGATGGCGTATTTTCCGAGGAACTCGCGGTATTCATCTTGGAAGGATCGCGTTTGGTGATGCTTCTCCTGGGTGTCGATATAATGGAGCAATGCCTCTTTTTGGCTCATGCCGATAGAGAAAGCCCCGTATCCTTGTTGCCAGAAAAAAGCGGCAAGCTCGGTGTCCTGCGTTTTCAGCCATTTACTGGAGGCGGTTTTGATCTCCTTTACGAGGTCCGCGATGGATATGGTTCGGGAAAGCCGGATTGTGAGATGGACATGATCCGCCACGCCACCGACCCGATAGGCTTCGCAATGGCATTGGCGCACGGTTGCGGCGAGAAAAGCATGCGTCTTTTCGCGAATGCCGGGCTCAAGCCATGGGTGGCGCTCTTTGGTGCTGAAGATCAGGTGCATCAGGATATTAGAGAGGGATTGTGGCATGTTCGATTTTTTTAATGTCTACGCCCTTCGGTGCGGTTTGTTATTCGCAATGCCCCAACGGGGCATTGTATGCCAGCCCAGAGTAAAACCCTGGGGTGTAATGTCCGGGTAATATTTCCTCGCCGGTGCACATTTCCCCGTGCCCCAACGGGGCACCGCATACCAGACCGGGGTGAAACCCCGGGGCGAAACCCCGGAATGCAATCCCCGGGGTCAATGCCCCGTGGGAACGCCGGGAAGATGCCAGTGCGTTTTCGCGTTCTGGAGGAACGCCGCATAAAACCAACGAGATATCCCCCAATGACATGCGGCGTTCCTTCAGAACGCATTCATATCTGTTATCCCGTTCCCAGTTCCCAGGGTTTCACCCTGGGCTGGTATGTCACGCCCCGTTGGGGCTTTCGGAGACTCCAGCTCAATTCTCTACACAGCGTGTAGAGAGTTTCTTGGGCGGGAAAAACCAGGAAGAATTGCCGACAGAACGCGCCGCGCGGCGCGCGTGTTCGAGAATGTTTTTGATGTCCGCATGAAATGTGGTCAATGGGTTCACCACTCCTCCTCCGGGCATGGAAAAAGCCCAGGGCGTTGCCCTTCGCTGGTATGCGCTTGCTCCGTTGGAGCAGGGAAAAGCTGCTGCATCAGCCCTTTCTTGTGGGTCTTGAGGGCGTCGAGCTTTTGGGTTTCGGCGGCGATCAGGGCGTCTAGGCTGGTCAGGCAGGAGGCGATGCGGTGTTGTTCGGCAGGCGAAGGAATGAGCGCCTTGTAAGTGAGCAAGGCATCGCGGTTGATCTTGGGAATCTTGCCTCGTTCGGAGTTCCGAATCGCGTAGTCGAGAAAGTCATGGGAGAGTAGCAGATAAAAGAGATAGCTCCGGAGTAAGCTACCGTCGGCGGGACGAATAGGATAAATATCCGCGCTGCAAATGCCCTTGAATGCAGGGGCTGCAACCTTGTTCAAGGCCGGACGGATCTTGGAGTAGAGAATGTCGTTTTCGTCGAAGGCGTAATTCCCGCTTATCACCCCCTTATCGCCCGCAGATTTCACGTTTACCAATTTGCCACTATGGGACTCGATGTTCTCGCTTCCGACCTGAGGGGAGTCACAATACGGTGGTTGCTTCGGGTCGACTTGGCCGGACGCGATTTCGATAACTTGCCCAAGCAAATTCTCCTCCCACTCCCCGGCGTTTTGAAATTCCGGAAACCGCAGCCTGGGCTCAGTTTCGCCTTCGCGGGGGAAAAGCTGCTGCATCAGCCCTTTTTTATGGGTCTTGAACGCGTCCACTTTTCGCGCAAGAGCTGCCATCAGCTCGTCCACCGAACTCAGGCACTCGGCGATTTTTTGTTGTTCGGCAGGAGATGGCAACAAGGTGCGCCACTCACAAAGCCTGCTGAAATAGAGCCGGGTTCGCGTGCCTCCGGCTTTTTGCGACAGGGCAAACTGTTTGAAGTCGGGTCCGTCATTCAACTTGGCGAGGAGGAAAACAGGGTTCAATTCCTTGGTGCTGAAAACGGGATACTCTTTGCTTACCGCAATATCGCCGCCGGTTTCATTGATGTTGAATTTGAAGAGCCCATCGTCGCTCATGTGGCGATAGACCAAACAACCCGTTGGAACTACGCCGTATTCATTTTTATTCTGAAGAACGCGTCCGTCAAAATAAGCATCTTGGCGTTTCAGGCCTTCTCGCGTCGAACTGTAGACTGGCAGCTCAGTATCGGCTGGAACTCGGCCAGAGCAGTCTTCCAAGTAGGGGCCAATGGTTTTGTTCTCCCATCCCTCCGCCCCCCGAAACTCCGGAAACCGCAGCTTCGGCACCAGCGCGGGCCTTGCCTCTTGCTTCGAGGGGGTGGTTTTCGTCTTCCTGCTCACACCCCCACCTCCTGGCCGATTTGAGCGATGAAGCGTTCCATCTCCTCTTTGCGGGGCAGTTCGACGGCATAGCGGGAGACGAAGATCTGGTTACTCAAATCACCGAGGGCGAACTCGACGAGGGCGTCATTCTTGCGGGTGCAGAGGAGGATGCCGATGGGAGGCTGGTCGCCAGGGGTCATCTGGTGCTTTTTGTAATAAGCGACGTAGGTGTTGAGCTGGCCCAGGTGCTCGTGACGGAAGGCATCGGTCTTAAGTTCCACCAGGATGTGGCATTTGAGGATGCGGTGGTAGAAGACGAGATCGATGAAGAAATGTTCGTCGCCGATGAGAATGCGCTTTTGCCGGGCTTCGAAGCAGAAGCCGTGGCCCAGTTCAAGGAGGAAATCCTGAATACGGTCCAACAAGGCATCTTCGAGGTCGGATTCAGCCATGACATCACGGGAACGCAGGCCGAGGAACTCGAAGACGTAGGGATCGCGGATGATGTGGGCGGGCTGGAGCGCCTCCGCTGCCGCGTGGGCCATGGCGGACAGCTTGGCTTTGTCCTTGGAGAGGCCGCTGCGCTGATAGTAGAGGCTGGCGATCTGACGACGCAGCTCGCGCACGGACCAGTTTCCGCGGATACACTCGATCTCGTAGAAGCGGCGCAGGGTGTCGTCGGGGAGGTCCAACAATTCGGCCAAGTGGGAGAAGGAGAGTCGATAGATCAATTGTGGGGACAGTGATTCCACAATCTCGGATTCGGGAGACAGTGTCTCCCGTTTTGGCAGAGGTAAGGCGTTGACCAGAGGCTGCAAGACTCCAGCGCCAAGTTCATCCAACAATTCGGGAGTCACTGTCTCCCGAATTTGCGGATAAACGCCATAAAAGAGCCTGAAGCGGCGCAACTCGCGAACATCCACACGTTTAAGCCCGGCAGCGGATAGTCGTTTCGCCAAAACGGGCAGCAATTTTTCTCCATAGGCTGCCCGGTCTTTTCCCAGCTGCTCAAACTCCACGATGCGATGGCCGATGAGCCAGTTTCGCAGGGTGAGGCTGACGTTGACCGCCTTGCTTGCGAAAGCCTGTGATTGCTGATGGATGTGGACTATGGAAGATACCAGTGAATCAACGTCGCCGGAAACAATCGGCGGTGCTGGTTTATTCTGCGCAACCATGGATGTTTTCTTACTCCTCATACGCACACAACCCCGAAATTTCGCGCTCCCCGGC
Source organism: uncultured Desulfovibrionaceae bacterium (assembly GCA_964651415.1). Lineage (GTDB taxonomy): Bacteria > Desulfobacterota > Desulfovibrionia > Desulfovibrionales > Desulfomicrobiaceae > Desulfomicrobium. Next base: position 5,179 of record CAZYZA010000019.1, read on the forward strand.
ACGCTTGACGAGGTACGGGGCGCAGTCTTCCATGAGGGCGGCCTCCTTGTGGGCGCGCTCTTTCCAGCCCAGGTCGTAGGGGGCGTAAAGATCGCTGAGCTTCTCGCCGTCAAAGATCATGCGGTCGAGGGTGCTGTTCACGAAGCCCTGCAGCGACTCCGGGGACAGGCCGTGCTTGCTGGCAATGGCCGCCAGTTCCTGGGCGTCTTTTTCGTGTTTGAAGCGCACGTAGCCGTCGCGGATGGCTTTTTCGTCAAGGCCTTCGCCCGCCTTGAGCGTGCCGATGTATTCGGCGATGTCGTCGCGCTCGTTCATGAACTTGGCATCGGAGCAGATAAGGCCGACGAGCTGTTCTCGGCTCATCTTCTGCTTGCCCGGAGCCTGCTGGGAGAAGCGGGCAATGAGGCCCATGATGTAGTCGTAATCGATGAGGGTGGTGGCAAAGAGGACAAACTCGAAATCCACCTGCTCCACTTCCGGGCTGGTCTTGTCAGGGCCTTTGCCCTGCTGGGCCTTAAGGCGCTGGGCCGTCTCCAGATACGCGCCACGAAAGCCGAGCAGGTTTTCCTTGGGCAAAATGTGATCAACGGTGGCCGCGTCGTCGTCAGAAAGATCGGTGTACTGGTCGAGCTGGGTTTTGAGGCGCTGGACTTCCTTGAAATGATTGATGAAGGCGACTCGGGCGTCGTCGCCCCTGAGATTGGGCACGGCCTCAGGCGCGCAGTCGAGCCCTTGGGATTTCATGAACTCGCCCAGCTTTTCAACGGCGGTCTCAAGTTTCCTGATGACCACGGGAGCCTGGTCCACGAGCCAGATTTCCCGCGCCTCTTCGCCGGTCTTTTCCCCGGAGAAGAGGGCGATGGCGGCATCCACGGCCTCCCGCTGCTGGCGGAAGTCAAGGATGTTGCCGTAGGGCTTGGTGCTGTTCAGCACGCGGTTGGTGCGGGAAAAGGCCTGGATCAAGCCGTGGTGCTTCAGGTTCTTGTCCACATAGAGCGTGTTCAGGAACTTGGAATCAAAGCCGGTGAGCAGCATGTCGACCACGATGGTAATGTCGATCTTCTGCGCGGCGGGGTGGTCGGCATTGGGCCACTGCTGGTCTTTGATGCGCTTCTGCACATCCTGGTAGTAGAGATCGAATTCGCTTAAGCGGTGATTAGTGCCGTAGCGGGCGTTGTAATCGGCGAGGATGGCCTTGAGCGCGGCTTTCTTGCCCTCGGGGTCTTCCTCGTTATCCTTCTGCTCCTGCGGCAGATCTTCCTGAATCTGCTTCACATCGGGATCGCCCTCGGCAGGCGGGGAGAAGACGCAGGCTATGTTCAGCGGCTTGAAGTCGGGATCGGCGGCCTGTTTTTCGGCCTGCAGCGTCTTGAACAGCGCGTGGTATTCGATAGCGTCATTGATGGACGATGTGGCGAGGATGGCATTGAAGCGACGTCCGCCCGTGGCGGTATCGTGTTTGCTGAGGATTGCGTCGATGACGGCTCTCTTCGCGATGGCCTCGCCGGATTTTGGCGGGTTCTTGCCTTTCTCTTCCTTGGGCTTGAAGTAGTCGATGTGGAAGCGCAGGACATTGCCGTCCTCGATGGCATGGGTGATGGTGTAGGCGTGGAGCTGTTTCTGGAAGAGGTCCACTGTGGTGCGCATGGAGGCTTGGGTGCCCTCGATCTTCTGCGATGAGGCATTGGCCTCGAAGATGGGCGTGCCGGTGAAGCCGAAGAGCTGGGCCTTGGGGAAAAACTCTTTGATGGCCTTGTGGTTCTCCCCGAACTGCGAGCGGTGGCACTCGTCGAAGATAAAGACGATACGTTTGTCACTCAGCGGGGCCAGCATCTCCTTGAAGGTGGACTGGCCGTTTTTGCTACGCTGCTTGTTGCGCTTGCTGTTTTCATCCAGCGCGAGGCCGAGCTTCTGGATGGTCGTGACGATGACCTTGTCCGCGTAGTCCTCGGACAGCAGGCGACGGACAAGGGCGGCGGTGTTGGTGTTTTCCTCGACGCAGCCTTCCTGAAATTTGTTGAACTCCTCGCGGGTCTGGCGGTCGAGATCTTTGCGGTCCACGACGAAAACGCATTTGTGGATGTGCTTGTTTTCCTTCAGCAGCGTGGAGGCTTTGAAGGAGGTCAGCGTCTTGCCGCTGCCGGTGGTGTGCCAGATAAAGCCGTTGCCGTTGTCCTCGTCGATGCACTTCACCAAATGCTGCACGGCATAGACCTGGTAGGGCCGCATGCTCATGAGCTTCTGCTCGCTGACGACGAGCACCATGTAGCGGCTGATGGTTTGGGCAAGGTCGCACTTTTTCAAAAAGCCATCGGCGAAGTCGTCGAGGTGGGTGATCTTCTTGTTGGATTCGCCTGCGAACTCATAGATGGGCAGGAAGCGCTCGTCGGCGTTGAAGGCGAAATGGCGGGCGTTGTTGTTGGCGAAATAGTAGGTCCGGTCCCGGTTGCTGACGATGAAAAGCTGCATGAAGCAGAGCAGCGTCTTGGTGTAGCCGTTGCCGGGGTCGTTCTTGTATTCGACGATCTGCTCCATGGCCCGGCGAGGGTTGACGCCGAGAGTCTTCAGTTCGATCTGGACGCAGGGCACGCCGCTCACGAGCAGGATGACATCAAAGCGGTGGTGTCCGTAATCCGTATTGATGCGCAGTTGATGGATGACCTCAAAGTCGTTTTTGCACCAGTCCCTGATGTTGACCAGGGTGTAGTTCAGCGGCGTGCCGTCGTCACGGGTGAATGAGTTGATGTTGCGCAGGGTCTTGGCCGCGGTGAAGACATCCGGGGTGATGATCTCGCCCAGCAGTCGAGCGAACTCGGTATCGGTGAGACGGACGCGGTTCAGTGCTTCAAATTTCTCGCGGAAATTCCGCTCCAGCGCCGCCCGGTCACGGATGTCCTGGCGGTACGAATATTTGAGATCGACCAGTTTTTCGATCAGGGCATCTTCAATTTGCTGCTCAGTCATAGGTAATCCCGGAATGTCGCAGGGTAGGAAAGCCAAAAACGCTCATGGACCGACCCTTGCAGCTTGGGTTCTGAAAATTGATGTGGTGCTAACTTTTTCGCGCACTCAAGACAAGGATCTTTTATTTCGGACGGTTGTCATACGACCTGAGGATATTGCCAGATGGCAGAATCATCCAGGCCAAATATTGAGCAGGCTTTGGCTTGGCTCAAGGTATGACGACAATCGTGTGGATTTGCGCTATGGGGTCGGACTAGGTCGAGTCAACAACCAACGGCCTCCCGCCACCTTCCGGAGCATGATATGAATACCCAAACGCTCTTCTCTCTGCTTACTTCCGAGCGAATCGCATCGTTCATCAAATCCGCCAAGCACTCGGTGTGCTATGTTGCCCCCGGCATTCTGGACGGGCCTGCCCGTACCCTTGCAGACCTCGCCAAGATACTTGGCCCGGAGATGGTCACTGTTTGTCTGGATTTCAATGAACGCGTTTTGCGCATGGGCTATGGCAGACTTGAAGCAGTGGAAATTTTGCGGGACGCTGGCATTGCCGTACGCTCCGCGCCGGGCATGCGTACGGCCTTCATCATTGTCGATCGGGAGGGCTACATGTACACGCCCACGGCCTTGCTTCTGGAAGCTGAACCCGAAAAACACCCATCACCCAACGCCATGCGCCTTTCCCCGGATCAGATCACCGAAATTCTGTCCAGATTTTCCCCCCTGGAAAAGGCCCTGGCCAAGGCCAACGCCGAAACTCCGGAAGAGAAGGCCAGGATCGCCGCCATTCCCGATGCTGTCACGTCCGAAACCATCCAGAACGACCCTTTTGCAGCTTTCAAGCCCGCGCCCATGGTCCTGGAGTCCGAACCGGTCAAAGAAGAAACGGTTGTAGAGATCAAGAAGCAACTTGAGCAAGCGCCACCAGCAAAATTCGACGTTGCCCGGCGGGTCCGGGTTTACAGCGCCTATTTGCAGTATGTGGAATTGAGCTTGCGAGGAGCGGCCATCCAGCGCCACAAAGTGCAGATCCCCAAGATACTGCATGGGTTGGGAAATAATCATCAGTTAGAGGCTCGACTGAAAACAACTTTTGACCTCATCGACAAAGACAGCGATGTATCATCAAAGCCCTTGCAAGATGAATTAAATAATATTCGCAAGAGCTTCACCAAAAGCTTGGGAAATGAAAAAGGACGAGTCATCCTAAAAAGCAGCATACGTGTTTTTGAAGAGCTAATTAAAGGATTTCAGCAAAAAATCGAAAGTCATAAGGACAATGTAAAGCTGAATATTCAAGAACATATTGATCGTTCAAAAGATGCTGTGATAGAATATTACATAGATAATTTACTCAAAGCATGTCCTGTTGAGCTGATAGCATTTTGTCAATCATCCACCCCAACGAAAGAAAAAGCCATTATTTGGCTGGATAGAGAGTTGACCAAATTTTTCCCAAGGTTGAAGATATCTGCAATGAGATCGGTTTGGATCTGAATTATATGGACGTCACGTACCAAACGCTCATGGATCAGAATTTTCTTCAACAGATTCAGAAACTTTTTCCAGATGTGGATTGGAAGCAGCCTTTAGAGGAATACAAAGCCGCCGGCGAGGTGTGACCAAGCGCCACCATGTTCGGCATCTTTGCCAAACGTGATCGACTGTCACCAGACCCGCACCCTGGCCGGAACGACGAATCGTAGGTCCGGCCTGCGTAGCTCTGGATCAGGAGCAAACCGCACCGGATGCACCGGGCTTTTTCCTCGATTTTATCACGACCAACTGCCTTCTGGTGAACGTCAATCCAACTGCTCCCATTCAATCCCCATGGCGTCGGCAATGCGGCGCAAGGTGGACGGCCTCGGGTGCGCATCCGGGGCCTCCATTTGGGCATAGGCGGACTGCGAGATCCCCATGCGCCCGGCCACGACGGATTGGGTCAGCCCAAGGTGCTCACGCCATGCCCGCACGGTGGACTTTCCGGCCAGGATCAGCCCCACCACCTCGTTGGGCAGGGTGACGTGCTCATCACTCTTGGCGGTCATGCGCAGATAATCGTCATAAGGCACGACAACGGCCACGGGCACGCCATCGGCCCGGATGATTTGATGTTCATTGCTTGTAGATGTGCTCATTTCTTCTCTCCACGCGCTCGATGGTGATGACGACAGGGTCCCCCCGGGCATCTACCCGGAAAAAGACACGGTAGTTGCCGACGCGCAAACGATAGTCGTCTCGGTTGGTCAGTGTCTTGACCTGCTTGACACCTGGCCACTCCGCGAGCCCATCCACTGCCAGCTTGACCCTTTGGGCATCGTTGACCGGAAGCTTTACGAGCTGCTTGGCTGCCTTCTTTGTCCATAAAACTTGCGCCATGGGTAGTCTTATAATTATTAGAAAAGACTCGGTCAATCCTGATGCGTCAGCATACAGGCCAAATGGACCACCCTGGACAACCCGACTTGATTTTCAAAAAATCACCGGCGTTTTCCAGAGCCACCTGATCAAAAAAGTCGGTTCGCCCCCAATCGCAAAGCGGGGCCTCCCCCCCCTCTCGCCCGGTTCGATCACCCATCCCGCCGCCCAGAGGACACAGGCTCGAAGTTTGTGTGTGCTTTTACTTCCGCTGACAACCTGCCCCCGGCCAGGAGGCCCAGGCCTCGCCCTTTGGAGACATGGGAGACATCGAAATTACTTGTCTCCATCCAGCAGATCACTGCCGGCCAAAGCCCGGAGACATGGAGACATGGGAGACGTTGTTTCGGCCAAGCTCTTGCCCGCCCTGGCCAAGCCTCCACACCAGTCCATAAACCCACCCAACGACACAACCCCGCCCTGGCCGTGGAACCCGCTCTGTCCACACACCACAAAGCCCATATACCCAACCCTGACTGACCATTGCCCCATAGCTCCCGCAGACCCGAACCATGGCCCTTGCCACACCCGCTGACTTTCGATGTCCGTTGTTATAACAATGATCTCACCAAGGCGTATTAGGAAACAGAATAAGAATTTTTCTTATGTGGGGCGGGATGTGGGGAGGATAAAAAATAGCAATAAAAAAGCGCCTTATTTCAGGCGCTTATCAAAATAAATGGCGGAGAGGGTGGGATTCGAACCCACGTACCGGGGATTAGCCGGTAACTCGATTTCGAGTCGAGCGCGTTACGGCCGGACTTCGCTACCTCTCCGCGAGGTTTTGTATCTTCTTTTCTTCTCGACGCCTTTGAAAGAAGCGACTCAGTTTTGAACTGCATTCGGCTTCAAGCACTCCGCCCAGAGTCCAGAAATGATGGTTGGCCCAAGGCAGGGCTGCGCCATTCATTCTGCTGACCAGAGCGCCGGACTTGGAGTCTGCGGCTGCAAAGACCACTCCGGCCAATCGCGCCTGGATAACCGCTCCAAGACACATGATGCACGGCTCCAGCGTGACCACCAGCACTGCGTCGGTCAGGCGGTGATTACCCGCTCGGGCAGCGGCTTGGCGCAGGGCCAGGACTTCGGCATGGGCCGTAGGGTCTGTGTCAAAGATAGTCCTGTTCTCTCCCCGGCCCAGGATGCGCCCGCATCCGTCAACAACCACGGCCCCGACAGGCACATCTCCCCGTTCTTCCGCCACTTCGGCCTGCTGCAGAGCTTCATGCATGAATGGCTCCCAGACCAGGTAGTCGTCGGGGGCGGGCGTCGAAGAAGGGGAACAGTAGAAATTCATGGGATCGCTGTCAATGATCTTTGCGGACCAACTGGCCGACCATTATCTGTTTTTTATAAAATTCACGCCACTCTGCAGTAAGGCTGTGCCGAGGGTTGAGGTCTCGCCACGAGTCCAACGCGGATGATTGGTCGGGTGGTTATAGGCCTCCGGGTGCGGCATGAGCCCCAGAATCCGACCCGTCGGATCCGTCAGGCCGGCGATGCCCAGGGGCGATCCATTGGGATTGGCCGGATATTCCTGGGTCACTTCCAGGGTCTTCGGGTCCACATACTGAAGGGCGATGAGATGCTGCTCCTGCAGGCGGGCCAACGTCGATTCATCCTCGGGAACAAGCTTGCCTTCGCCATGACGTACCGGAATATAAAGATAATCCAAACCCTTGGTGAAAACGCACGGGCTGGACTGATTGATCTTCAAGGTCACCCAACGATCCTCGTATTTGGCCGAATCATTGTGGCTGAGGGAAACCTGCCGGGTAAAGTACTGTCCGTCGAGAGCAGGCAGAAGCCCCAGTTTGACCAGAAGCTGAAAACCGTTGCAGATGCCGAGGATGAGGCTGCCCGCATCCAGAAAGGCCTGCAGCTCTTCCATCAGCGACTTGCCGCCGGCGGTTCGCATGTGCCGCCAGCGCAGGGCCGCAGCCTGAGCCGATCCCAGATCGTCGCCATCAAGAAACCCACCGGGCAGAATCAGAAAATTATAGTCGGTCAATCTGATCTTGTCCGCGGTGAGATCGGAAAAATAAGCCACGGTTGTCAGGTCCGAACCGGCCTGGTCCGCCGCAAAGGCGCACTCCCGTTCGCAATTCGTTCCGTATCCGGTGATCACCAATGTTCTGACCTGAGACATCGTTCCTCCAAAATCGGCCGCAGCCGTGCTGTTTTCTCGGATATGGAGCCCATTACAAGCCAAGCAGAACCGGTGCAAGCCTGAAATTGCCCCCTCCGGCCTGTTTGCACTCAAGACTGTTTCTGCTATGCGGACACAGATGTTTGCGTGGCAACCGGGCCGCTTGACAAGCTGAAGGTCCACTGCCAAATGTCCCGGCGGACATAGTGGACCATGTCGATATTCAGGGCTGCCGGCAGGTGGCCCATTTATTTTGTACCAGGACTCAGATTGTAGAACTTTCAGGCCAGAGAGGCAGTGATGAGCACCAAATTCATTTTCGTGACCGGCGGGGTATTGTCCTCACTGGGAAAAGGGCTGGCAGCCGCGTCCATTGCGGCCCTGCTCAAAGCGCGGGGACTTCAGGTCACCATTCAGAAGCTCGACCCGTACATCAACGTCGATCCTGGCACCATGAATCCTTTCCAGCATGGCGAGGTTTACGTGACCGACGACGGCGCCGAGACAGACCTGGATCTGGGCCATTACGAGCGCTACCTGGGCATCCACCTGAGCCAGCGCAACAACTACACGTCCGGCCGCATTTACAACACCGTCATCACCAAGGAACGACGGGGGGACTACCTGGGCGGCACCGTGCAGGTCATCCCGCACATAACCGACGAGATTAAAAATTCGATCCTGTCCCTGGCCGGTGACGATCTGGACGTGGCGCTGGTGGAAATCGGCGGCACGGTCGGAGACATTGAAGGCCTGCCCTTTCTCGAAGCCATCCGCCAGCTGCGGGCCGATCTGGGCAAGGACAATGTGCTCTACATCCACCTGACCCTGGTGCCGTACATCAAAACCGCCGGCGAAGTGAAAACCAAGCCGACCCAGCATTCGGTCAAAGAGCTGCGCAGCCTGGGCATCCAGCCGGACATCATCCTCTGCCGCTCCGAAGTGGAGCTGGACGAGGATATCAAGCGCAAGATCTCCCTGTTCTGCAACGTGGACAAAGACGCCGTGTTCACGGCCATAGACGTCAACCACATCTACGAACTGCCCCTGACCCTTTACAACGAGGGCGTGGATCAGAAAATCGCCATTCTCCTGCGCCTGGCCGCCAAAAACCCGGACCTGCAGGAATGGAAGGACCTCGTCTTCAATCTGCACCACCCCAAGACGGAAGTGACCATTGCCATTGTCGGCAAGTACGTCGATCTGAAGGAAGCCTACAAGAGCCTGCACGAAGCCCTGACCCACGGCGGCGTGGCCAACAATGCCGGCGTACGCTTCATCTATGTCAACTCCGAAGAGATCACCCCGGAAAACGTGGCTGCCACCCTGGCTGAAGCCGACGGCATCCTGGTGCCCGGAGGTTTCGGCATCCGGGGCGTGGAAGGAAAAATCACGGCCATCACCCATGCCCGCGAAAACAAGATCCCCTTTTTCGGCATCTGCCTGGGCATGCAGTGCGCGGTCATCGAGTATGCCCGCAATGTCATGGGCCTGACCCGGGCCAACTCCGAAGAATTCGACCTGACCACGCCGGATCCGGTGATCTATTTAATGAAGGAGTGGTTTGATTTTCGCCGGAAATGCGTTCAGCGTCGGGACATGAGCAGCGAGAAAGGCGGCACCATGCGCCTGGGTGCCTATCCCTGCGTCATCGAACCGGAAACCAGGGCGCACGAGGCTTACGGCGAAACCGAAGTCTCCGAGCGCCATCGACACCGCTACGAATTCAACAGCAGCTACCAGCCCCGTTTTGAAGAGGCCGGACTGACCATCAGCGGCATGTCGCCGGACAAGACGCTGGTCGAAATCGTGGAAATCAAAGACCATCCATGGTTCCTGGGCTGCCAGTTCCATCCTGAGTTCACCTCGAAACCCATGGCTCCCCATCCGTTGTTCCGCGAATTCATCCGGGCGGCCGTGGCCAATAAAAAATAAGAGTACCCCATGAGCGACAGCCTGCTTCCGGTCAACAACCGTCCCTTCCTCATTGCCGGCCCCTGTGTTCTGGAAAGCCTGGACATGGCCATGACCGTGGCCGTGGAACTGCAGAAAATCGCTTCAGACCTGGACCTGCCGCTCATCTTCAAGAGTTCCTACGACAAGGCCAATCGTACGGCCGGCAGCAGTTTTCGTGGTCCGGGTCTGGACACGGGCCTGGACTGGCTGGCCCAGATCAAAAGCCGCACCGGCCTGCCCGTGATCACGGACATTCACGAACCTCGCCAGGCCTCACTGGTGGCCGAGGTGGCCGACGTGCTGCAGATTCCCGCCTTTCTCTGCCGCCAGACCGACCTTTTGCTGGCCGCGGCCCGCACCGAGCGCATCGTCAACATCAAGAAAGGCCAGTTCATGGCTCCGTGGGACATGAGCGGACCGGTCGCCAAAATCCGCTCCGCCGGATTTGACCGTATCTGGCTGACCGAGCGTGGCTCCATGTTCGGATACAACAACCTGGTCGTGGATTTCCGCTCCCTGATCATCATGAAGGACCTGGGTTGTCCGGTTATCTTCGACGCGACGCATTCCGTCCAGCTGCCCGGCGGACAGGGCTCGTCCTCCGGCGGCCAGCGCGAATTCGTACCCCATCTGGCCAGAGCGGCCGTGGCCTGCGGTTGCCGGGGAGTGTTCATGGAGATCCATCCCGACCCGGACCAGGCCCTTTGCGACGGCCCCAACTCCTGGCCCCTGGCCAAGGCCCGGGCGCTATTGACGGAACTGGCGGCCATCTGGAGCATCCCGCATGAATGCTGAGCAGTTGGCCCGCGACGTCAAGCTGGTGGTTCTCGACGTGGACGGCGTGCTGACCGACGGGGGCCTGTACTACGATCAGTCCGGCTGCATCATGAAACGCTTTCACGTCCAGGACGGGCTGGGCATCAAGATGGCCGCCCAGGCCGGACTGGAATTTGCCGTGATCACCGGCCTGGATTCGCCGGCGGTGCGTCGCCGGGTCACCGAGCTGGGCATTGGCCACTACCACCCCGGACACCATCGCAAGGCGCCGATTCTCCGCAGTATCGCCGAAAAAACAGGCATTTCCCCGCAGCAGATGGCATATGTCGGCGACGACTGGGTGGATGCCGCGCCCATGAGCATGGTCGGTCTGCCCCTGGCTGTGGCCAACGCCCGCCCCGAAATCCTCAAACTTGCCGTCTGGACCACCAGGGCCAACGGAGGACAGGGAGCCGTGCGCGAAGCCATCGACTTCATCCTGCGCGCCCAGGGCAAGCTTGATCTTTTATGGCAGGACTGGTTGCGGGAATGAAGGCCTTGTTTTTTGCCGCTGCCGCCGTGATCATCCTGGCCGGCATTTTTCTGCTGGCCAAACAAATTTTGTGGCCGGAGCGTTTCGATCGGCTATCCATCAAGAACCTCGACGTGGATCTGAGCCTGAGCGGCGTCAATCTGAGCCAGGGCAAGGACGGACGCAAACTCTGGAACCTCAATGCCACAGGTGCCGACTATGCCGAAGCCGGGGACCAGTTGATCCTCACCGACCCCGTTATCGTCTACTGGGACCGAAACAACACCGACCCCATTCAGGTCATGGCGCCCCGTGGTCAGGTCTGGCAAAAAGAGGACCGGGCCCGCATGTGGGACGGGGTCACCGCAACCCAGGGCGAGTACACCATGCAGGCCAGAAGCCTGGATTATGCGGGTCAGAACCGCACCCTTGTTCTTGACGGCGACGTTGAGGTCACTTCAACCGCGATGAAAGGCCGAGCCGATCTCCTGACCTATTTCCTGGACACCGGAGATTTTCTCGCTCAGGGCAATGTCCGAGTCATTATGAACTGACACGCAGGTACTTATGAGAACCATACTTCTGCTCTCCCTGCTCCTCATGGCTGTTCCGGTCTGGAGCGAACAGAACATCCCGGTCACGATCACCTCCAACTCCATGCAATACGCCCAGCAAAACGACCAGGTGGTCTTTTCCGGAGCTGTCCACGTCATCCGCCAGGACATCGAGCTCTGGTCGGACACCCTGACCGTTTTTCTCGAAAAAAATAAGACCCGCGACGAGGCCGCCGCATCAACCATGGACGATCCCGGCTCCATCAAGAAAATCGTTGCCCAGGGCAATGTGCGCATCAAAGCCGACAAGGGCCGCTCGGGCACGTGCGGCAAAGCCACGTACGACGCCAGGGCCGAACTCCTGACTCTGGAAGACAATCCGGTCCTGATGGAAGGCTCGAACAAAATCCAGGGTGAAGTGATCAAGATGTATATCCGGGAAAACCGCAGCGAAGTCATCGGCGGCAAACAGCGGGTGCAGGCCATCTTCAACACGTCGGGCAGCCTGCCAGGGCAGAAACAATGACCATCCTGCACGGTCAGGGCCTGGCCAAGCGCTACGGCTCCCGCGACGTTGTCCGCGACATCGACCTGCAGGTCAGCCAAGGCGAGGTGGTGGGCGTACTCGGGCCCAACGGCGCCGGAAAAACCACGACCTTTTACATGCTGGCCGGCATTGTCCGCCCGACCCGTGGTCAGGTCCTATTGGACAAAACAGAGATCACCACCTGGCCGCTGCACAAGCGAGCCCGCCACGGCATGAGTTACCTGCCCCAGGAAAGTTCTATCTTCCGAAAGCTTACTGTCCGTCAAAATCTCCAGCTTATTTTGGAGTACTCGGGCCTGACCAAGGAAGATCAAAAAAAAACCGCCGACAGATTGCTGGACGAACTGGGGATCACCAGGTTGTCGGAGCAGCTGGCCGCCTACTTGTCCGGAGGCGAACGCCGGCGGTTGGAAATTGCCAGAGCCTTGATCCAAAGTCCCAAATTCATCCTGCTGGACGAGCCTTTTGCCGGCATCGACCCCCTGGCCGTCGACGACATCCAAACCATTATCCAGGACCTGCGCGACAAAGGAATCGGAGTGCTGATTTCCGACCACAATGTTCGTGAGACGCTGCAGATCTGCGACCGGGCCTACCTCGTCTACGATGGCGGCATCATCCTCAGCGGGCACCCGGACGAAATTGTCGCCAACCCGAAAGCGCGCAAGGTTTATCTCGGAGAGGGCTTCAAGCTTTAGCTTTTGTCCGTTTTTTCTAGGATTGCCAGGAACTTGGTTCTGTGGCAGATTCTTCACGTAGTTGTTTTTTGTCATTAACCGTACGCAACGCTCCGGAATCGTGAAGTAACCATGGGTCTTGAACTCCGACAAAACCTCAAGCTGACACAACAGCTGGTCATGACGCCCCAGCTGCAGCAGGCAATCAAATTGCTTCAGCTCTCCAGATTCGAACTTCTGGAAGCCGTGCAGCAGGAATTGCTGGAAAACCCAATGCTTGAAGAAGCGCCCAAGGAGTTGGCCGAAGACCATGAGCCCCCCACTCCTCCCGCCGAAAGGACCGACGTGTCCTACGAAGATGCGGACCTGATGCGGAATGCGGACTGGGAGAACTACCTCGGTGATTTTTCCAGCACGGCCAAGCAGGTCCAGTTCAAGGAAACCGAGGCGCTGGAAGAAATGATGTCCTACGAGGCCAGACTCTCGGGCAAGCCTTCCCTTGACGGACACCTGTTGTGGCAACTCTGCCTGTCCAACACCACCGAAGAAGAAGAAATAATCGGCGAGGCGATTATCGGCAATCTGGACTCACAGGGTTATCTGATGGTCTCGGCCGAAGAGATCGCCTCGGAGACGCTTTCGCCGCTGAGCCTGGTCCAATCCGTACTGCACCGTCTCCAACGCTTCGACCCGGTGGGCGTGGCGGCCCGGTCGCCGCGCGAATGCCTGCTCATTCAGCTCGAAGTGCTCGGTCAGGACGACCCCATCCTCATTTCGCTGGTCGACGAGCATCTCGAAGACATTGAAAAGCGCCGCTACAAGCCCCTGCTGCGCAAATTCAAGATCCAGATGGAAGACCTCAAGGCCTACCTGGACATCATCCAGACCCTCGACCCCATGCCCGGAGCCAGTTACGGCAACGAAAGCACCATCTATGTCAGCCCGGACGTCTTTGTGTACGAGTACGAAGGGGACTTTGTCATTGTGATGAACGACGACGGTCTGCCCAAGCTGCAGCTCAGCCCCTTTTACATGGACGACATGCAGCTGTCGGTCAAAGGACCGGACCGGGAATACCTGCACGACAAGATGCGATCGGCCATGTGGCTGATGAAGAGCTTGCACCAACGCCAAAGAACCTTGTACAAGGTCGTCGAAAGCATTGTCCGCTTTCAAAGGGCTTTTTTCGAACACGGGGTAACAAAACTCAAACCACTTATTTTAAAAGATGTGGCCGACGACATTGAGATGCATGAATCCACCGTCAGCCGCATCACCACAAGCAAGTACGTGGCCACGCCCCATGGCATTTTTGAGTTGAAATTTTTCTTCAATTCGGCGCTGGAGATGGATGACGGCACTCAGGTCGGATCGGAATCGGTCAAGGCCATCATCAAAAAGATGGTCAACGAGGAAGATCCCAAACATCCCTACAGCGACGAGAAGATTGCGGCAGTGCTGAAGGAAACGCTGGATGTGAACATTGCCCGGCGAACCGTGGCCAAGTACAGGGCGGTATTGGGCATCGAGTCCTCGTCCAAGCGTAAACAGATATTTTGACAACCCGCCCCGGCTTCTAGCAGCCACGGGGCAGACCCTCAACATGCGAGGAGGCTCTCATGAGGATTACATTCAATTTTAAAAACTTCGACCCCTCGGATCATCTTCGTAAATACGCCAGGGACCGCTTCGGCAAGCTGGCCAAATACATGGCCGGCACCGAGGACGCCGAGCTCCAGGTCAACCTGGAAGTCGAAAAATTCCGGCATATAGCCGACATTGTGCTGACGGGCAAAAACGTACACATCTCGGCCCGCGAGGACAGCGAGGATATGTACTCCACGGTCGATCTGGTCTGGGACAAGCTGGAAGCGCAGATGCGCAAGACCCGGGACAAAGACAAGACCCGCCGCCGGGGCGGCAACGAAACAGTGCGCATGGATGTCATCAGCTTTGATGCCGACCAGAGCGGCCGTCGCATGCCCAAAATCGAACACACCGACCACTACCAGCCCAAGCCCATGGTCGTTGAAGAAGCGGCCCTGCAACTGGATACCACGGGCAATGAGTTCCTGGTCTTCCTCAATGCTGAAAACGAACGCATCAATGTCATCTACCGGCGCAAAACAGGCGATTTCGGCCTGATCGACCCTGGGGTCTAGGGAATGAGACTTGCCGATTACCTGGATAAAGACCTGATCATCTCCGACCTTTCGGCCAGGACCAAATCGGAGGTCCTGGCCGAACTCGTTTCCCCGCTGACGGCCAAATATCCGAACCTGGATCCCACCCGCGTCACCCAGGTCCTGATGGACCGGGAAATGCTCGGCACCACGGGCATCGGCGACGGCATCGCCATTCCCCATGGCAAACTTGACAGCATCGAACAGGTCATGGTCGTTGTCGGCCGCAGTCGGGACGGCGTGGACTTTGCCAGCCTGGATCACAAGCCGGCCACCATTTTTTTCACGGTTCTGGCCCCGGCAGCCGTGGTCGGGCTTCACCTGAAACTGCTGGCCACGGTTTCACGCCTGCTGAAGGACGACACCTTCCGGCGGGCTTTTGCCGCATCTCCCGGCCAGGATGAATTGTGGAGCCTGCTTCAGTCCGTCTAGTTTTTTGGAGAGTCCATGAACACAAGCACTGAGCAGAAAAACATCGTCATTGTCTCCGGCATGTCCGGCTCAGGGAAAAGCACCGCCCTGAAGGTTTTTGAGGACATGGGCTTCTTTTGCGTCGACGGCCTGCCCGCGCGCATGGCTCCGGCCTTGATCGACCTGTTTTTCAACTCCAGTGTCCAGGATTACCCCGGCCTGGCCATGGGCATGGATCTCCGGCAACCCGATTTCGCCGGGCAATGGAAGGATGTGCTGAGCGACATACGCCGGCTGCAGATTCACCCGACCATTGTCTTCATTGACGCCTCCGACGCCATCCTTTTGCGCAGATACGCCACGACCCGCCGGCCCCACCCCCTGGCTTCGGGCAATCTCGGCCTTGAAGCCGCCGTGGCGCGGGAACGTGACATCCTGGACCCCATCCGGACCCAGGCCGATTTGGTCATCGACACGTCGCACTACTCGATTCACGACCTGCGCAGGGTCATCCAGGACAAATGGGCCAGTCTGGCCACGCGGTGCCAGGGCCTGCGCACCCATCTCATTTCCTTCGGCTTCAAGTACGGCGCGCCGGCTGAAGCAGACAGCGTCACGGATCTGCGTTTTCTGCCCAATCCCTATTTTGATGAAGCTCTGCGTCCCTTATCCGGACAGGATGAACTGATCAGCCGTTACGTGCTCGACGCGGATCCGGGCCGGGAATACCTGCGGCGACTCTTGGAGTTCCTAGATTTCACGCTGCCCCTGTATGAACAGGAAGGGCGCTATCGGTTGACCATGGCCTTTGGCTGCACCGGCGGCAGACACCGCTCCGTGGCTGTAACCGAAGCCGTGGCAGCCCACCTGCGCGACCGCGGATACAACGTTTCGGTCGAACATCGGCACTTTACCCTTGGCTGACCTACTGGAGGAATAATGGTTGGAGTTATCGTCGTGACCCATGGCCAATTCGGCAAATATCTGCTGGAAGCCGCCCAGACCATCCTGGGACCACAGGAACAGTGCGCGCACATCGCGGTGGAGGGCAGCGTCGAAGTCCCGGCCCTGCTGACCGAACTGAAAAACGCCCTCAAGCGCGTCGATACGGGCAATGGCGCGATGATCCTGACAGACATGTTCGGCGGTACCCCCTCCAACATCAGCCTGTCTCTGTTGCAACCCGGCAAGGTCGACGTCCTGACCGGAGCCAACCTGCCGATGCTGCTGCGCATCCTCGGCATGCGCGACAAAAACCTGTCCGAACTGGCTCAGGATGCCAAAAACGCCGCGATTCAGGGCATTGTCGTGGCCGGCGAAGTCCTGACCCGTAAAATCAGCGAGGCTTGAAGTGCTGTGGTTCCGCATCGACAACCGACTTGTCCACGGACAGGTCATTGAGGCCTGGTTGCCCCATCTTCGGGCGCAGGCCTTGATCGTTGCCAACGATGACCTGGCAGCGGACGACCTGCGTCAGGAAATCATGAGTCTGGCAGTGCCGAGTGCGGTCAAGTTCATATGTTGCAATGTCGCCGAAGCCGTGGCGGTGCTGCGCCGCCAGCAGGAACAGTCGCCGGGTCAGCACGCCCTGGTGCTGTTCGCCACATGCGCCGACGCGCGAAGCGCACACATGGCCGGCCTGTCCTTCAGCCAGATCAACATCGGCAACCTGCACTACGGCCCGGGCAAAGAACAGGTCTGCGCCCACATCGCCCTGGATGCCGACGATCGTAACTGCCTGCAGTATTTTTCGGATCATGCCGTGGATATCGATTTTCGCTGCGTCCCCGCGTCCACGGCCAAGGTCACGCTTTAAGCCAACGTTTCATCCGGACCGAACGATATGCTGACCCATCACGATTTTCTCCTCCTGGCCGCCGGCGGTTTTTTTTTGCCCTGCTTTCGCTGACCCGATTCGGCTTGGATTTAGGCTTTGTCCATCGCCCCATTCTGGCCGCTCTGCTCTGGGCCGGACTGACGATGAAGCTACAGCCGGCGCTCAATCTCGGCATTTTTTTCGAACTGCTCTGGCTTGACCTGTTTCCGGCCGGCACCTTTATCCCGCCCCACGCCCTCTTTTCCCTGACAGCAACCCTGACATTATTGGCCTGCCTGCCCGAAGCCGACATGCGTCTCGTCACGCTTGTCATCGTCTGCGTCCTCCCGCTGGCCCATCTCGGCGCGTGGGCAGAACAACGCTACCGCCAGCGCCAGAACCTGAGCTACAACGCCTTGCTGGTCTGGAATCGGAAAAGCGCGGCCCCCTATATCCCGCAGCGCCTCATTCACCGAGCCGTTCTCGAGGGCACCCTGCTCTACATGCTTTTATTCACCGTCTGCACCGCGCCCTTGCTGGTTGTCATCAAGACGGTCCGCCCATGGATTGAAGGCGGCCCGCAACCGGCCTGGCCTGCCTTGTGGCTCTGCGCCTGCGTCGGCGCAGTCCTGGCTTTGCGCCTGCGCAAGGCCCATGCCCTGGCCCTTGTGGCCCTGGTTCTCGGAGTTCTCGGTACGATGTAGGCAAAGTTATGACTTGGCAGTCATGAATAATTGTGATATTTGGCACAAACTTTTTGTTCGTCACAAAACCCCTGTAGGAGGAATACCATGTCCGTTTATGTTTTCGGTCACAAGAATCCTGATTCCGACACCGTATGCAGCGCCATTGCCCTGGCCGACCTGAAGAGCAAGCTGGGTACTGCCTGCACCGCCACTGCCCAGGGCGAGCTGCCGCCCGAGACCAAGTTCATCCTTGAAAAGTTCGGCGTAGCCGCTCCGGCCGTCAAGACCGCTTTTGCCGGTGAAAAAGTGTACCTGGTGGACACTTCCGACCTGACCCAGCTGCCTGACGACATCAAGCAGGCCGAAGTCCTGGGTATCGTCGATCACCACAAGCTGGGCGACCTGACCACCTCCAGCCCCCTGGAATGCTGGATCTGGCCCGTCGGCTGCACCGCCACGGTCATCAACGCCATGTACAAGTTCCACGGCGTCGAAATCCCCAAGAACATCGCCGGCATCATGCTGTGCGCCATCCTGAGCGACACCGTCATCTTCAAGTCCCCGACCTGCACCCCGGCCGACAAGGAAGCCGCTGCCGAACTGGGCAAGATCGCCGGCATCGCCGACCTGGCCGCCCTGGGCATGGAAATGTTCAAGGTCAAGTCCGCCGTTGAAGGCACCCCGGCCCGCGAGCTGGTTCTGCGCGACTACAAGGACTTCAACATGAACGGCACCAAGGTTGGCATCGGCCAGCTGGAAGTCGTCGATCTGTCCATCCTCGACGCCGTCAAGGGCGACCTGGCCGCCGACATCGTCGCGCTGAAGGCCGAGAAGGGCAACCACTCCGTGTTCCTGCTGCTGACCGACATCATGAAGGAAGGCTCCGAGATCCTCATCGCTTCCGACGACGCTTCCGTGGTCGAGAAGGCTTTCGGTGCCAAGCCCGAAGCCGGCAAAGCATGGCTGCCCGGCGTCATGTCCCGCAAAAAGGATGTTGTGCCCAAGTTTGAAAAAGTTTTCGCCTAAGCCGCGACAGCTCTGACCACAAAAAGCCCGTCCAGGTACGCCCGGACGGGCTTTCTTGTTGTCGCGGCCGATGTCGACGACCCGGCTTGCTGGCAAGACGCTGCGGAGTCATGCCGGTTCACGCGACAACTGTTATGGACAATGCCGCCAGGCAGCCGCCAGCTCTCTGGCCCGGCGCAAAATCAGCTCCAAATCCACGGGTTTGAAAAATATATCCCGGTCCTCGATGCAAAGAGACGTCAGCTCTTCCTCCAGAAAGCGGTCCATGACCCCCGTATGCACGAGGCAGGCACGGCACAGCTTCCGTTCTTGCGCGATGCGGATGAAATCCACTCCGTTCATGCCCGGCATGCGCAGATCGACAAGACACAAATCCGCCGGCTCCTCCAGCAGGAGCTGCAACGCCTCTTCTCCGGTCTGCGCCGAAGCGAGCCGGAATTCCTCGAAGTCTTCCAGATAGAGCATCAGCTGCTTGCGGACGTACGGATCGTCCTCGACAATGAGCAGACGGGGCATAACACTCATGCGTCCTCCCCAAGACTCGATTCCACGGGCAATTCGATCGTGAAACATGTACCAGCGCCCGGCGTCGATTCCACGTACATCCGGCCGCCGTGCCCCTGGGTAATGATGAAATATGAGACGGAAAGGCCAAGCCCCGTGCCTTTGCCCGGCTCCTTGGTGGTGAAGAACGGTTCAAATATGCGGCCGAGTATTTCCCCGGGGATGCCGGGTCCGTTGTCCTTGAGTTCCATCCGCACCCCGCCGGAGATGGACGTCAGGCGGATATCGATGTGCGGATCTTCCAGCGCAGGACTGACCTCAGCCATGGCCTGTGCCGCGTTGCGCAACACATTCAACACAACCTGCTCTATTTCGGTTTCCGTGCACAAGATCATGGGCAGTCCGTCGTCTTCGCGGATATCGACCCGAATCTTCTTGAAATCGTAATTCTTTTTCAGGTCATAGTCGCTCTGCACCAAGCTCAGGGCCTTGCGCACAATCTGGGATGGAGCGCAAAGGGTTCGCCGGGATTCGCTGCGGCGGGTGAAATCGAGCATCTGGCGGATGATGATCGCGGCCCGCTTGGCCGCAGACTGGATGTCATCGAGAAAAACATCCAGCTTGCGCCGCTGAACATACCGGGCAAAGACGGTCATATCCAAACCAAGTTCCCGGGCCGTTTCCAGATTTTTGGGAAAATCCGGCTGCATGCGCAGGGCAAGATTTTGCGAGGCCTGCAGCACGATGCCCAAAGGGTTGTTGATCTCGTGGGCAATACCGGCCGCAATGCCGCCCACGGAAATCATTTTTTCCGTCTGAATCATCATTTCCTGCATTTTCTTGTATTCGGTAATATCGTCGTAAACACCCAGAATACCATAAATCTGCCCATTCTGATCCCGCAGTGGAATTTTGGATGCCCTTTGCCAGACGGCCTGCCCGGAAGGCAAGTCAAGCCGCGTTTCCATGTTTCTGATTTCTTCGCCCCTTTCCAGCACAGCCCGGTCGTCCAGCAGGCGACCCTGGTTGTCGCCATTCCAGGCCGGATGCCGGTCGTCGAGCCCGATCAGTTGACCGGGGTCGTCCCGGCCCATGTCAAGGGCAAACAGACGATTGCCGCCCAGATAGCGCATGGAGCTGTCTTTCCAGTAAACCCGCACCGGGATGGTATTGACCACTTCGTCCAGCATCCGTCTCGACGCGGCGAGGGCCTCCTCGGCGATCTTGCGTTCGGTGATGTCGAGGACAATGCCCTGAAATTCCTCAATCCGACCGTCCTTCCCGCGAATGACCGTTGTCCGGTCATCAACCCAGCGCACCTCGCCTCCGCTGGTCAGCACCCTGTACTCCTGACGATAGCGATCGATATTGGCCGAGGTGTACTGCTCGATTTCACTGTTCATCCGATCCAGATCATCGGGATGAACCAGGTCAGAATATTTGACCGCACCGGAAAGAAGCTCTTCCCGCACATATCCGAACTGGCTGATATTTTGAGAAACCATGATCACCGGCCAGTTATCAGCCGCCTTCCACCTGAAAAGCACGACAGGGCTGTTCTCCACCACCATGTTGGCCTGTCGCAACTCCTCCTCGACCCTCTTGCGCTCGGTGATGTCCCGCGCCGTCGTGACCACCCCGCGCACCTGCCCGTCCGAGTCCTTTTCCGGCACGCAGAGCCAGTCGATCCAAATCCCATTGGGCAGCATGAACTCCACACGCTGCACTGTTCCCGTAGCGATGACACGGGCCAGGGTCTCGTCGGCAAGGTTCGTCAGATCCGGAGGAAATCCGAGCTCGGCATGGGTCTTGCCGATCCACTGCTCCGCCGGAATGCCGGTTTGTTCATCCACGGCCCGGTTGACGTAGACATGGCGCAACTGCGTATCAAAACGCATGATCGTATCCATGGAATTTTCCGCCAGCGCCCGGTACTGGCTCTCGCTCTGACTGAGCCTTTCTTCGGCCGCCTTGAGGGCGGAGATGTCGGTAATGGCGCCGATGATCTTGACGGGCCGGCCTTCCTCGGACCGGACCACGGTCGAATTCATCAGCAGGGGAAAGTGCGAGCCATCCTTGCGCAGCCCCTGGTATTCCGATGGGCCGGACAAAACGCCCCTGATCCGCGCGACGAGGTTGTCGGCGGCTCTGGCCCTGTCCTCCGGAACGATAAACGCCAGACAGGCCATGCCCAGAATGGCGTCTTCTTCCACGTATCCAAAAATATCAAAGGCGCACTGATTGGCAAAAACAAGCCGCTGCTCCATGTCCGCCTCGAAAACAGCGACAGGCAGCAGCTGGGCCAGATTGCGAAACCGCTCCTCGCTCTGCCGCAGACTCGCCTCACTCTTCTTGCGCTCGGAAATGTCCCGGTCAAAGCCAATGCTGTAAAACCGTCCCTCGTACTCAAAATACGTCAGACTCACTTCCACGGGGAAGATCCGGCCGTCCTTGGTCACGTGACGGGTTTCGAAACTGCGTTTGCGCTCACGGACAAGGACATCCTTGTCCTGATGAAAGGCGGTCTCGGCATAGTCCACGTCAATGTCGAAAATGCGCAGGGCCAGCATCTCATCCATGGTGTAGCCATGGGAGTCGCAGGCGGCCTGATTGGCGTAAATGATGCGGCCCTGGTCATTGATCCAGATGCAGCTGTCCTTGGCGTTGTCCACGGCAAACTGGGTCATGCGCAGGCCCTGTTCAGCCTTGCGCTTTTCCTCGCCAAGAACGTAACTCCTCCAGGACAGATAGATGACGGCGGCGGTCACCGCCAGCAGCAAGGTCAGGCCGATCACCGTGGCATCCCGGGTGATGAGGCTCATTTCCCGTTGCACGTCAGCCATATAGACGCCGGTGCCGAGCACCCATCCCCAGGGACGGAAATCCTTGGCGTACGAATATTTGAGATCAACATGTTCCGGGTCGTCGGCCACCTGCCAATAATAGGTGACAAGTCCCTCCCCTTCCGCCCTGGCCAGACGAATCATCTCGGCCACAAAGAACAGTCCGTTCTTATCACGCAGGTGGGATTGATTCTCTCCGACATGGTCCGGTCGATAAGGGTGCACCTTGATCACCCCGTCATAATCGATAATCCAGAAATAGTTTCGCCCGGCCTCGTCGTGACGCATGGAATGGATGACGCTCTTCCCGCGCTCTTGGGCTTCCTCCAGCGTCAATTCGCCCCGCTCGACCCTTTCGTGCAAGGACTGCAAAATTGACCAGGCGGTCTGGGCCATGGACCGGACCATGGCCATTTTCGTGTCGATCAGGGAATTTCGGACTTTCGGCAGCAACAAGACAAAGAGGGCAACGCTGATCAAAAGCACTCCACCCACCGCCGGCAGCAACGCCCTGAGCATCTGTCTGTTCATCATCGCCCTCCTTTCCACCACCCGCCCGTCTCATCACCGCCGGCCGCTGTGGGCCACGGTCAGACGTACCATCGGGTCAGCCTTGCTGCCAACAGAAAATGTCGGACAAACGCTGTAGAGATTGGCGCTCCGCAGGCAAAACCGAGCGAAGGCGTAGTGACGCTACGTGGAGCGAAGATTTCACTGGCAACACAGCTGGGTGCTCATGTAGCCGATTGCAGCGAAATCTTTTGAGAAGCAGGCCCTAAAGCAGATTCTTGAGGCTCTCCAGGCCGGTCCCTGTTTCGGCGTTCCAGAGCACCATGTGCCGCACGCCGGCGCTGTGCAGAAAGCGTTGCGCCCGCGCCACATCGGCCGTGACCCGTTCTGTTCCGGAGATCACGCCCACGACCGTGCGGTTGAAAAGAGCCGCAAATCCGGGGGAAAAAGACAGGTCGGCCGGGTGGCGTCCTGAATGAAAAGAAGGATGTCGCAGTGTGCGGCAGTGGTGATCAGGGCAGGATAGAAGCGGCGGTTTTCCAAAAACTCGCCTGGGGCGATGACCAGAGGCCCGTGGTACTGAACGGCCATGGCCCGGCGCGGAACAAACCCTTCGCCGACCAGGCACCGGGCCAGCAGCGTCTTGCCGGACCCGGTCTCACCGACGAGCATGATGCGCACCATGGGTCTAGGTCCGGGTCAGGTCCACGGCGGCGTAGCGCAAAACGTCGCCGAAGTATCTCAGAACCGAGACCAGGGCGGCCTCGATGCTGGCCACGTCGCCGGTCAGAACCAGCGACCCGCCGAAGCGGTCCAGAAAACCGATGTCCACGGCCGCGGCCTTGGTGGCGATGTCGGCAGCGATGATCACGCCCTCGCTGGGGGTGATGGTCAGGATGCCGATGGCGTCCCCGGCCTCTTCGTCCAGGCCCAGCTTGGCGTAAATCCCCCGGTGGGGGCTGGCGATGACATGGGCCAGGGTGATCTGCTTGCCCGGCACATATTCCTGAATGACCCGCTGTTTGGGCTGGTCCAATAAATCCGTCATATCCGACTCCATCTGCGCGTTACGAACATCCCCTGAACGGGGCGGGGCCGCCTCTCCACGCTACAAGAGCTGCGCTTTCAGGGCCGCGCTGGGCGAGGGAATGACCACGTGGCTGAGCACCGGACCGCCATCGCCCACTCCGGCCACACCGGCCTCGACCGACGATTTGACCGAACCGACGTCGCCGGTCATGGTCACAAAGGCCTTGCCGCCCAGACCGGCCGCGAAGCGGATTTCCAGCAATTCAACCATCCCGGCCTTGGCCGCCGCGTCGGCAGCCAGGATACAGGACGCCGTGGTCGCGGTTTCGATCACGCCCAGGGCGTTGACCGACGAGCGCAGGCCCGTGCCGCTCAAGGCCGGCAGCACGTCCTGATGGACATTGGCCAGAACGAACCAGTCCACGGCCATCTCGCCGCCGATTTCCCGGCCCACGTCCACGGCCGTGTGCACCGAACCCGTATCCCCGGCGACAATGACCAGATAGCGGCCCGGACAGGTCGGCCGGGCCACGACCAGATCGACCTGGGCGGCCTTGGCCATTTCATCGGCCGCATAGAGGCCCATGGCGATGCTGTTCAGTTCAAGACATCCGATAGTACGCACATTCATTGTTTTTCGCCCCCTGTTGTTACGCCCTGATGGTCACTTTGCCGTCGGCCACGGATTCCACGACGCCGTCGATGCTGGCATGCACCCGCGCCCCCAGGGCCTGGTCGGGTATTTCACCGATCACGTCGCCCTTGCCGACCCGGTCGCCCGGTCGGACCTGGCAGACGGAAGGTGCGCCGATGTGCTGCTTGAGCGGGATGACCACCACCGACGGCCGAAACCCTTCGACCAGTCCCGGATGGGTGTCGTAGCGGATGACATCGAGCCGGTGCATCAGCCGACTGGTCGGCACGGAGCGGGTCTGGCGGAAAGGGTGCTCCCTGGGCGGACAATCCGCCGGCTGCCAGCGCACGCCCTGCCTCATCAGCGCCCGTTTGATCTGGGCGTTGACCTCGCGCGGGGAGACCTGCATCGGGCAGGCGAATTTTTCGCAGATGCCGCATTCGGAACAGAGCAGGGCCTGCTGCGCGGACGGATCGGTCAGCTCCCGCGAGTTCCAGATCCGCATCAGCTTGTGCGGATAGAGTCGATGGCCGAGCAGGTTGCGCGGACACAGATCCGTGCACTGGGAACACTGGCAGCAGACTGTGTTGGTGATGCGCCGCACCCGCTCCGGGTCCATGATCTTGCGGGCGACCACATTGTGATCCGGCGGCAGGACAATCAGGCCGCTGGTGGTCTTGGTCACGGGCTGCTCCGTGTCCGGCAGCACCCGGCCCATCATCGGACCGCCGTCCACCACCTTGTAATCCGTGATGGTCGGCCCGCCGGCAAAGGTCAGCACGTCGGAAACCAGCGAACCCACGGGCACGCAGACCACCATCGGCCGCCGGACCTCGCCCGTGACCGTGACATAACGCTCGGTCAGGGGCTGGTCGTCCAGGGCCAGGGCCACGTTGAACAGGGTTTCCACATTGCTGACCACCACTCCGACCTGCAGGGGAATGCCGGCCTCGGGCACGATGCGGCCCAGCACTTCGCGGACCAGGACCTGCTCGTCCCCGGCGGGATAAAAATCGCGCAGTTCAAAGACTTCCAGCCGACCGGATTGGTCGGCGGACACGGCCTGGCGCACGGCGTCCATGGCCCGGCGGTGCTTGCCCTTGAGGCAGATCACGCCCCGGCCGGCCGCCGTGCAGTCCAGCACGGCCACGAGGCCACGGATCATGGTTTCAATACGATGCTCCAGCAGCCAGGGATCGCTCATCAGCAGCGGCTCGCAGGACGCGCCGTTGACCAGCACGGTGTCGACCGTGGCCCCGACCTTGACATGGGTCGGAAACCCGGCCCCACCCGCGCCGACAATGCCGGCGTTGCGGATTTTTTCGACAATCTGTTTTTTCATGCCACCACCTTTACCAGGCCTGTTCCAGAATCCGGATCACGTCCCCGGCCGAGGGCCGACGCGGATTGCCGCCGGTGCAGATGTCTTCCAGCACGTTGGCGGCCATGACATCCAGATTGCCACGGAAAGCCTTTTCCTCGATTTTTAGGGCATTGATGGAATTGGGAATACCCATGGACTGATTCAATTCGCGCACGGCCTGCACCAGGCTGCCTGTCCCCTCTTCCACGCTGCTCGCAGGCAGGCCGAGCAGGGCCGCGATTTCGCGGTACCGCACGCCGACGTCAAAGCTGTTGAACCGAATGACGTGGGGCAGCATGACGGCGTTGGCCAGACCGTGGGGAATATGGAAAAGCCCGCCCAGACTGTGGGCGATGCTGTGGGTGATGCCCAGCCCGCTGTTGTTGAAGGCCATGCCGGCCATGCACGAGGCCAGAAGCATCATCTCGCGGGCTTCCATGTCGTCACCGCAGACATAGGCGCGGTGCAGATACCGGAAAACGTAGCGGATGGCCTGCTCGGCGTAGATGGTCGTGAAGGCGTTGGCCTGCCGGGAGGTGTAGGCCTCGACCGCGTGGGTCAGCACGTCCATGCCCGTGGCCGCGGTCACGCCGGGGGGCACGGTGCGGGTGAACCGGGCGTCGAGAATGGCCATGTCCGGGATGAGCAGTTCATCGTTGAGGGGGATTTTGACTTCGTTGGCCTTGTCCGTGATGACCGAATAGGAGGTCACCTCGGACCCGGTGCCGCTGGTCGTCGGGATGGCCGCCAGCACGGGCTTGGGCGTTCCCCCACCGGCCTTGTGGGCAAAAAACATGATCGCCTTGGCCGCGTCGATGGCCGAACCGCCGCCCAGGGCGACAACGGCGTCGGCTTTTTCCCGGATGAAATGCATGGTTCCCCTGGTCACGGTTTCCAGGGACGGATCGGGCTCGACCTCGTCGAACAGGCTGTGGGCAATGCCGCAACGATCCAGATGGCTCTTGATGCGGTCGGCAAACCCGACCTTGACCATGAACGGATCGGTGACGATCAGGGCCCGCCCGGCCGGCAGCTCCTCCAGGTTGTCGATGGCGTTGGGGCCGTAGCAGATTTTCGTTTTGCCGTAGAACTGGGTCACGCATGTCTCCTGATGTCGTCAGGGCTGCCGGGTGGACCGCAATGGTCCCCGGCCACCGGAATGCTCAGTGAAGTGCATGGCCCGGACAATGGTCCGGGCCGTTGCGGCTACTTGCTGGTCCGTTTGGGCAGAATCTTTTCCACGTCGCTGTGCGGACGGGGGATGACATGAACGCTGACCAGTTCTCCGACCCGACCGGCCGCTGCCGCTCCGGCGTCCGTGGCCGCCTTGACCGCGCCGACATCGCCCCGGACCATGACGGTGACCAGGCCGCTGCCGACCTGCTCCCGACCGATAAGCTCGACATTGGCCGCCTTGACCATGGCATCCGCTGCTTCAATGGCGCCAACCAGACCTTTGGTTTCAATCATTCCCAATGCATTCATTTGTGCCTCCTCCTGATGTTACCTGTCGCTAAATGTTTTCCCGGATGGTTCGGACCACCTGCCGGCTGAGCGTCTGCAACTGACCCGGGTCCGTGATGTGATACTGATCCTTGAGGATGCAGGCCACGGCCAGAACCAGGGTCTCCGGATCCGTGGACTGAGCCCCGGCAGTGCAGGCCGGGCAGGTGCAGCCGGGCGGGCAGGCGGCCGGAGCCGGGCAGTCGACCTGGTCCGGCTTAGGGCCGTAGACAATGGCCACGCCCCGTTTGCCCAGTGCATCCTTGGCGCCGGGAGTCAGAATGATGGAGCCGTCGGCATAGACCGTGTTGCTGGCCGGACAGATGGCGGCGTCCAGATTGTCCACCCCGATGAGTTTCTTTGCCATGTTCACCTCACAACGCTGGTTAAGGCCTGGACAAGCTGAGGGTCCGGCCGGGGAATGACCACCGCCTCGACGAGATAGGCGTCAGCAGCCGTGGTTGCCGCGTCGACAGCCTCGGTCACCGAGGCCACATCTCCGCCGAGCACGAAATATGATTTGCCGTTGATGCCCTGACCCGTGACCAGACGCAGCACCCGGACAGCAGCCCGTTTGACCGCCGCGTCGGCGGCCGTGATGCCGGCGGCCACGGTGCGGTATTCGAGCACGGCCAGGGCGTCGCCCTTCTCCGCCGGAAAACTTTTTTTCAGGGCGGCCAGGACCTGAACCGAAATCTGGGCAATGACAAAGGCTCCGGACAAGGCACGGCCGGATTGCCGGGCCGCGTCCACGGCCGTGTCCACGGCCTGACGATCGCCGGCGACCAGAATCAGGTAGCGGCCGGAACAGATGGTCGCGGCCCGCAGCAGTTCCACCTCCGCCGCCTTGACCATGCGGTCGGCCAGTTCCGCGCCGGCGGCGATGCCTCTGACTTCGACCAGACCCAGAGTGTCCATAGCCTAGCCCTCGACCCGCACTTCCACTTCGTCGATGATGCCGACAATGGCCGCGTCAACGGGAGTGCTTTCGTTGGCCAGGGCTTTGCGGGCCGAACTGCCCGTGACCACCAGCACCCGCTCGCCGATGCCCGCGCCGACACAGTCGGCGGCGACAAAGCTCTCGCGGTCCTCGTTGGCTCCGAGGTCCGTGCGCCGCACGACCATCAGTTTCAGACCGTTCAGGGTTTCTTCCTTGCGCGTGGCCCAGACATTGCCGATCACTTTGCCGATGATCATAAATCCGCCTCTATCCTTCTTTGATGATGGATATGTGCATGGTGGCGGCGGCTTCAGCCGCCAGGGGGGTGATTTTGGCCGCAGCCGGGACCAGGACCCGGATCGCGCCCTGCTGCACAGCCTGCAGCACGTCCTGTTCGGTGACCACGTCCCGGCGCAGACGAACGGTTTGCGGACCCTTGGGCGCAAGCCGGGTCAGGCCGAAGGAGGCCAGGGTTTTCTCATGCTGCTGATACAGGGCCAGCAGCGGTCCCGGCGCAGTGGCGGCATGGGCCAGATAGGCGTAGTCCAGCACGCAAACCGTCTTTCCGGCCAGAAGCAGAGCCAGAACCTCGTTCATGACCTTGTTGCCGGCCCGGCCCACGGCCAGATCGGCCATGTCCGCGCACGACAGGACCGGCAGAATATGCATCTCCGGTTCGAGGCCGCGCTCTTCACCGCGAAAAACGATCTCCACCTCCGCGCCCAGACAGGCCCGGACCTGCCGGACCAGTTCATCGCTGCGCTCGGCCAGGACCAGGGCGCAGGGCTTTTGCTCCCGCAATCGGCGCAAGACTTCTTCGGCGATGCGGCGCACCAAGTGGTCCTGATTCATAATCTCTCCCCCGTGCAGTTGAGGGCGATGCCCAGCGGGGTGACCAGGAACGGGTTGGCCGGTTTGTAGACAACCAGGCCGGTTTCCGCAGCCATGACCTTCTCCATGCCCTGCAGACAGCAGGTGCCGCCGACCAGATACAATCCCGAAACGTGTCGCCCCGCCACATGGGCGGTGACTATGGAGGCCATCTTCTGCAGCACCGGCCGGACCACGGGCAGAATTTCGGCCTGCCGGGCGGGGTCCTTTTTCAAGATCTCGGCCTCTTCAAAAGAAATGCGGTAATTGCCGGCCAGAACCAGGGTCAGGTGGGTCCCGCCCGTGGCCTCGTCGGCGACATAGACCACCTGCCCGTTCTCGATCACGGACAGGCCGGTGGTCCCGCCGCCGATGTCGACGATGACCCCGTTGTCCACCCCGAGCACGGCATTGGCCGCCGTGGGCTCGTCAAGAATGGCCGTGACCTCCAGCCCCGCCCCCTCGACCACGTGGCGATGGGTGTTGCTGTCCTTGACCCCGGTGCCGGGCGGCACGGCAATGGCCGCATGGGTCAGGGTCCGGCCCAGACGGTCCTGCAGCTGGCCGACCAATCTGCGGACAATGGCGGTCGCCCCGACATAGTCGACGACCAGGCCGTCCTTGATCACCTGGGCGAATTCCAGGGCGCAGGCCACCGGCTTCCCGGCGCTGTCCAGGACCACGACCACGATATAGGCCGTGCCCAGATCGACCCCGACACGCAGGGGTTCGTCCGCGCCGACCGATCCGGTGGATGCGATAGAGTCCTCAAGGGACCGGATGCGCTGATCAATGGCTGCAAAGTCCATGACTCGCCTTTTTGCCGATGATGGTTCCGGTCACGCCGTTCTTCCAGCCGGAGCTGTTGCCTTCGTCCGGGTCGATGTGCATGGACAGACGGAAATTCTCGTGCACCCGCACCAGCACGTCCTCCAGGATCAGGGGCCGCTCGCCGTCCAGACGCACGCAGACCAGGTCGTTGTCGGCCACGTCGTAACGCAGGGCGTCCTGCGGGGACATGTGAATATGCCGGGCCGCGACGATCAAGCCTTCCTCCAGACCGACAATGCCGGTCTGCGAGGCCAGAATGATGCCGGGCGTGCCCTGGGTCTGACCGGATTGGCGCACCGGCGCCTCGACCCCCAGAATGCGGGCATCGGTTTTCGAAATCTCGACCTGCGAACGGCCTCGGGACGGACCGAGCACGGCCACGTTGTCCATGACACCCTTGGGTCCGATCAGCCGCACGCGCTCCTGGCACAAAAACTGGCCGGGCTGGGACAGCTCGCGCACCGGGGTCAGCGGCCGGCCGAACAGCGCCAGGGCGTCGGCTTCGCTCAAATGGGCGTGCCGGGCCGAAAGCTCGACCGGAATAGGCGCGGCAACCGCCGAGGGCCGACTGTCGGCCTGCACCTGGGTCATGACGTTGCGGATGACATCCTCCAGGATATCCCTGATGGCTCTCTCGTTCATTCTCAAAACTCCCTCACATGTTCATCGGGGCCAGGGTTCACCATGCAATCCGGCGACTGTCTTCCGACCGGCCGTGGTCGGAAAACAGCCGCCAAAGTTGCTCACTAGCCCTCGATCTTGGGCAGAATCATTTCCACCTCGCCATGGGGACGGGGAATGACGTGCACGCTGACCAGTTCGCCGACGCGTCCGGCAGCGGCCGCGCCGGCATCCGTGGCGGCCTTGACCGCGCCGACATCGCCGCGCACCATGACCGTGACCAGTCCGCCGCCGACCTGGGTGCGACCGATCAGGGTGACGTTGGCGGCCTTGACCATGGCGTCCGCGGCTTCAATGGCTCCGACCAGGCCACGGGTCTCTATCATTCCGAGTGCGTTCTGTGCTGACATGTTCTTCTCCTTTTGAATGGTTTTCCCATTTCTTTATTCATTGTCGATGAATCCCCTCAAAAGGAGACTCAGGCCATTTTCTTCAACTGTTCCAGGATCAGCGCCGTGATGGCGTTGATGTCGATGTTTGCGGCCGCGTCCTCTTTAGCGGCGGCCACCGGGGCCGAAGCGACCGGACCGCCGAGGTCATAGGCCACGCGCCGGATGTTCATCAGATTGAGCGGGGTGACGTTGTCCGAGGTCGAGCTGCCGCCCACCGTGCCGCAGCCCAGGGTAAAGGACGGAAATAATCCGGTGGTGATGCCCACGGCCCCGTGGGTTGAGGGCGTGTTGACCAGCAGGCGCGAAACCGGCTTTTTCAGGCCGAACTCGCGGATGACCTCCTCGTTGCGCGAATGGATGGCCAGGGAATGGCCGATGCCGCCGTTCTGGAGCAGCAGGTGGCACATTTCGCAGGCTTCTTTCCAGTCGGCCACGACGTAGAAACCAAGCAGCGCGGTCAGCTTTTCCTTGGAAAAGGGGTAGCGCGGCCCGACTCCGGGTTCGTCGGACACCAACAGGCGGGTGCCGGCCGGAATCTCGATCCCGGCCACCGAGGCGATATGGGCCGCGTCGCGGCCGACAATGTCCGGATTCATGCTGCCGTTGGCCCGTTCCATGACCCGCTTGACCTTTTCCAACTTTTCCCCGGCCAGGAAATACGCGCCCTGGCGGATCAGTTCGGCCCGGACCTTGTCGGCGATGACCGCCTCCGTCACCACGGCCTGTTCCGATGCGCAGACCGTGCCGTTGTCAAAGGTCTTGCTCAGAAAGATCTTGGAGACCGCGTCCTCAATGTCGGCGCTGCGCTCGATGTAGACCGGGACGTTGCCCGCGCCCACGCCCAGGGCCGGGGTGCCGGAACTGTAGGCCGCCTTGACCATGCCCGGTCCGCCCGTGGCCAGGATCAAGTCGACGATCTTCATCAGCTCCTGGCTGCCTTCGATGGTCGGCACGCTCATGACGCTGACCAGATCGGGACAGACGCCGCATTGACTCAGAGTGTCGCGGATGATCTCCACGGTCCGGCCGATGCACTTGCGGGCGCTGGGATGGGGAGTGAAGACAATGGCGTTGCCGGCCTTGAGGGCGATGATGGCCTTGTAAATGGTTGTCGAAGTCGGATTGGTCGAGGGGATGATGCCGGCAATGACGCCGACGGGCACGGCAATCTCGACAATCTTGTGGGCCGTGTCCTCGCTGATGACGCCGACGGTCCGCATGCCCTCGATGGCCTGGAGCAGCTTTTCGCTGGCCAGCATGTTCTTGGTCTTCTTGTCCTCGACCTTGCCGAAACCCGTCTCTTCCACGGCCAGGCGGGCCAGGGGTTCGGCCTGAGCCGCAGCGGCCTTGGCCACGGCCCGGATCACGGCGTCGACTTTGTCCTGATCGCACCCGGCAAATTCCGCCTGGGCGACCCGCGCCGAGCGGACCAGGGCCCGGGCTTCCTGGATGGACAGTAAATCCTTGTCTACCATACAATTACTCCTCTTCCTGTCTGTAGGCCGCGGTGATCGCCGCGATCAGTTCCTTTTTGCCGGCCCGGCCGGTGTCCTCTGCGGACATCAGCCCTTTGTCGGTGACGATCTGCCGCAATCCGGCCACGTTCATCTTTTTCAATCGGCCGCTGTCGTAATGCCGGCCGGCCGTGACCGGCGCGGTTTCCAGCGGGGCAACGGCCGCAACGTCCTCCGCGCCCTCTTCACCGGCCGCGCAGACGGCCGCCACGGCCCGCAAGCCCTCGTCCGGACGGGCAATGACATGGCGGGAAACCAAGGCCCCGTCGGCCACAGCCCGCACCGCCGCCGCACCCGCATCCAGCGCGGCCTGCACGGCCGCGACCTCGCCGGCCACGGTCATGGTCACCAGCCCCGCGCCGACCCGGGTCTGGTCGACCAGGGTCACATGGGCCGCCTTGAGCATGGCGTCGGCTCCCGTGATGGCGGCCAGCAAACCGCGTGTTTCCAAAAATCCAAGTGCCGTCATGATTTCTCCCTGGCAGGGTCCTGGGCTTCCGGGCATCAGTGCCGGACCACGGTGACCGCAATGCCGTGAACCGAAAAAACCTTTTCAATCCGGGCCAGGTCGCTCTCGCTCAAGGCCGGATGATCGGGCATGGGATAGTCCCAGCCCAGCTGACCGTACTTGCCGACGCCCATCTTGTGATACGGCAGCAGGTCGATCCCTTTGAAATTCTTGTAGTCCAGATACGGTCGCAGAAAATCGACCACCATGTTCAGCTCTGTCGATCCGTCATTGTGACCTTTGAGCAGGGGCATGCGGATCTTCACGTCGTGACGCCGCTCCAGCAGCAGCTTCAGATTGGCCAGAATGGTTTCGTTGCGCACCCCGGTCAGGGCGTAATGGCGCTCGGAAACCATATGCTTGATGTCGTAAAGAAAAAGATCCGTGAATTCGGCCACCTTGAGGATGGTTTCCGGACGGGTGTAGCCACAGGTCTCCATGGCCGTATTGATGCCCTTGCGCTTGCAGGCCATGAGCAGATTGGTCGCGGCCTCGGGCTGCATCAGGACCTCGCCGCCGCCCAGGGTCACCCCTCCGCCCGAAACCTCGTAGAACGGGCGGTCTTCCTCGATGATGTCCAGCAGTTCGGAGATGGTCCGGCTCTCGCCCACCACGGACAAGGCCCCGGACGTGCACGCGTCCTCGCACTTGCGGCAACCGATGCACTCGATGCCCGGCACGATCTCATGCTGACCCGTGGCCGGGTTCAGACGGTGGATGCCGACCGGACAGACCGGCACGCAGGCCCCGCAATTGATGCAGAGGTTGCGCTTGCACAGGACCTGGTGTTGGCGTTTCTGGCCTTCGGGATTCGAGCACCACAGACAGCGCAGGGGACATCCCTTGAAAAACACCATGGTCCGGACGCCCGGTCCGTCGTACATGTTGTATTTCTGGATATTGAAGATCAGGGCTTTTCTTTCAATCATGGTCTGTCCTGTTGGTGCTCAAAATCCCGAGGTCGATTCTAGTTACAGTGATTGGAGCATGGTCCGGCTGATGATTTCGTCCTGCACGTCCTTGCACAGCTCAACGAAGAAGGCGCTGTATCCGGCCACGCGCACCACCAGGTCACGGTATTTTTCCGGATGCTTCTGGGCTTCACGCAGCACATCGTTGTCCAGGTAGTTGAACTGCATTTCGCCGTTGCCGAGCATGCAGGCCGTGCGGATCAGGGTGATCAGGCCGTTCTCGCCCTCGGGCGTATCCAGCAGTCCGGACATGAGCTTGAAGTTGTGAACCATGCCGATGTTCATGTTGTCGTTGGCCAT
>CAZYZA010000020.1:0-38084 GCA_964651415.1 uncultured Desulfovibrionaceae bacterium
CGGGCCGCCATGATTTCCCTTGCAAGGGGCACGGGCTGGACGTAGGTTCGGGCTATTCTTAAACCTTTGCAGGACACCGGCATGAACGACGCTCCCCCGACCGGCCCGACCGATCAGATCAAGGTCACCTTTTCCAAACACCCCGCAGCGGCCCAACTCGCCCCGTCCCACATTTCCTTCACCCCGCCGCTGGTCGGCTGCTTGTCCATTGTCTCCCGCGCCATGGGCAAGGCCGTCAGCGTCACCACCCTGGAAGCAGGTTTGCCGCGCACGCCCGAGGGCATGACTCCCTACGCCTGCATCCGGGCGGCCCGGCGCGAAGGCATCGACGCGGCCATCGTCCACAAGCCGAACATCCGCAAGATATCTCCCCTGACCATGCCGTGCATCCTGCTCCTGCACGGCGGGGACGCCTGCGTGCTGACCGGCATCGACAACGACCGGGCGCGAATCATCATGCCCGA
Source organism: uncultured Desulfovibrionaceae bacterium (assembly GCA_964651415.1). Taxonomy (GTDB): domain Bacteria; phylum Desulfobacterota; class Desulfovibrionia; order Desulfovibrionales; family Desulfomicrobiaceae; genus Desulfomicrobium. Next base: position 465 of record CAZYZA010000020.1, read on the forward strand.
GAATCCGGAAGCCCCCTTTGACACCCCGCTCGATGAACTGACCAAAACCTATTCCGGCCACGCAGTCTTTGCCCGGCCCATCGCCGGCCTGGACAAGCGCACCGAGGGCCTCAAAATCTTCGACACCAAGAAGTGGTTCTGGGGAACCATCCTCCATTTCCTGCCCATCTACCGCCACGTGATTCTGGCCACGATCTTCATCAATCTGCTGGCCATTGCCTCGCCCATTTTCACCATGAACGTCTACGACCGGGTCGTGCCCAACAACGCCCTGGAAACCTTGTGGGTCCTGGCCATCGGCGTCGGCATCGCCTTTTTCTTTGATTTTGCCCTGCGCAATCTGCGCGGCTATTTCGTGGACGTGGCCGGCCGCAACGCCGACATCCTCATCGCCAGCAAACTCATGAGTCACATCATGTCCATCCGCCTGGACCACAAGCCCGAGTCCACCGGTGCCCTGGTCAACAACGTGCGCGAATTCGACTCCCTGCGCGACTTTTTCAGCTCCACCACCCTGCTGGCCCTGGTCGACCTGCCTTTTCTGTTCCTGTTCATCACCATCATCGCCTATATCGGCGGACCCGTGGCCATTGTCCCGGCCGTGGCCGCGCCGATGGTCGTGCTGGTCGGCATCATTGTGCAGGGACCGCTCAAACGGGCCATCGAAGGCGGATACAGGGAATCGACCCAGAAAAACGCCCTGCTGGTCGAGGCGGTCAGCGGCCTGGAAACGATCAAGACCAGCCGGGCCGAAGGCCCCATGCTCGGACGCTGGGAAAAGATCATCGGCCTTGGGGCCAAGTCCGCTGTCCAGTCCAAGGCCCTGAGCACCTTTTCCCTCAGTTTCACCCAGTTTTCCACCCAGATCGTCTATGCCGGGGTCATCATCTGGGGCGTATACCGCATCGCCAAGGGCGAAATGACCATGGGCGGCCTCATTGCCTGCTCCATTCTGGTCGGCCGGGCCATGGCTCCCCTGGGGGCGGTGGCGGCCATGCTGACCCGCTTGCAGCAAAGCCGCATGGCGCTGAAAAACCTTGATATTCTCATGAAGATCCCCAGCGAGCGGCCCGAGGACGTCCAGCATCCCGAACACCGCGATCTGCGTTCGACCATTACCTTTGAAGACGTCAGCTTCAAATATCCGGGCGCCCTGACCAACGCCGTGTCCCATGCCGGCTTTCACATCGCCCAGGGCGAACGGGTGGCCATCATCGGCAAGATGGGTTCGGGCAAGACCACGATCGGCAAGCTGGCGGTGGGCCTCTACGAGCCGCAAAAAGGGGCGGTCAAGATCGGCGGTCTGGACATCCGGCAGATGGACACGGCCGAACTGCGGGCCAAGATCGGCTACATGGCCCAGGACAATTTCCTCTTTCACGGCACGGTGCGCGAAAACATCACCCTGGGAGCGCCCCATGTCAGCGACCAGGCCCTGTTACGGGCCGCGGCCATTGCCGGGGTCACGGACTTCATCAAGAACAATCCGGCCGGATTCAACCTGCAGGTCGGGGAACGGGGCCTGGCCCTGTCCGGCGGGCAACGCCAGGCCATCACCATCGCCCGCACCCTGCTGCTGGACCCGGACATCGTCATCCTGGACGAACCGAGCAGTTCCATGGACGTGGGCGTGGAGGCGGTGCTCAAGCTCCGCCTGGCTTCGGCCCTCAAAGGCAAAACCCTGATCCTCATCACGCACCGCCCGAGCCTCTTGTCCCTGGCCACCCGAATCATCGCCCTGGACGACGGCCGGATCATCGCCGACGGCCCACGGGCCGAGGTGCTGGCCCAGCTGCAGAACCAGGGCAAAGGAGGCAATCATGCCTAGGTCGAACTTCCCGGAAACCGACCTCAATTATATGAGCGAAGTCGATGCGGCCCTGTACCGTCGCGGACATCCCTTTGCCTATGTCCTGTCCCTGACCATCTGCCTGCTCCTGGCATCCTTGCTGGTCTGGACCCACTTCGCCATTCTCGACGAGGTCACGCGCGGCATGGGTCAGGTCATCCCCTCGCAGCGCATTCAGGTCATCCAGAATCTGGAAGGCGGCATCATGGAGGACATTCTGGTCCGTGAAAATCAGATTGTGGAAAAAGGCGACATTCTGATCCGCATCAGCAATGAGATGGCCCAGAGCACCCTGAAGGATACGGCCAGCCAAGCCTTGGAACACCAGGCCGCCATAGCCCGGCTGCAGGCCGAAGCCACTGGCGGGGAGCCGGAGTTTTCCGAGGAGCTGCAGGCCAAGGCGCCCAGTGCAGTCCGCGACCAGATGAACATCCACCGGGCGCGCAAGGACCAATTGAACCAGGAACTGGCCGTGCTGCGCAGCCAGCATTCCCAGCGGCTGCAGGAAGTGCAGGAAATGACCATCCGCCGCAATCAGGCGGCCAACGACCTGAAACTGGCCCAGGAACAAATGGCCATCGCCAAACCCCTGATGGAGAAAAACGTCTACCCCCGAGTTGATTATCTGTCGCTGGAGCGCACGGTCAGCTCACTGCGCGGCGACGTGCAGAGCCTGGGCGTGGCCATCCCGCGCGTGCGCCAGGCCGCCGAGGAAATCAAGCAGCGCGAAGCCCAGCGCCTGGCCGAATTCCGGGCCATGGCCCTGCAGGAGATGAACAAGCACCAGGTGGAGCTCAATTCCAAGCTGCACGCCCTGTCCGCCGGACAGGACCGGGTCACCCGGACCGATGTGCGCAGCCCGGTGCGCGGCACGGTCAAACAGATTGTCCTCAACACCGTGGGCGGCGTGGTCAAGCCCGGCGAACCCATCATGGAAATCGTACCCCTGGACGACACCCTGCTGATTGAAGCCAACATCACCCCGGCCGACATCGCCTTTCTCCATCCGGGACAAAAGGCCATGATCAAAATCACGGCCTACGATTTCTCCATTTTCGGCGGCCTGGAGGGCGTGGTGGAGCAGATCAGCGCCGACACCATCGAAAACCAGAAAGGAGACAGCTTCTACAAGGTCACCCTGCGCACCCAGACGTCGGCCCTGTCCTACCGGGGTGAAAAACTGCCGATCATTCCGGGCATGACGGCCAGCGTGGACATCCTGACCGGCAAGAAAAGCGTGCTCGACTATCTGCTCAAACCCATACTCAAGGCCAAGGAAAACGCCTTGCGCGAGAGGTGACCGTGACCCGGACGGCGTGCGTTCTGGCCCTGCTGGCGGCCATGCTCCTCGTGCCGCGCCACTTTCCGGCCACGGCCATGGGCAGTGCGGGCAGTCCGGACATTCGTGCCGTTCCATTTGACCGAGCAGCAATCGCTGCACAGCAAGAGTCGCCGGAACAACCCGTTGATCAGCATCCCGCCCCCGCTGATCCACCCGCAGTACCGGTCCTTGCCCTGAACGAGCATGAGCCAAAGGACAGCAACACCGAGAGCCGGACCGGAAGCGTGCCCGAACCGGTCTGGCGGCAGCGCTCAAGTCCGGACCAATTGTCCGGTTCGCTTCAGGAACGGGCAACAACGGTGGACGCCCCGACCCGCAGCGGAGGGACGACACCGGCGGCTTCGAACACCCGGCCCCATCTTTTTCAGACCGCGGCCTTTCGCGGCAATTTCGACGCCCTGCCCAAATGGAAGCGCGTCCTGTCCAAGGTCAAAAACGAGGTCCGAGTGCTCAACAGCTGCCAACCGCCTTCCTCCTGTCCCCCCGGAACCACCAGCTGGCAGCGCATCATCAAGCAGGCCCGTGGCCGGGAGCCGGCCGAGCAGTTGAAAATGGTCAACAGTTTTTTCAACAAATGGCCGTACCGCCTGGATCAGGACGTTTACGGCGTATCGGACTGGTGGGCCACGCCGCAGGAATTTCTGAAGCTGTCCGGCGACTGCGAGGACTACGCCATCACCAAATATTTCGCCCTGCGCGAGCTGGGCTTTTCCCAGGAAGACCTGCGCATCGTTGTTCTCAAGGACCGCATCCGGGGCATCGGACACGCGGTGCTGGTGGTTTTCCTGCACGGCGACGCCTTTGTTCTCGACAACATCACCGACGCCATCTTCGGCCACGGCAAATACCGGCACTACGTCCCGCAGTATTCCCTCAACGAGGAATACCGCTGGTCACACATCCCCCTGGCGAAACAACCTTAATGGAGAAGGGAATATGACAGCAGACAACTTGAAGACGACCCAGGCGTCCGTGGGTCAGAACAAATCCGAACTGGTCCTGGGCATCGCCATCATCTCCCTGGTCTTTGTCGCCCTCCTGGCCTGGGTGGGATGGAGCGTCAAAGCCAAGCAGGAAGAAATGCTCGGCCAGATCCAGGAGCGCCTGGATCTGCTGGCCAACAGTCGGGCAGAAGTCTTCGCCTCCTGGCTCAAAGGTTTGGAGCAGCAGACCGAACAGCTGGTTTCCTCCGACCTGTTCCGGCTCTACGCCACAGACATGGACCTCATCGACGCTGATCCGAGTTTTCTCATCACAGGCCTCATTCCCGATGACTCCAGGTACGATCAGATGGCCCAGCTCACGGACCAGTTTCCTCTCATGCACCAGACCTTCTCGGATTTCACAGTCTTTTCGGGCTTTCTGTCCGGACGCATCGTGCACCGCACGGGGCAGTCCTACATCGGTTCCGACGCCCGCGTCAGTCCGCTCTCTCCCCAGCAGACGGCCCTGATCAAAAAAACCTTTGCCTACCCCCTGGCCCATTTCTCGAACCTGCGCCAAAGCGATACCGGCCTGGTCCTGGACATGTGCGTGCCCATCTTCTCCACGGCGGAAGCCGATGAGGCGAAAAAGGCCGTGGCCGTGGTCCTGATGACCAAAAGCGCGACAACAACGATCACGTCCCTGCTTTCCAACACTCCCATGTCGGCCCGTGGCGAACGTACCCGCATGATCCAGATGACGGAAAACGGATTTCAGGAGGTCGTGCCCTGGACTCCCGGCGGACTCTCGGATCTCAGCCTGTCCCCCGAGCCGGACAAGAACCAGCGTCTGGCTTTCGGCCTGCGCACGGGGCTGGGTGGACAAGCCCAGGTCTATTCCCTGGCCGTGAAGATTCCGGATCTGGACATCTGGATCGTGCAGGAAGTGGACGCCGGCGTGGCCACGGCCGGCCTGCAGGAATACACGCGCATTTCCGTGCTCATTGCCGTGCTCATCGCCCTGGTGCTCAGTCTCTTCTTCGGCGCATTCTGGTGGCGAACCATGGGCCGCAATCAAAGGCTGGTGGCCGCCAAATTCCAGGCCCTGGCCCAGGAACTGGAGCAGCAGAGAAATTTCCTGGACTCCATCAACGACTCCATCCCGGATTTCATCGCCGTCAAGAACACAGACGGAATCTACACCTACACCAATCCGGCCCTGGCCAGAGGCGTCGGCCGGGAAGAAGACGAAGTGGTCGGACTGGACGACGCGGCCTTGTTCGGCTTCGACACCGGCAAGCGCCTGGAACAATCCGACGACGAGGCCCTGAAAACCGGACAGCCGGTCACCGTCACCGAACGCATCTTTCTCCAATCCCAGTTGCACCACTTCCAGGTCACCAAGGTCACCCTCAAGGACGAACAGAACATGCCCACGGGCATTGTCTCCGTCTTTCGCGACGTGACCTCCATGGTGCAGGCAGAAGAGCGCAAACGCCTGGCCATCTCCCAGACCGTGGAAGCCCTGGTCAAAGCCATTGAATTCACCGACCCATACCTGGCCGGTCATTCCGTCCTGATGCGCGATGTTTCGTCGCTGCTGGCTGACGGCATGGGCCTGTCCGCCGAAGACAAATCCACCGTGGAAATTGCCTCCCACCTTTCGCAGATCGGCAAGATATTCATCGACAAGGCGGTGCTGACCAAAGTCGATCAACTGACGCCCGAGGAAAAACAGCAGGTCCAAAAACACGTCGATCACGCCGCCGACATCCTGCGCCAGATCGACTTCGACCTGCCCGTGTTCGAGGCTGTCTTTCAGATGAACGAATGCCTGGACGGCAGCGGCTATCCCAAGGGACTGCACGGCGACGAAATCTGCCTGCAGGCCAAGGTTCTGAGCGTCGCCAACAGCTTCTGCGCCATGATCCGGCCCAGGTCCTACCGGCCGGCCATGTCCCCGGAACAAGCGATCGAGAACCTGCGCGCAGCCGGAACCCGGTACGACGCTACCATCATCGACACGCTGCAAGCCGTGCTGGACAAGGCCCCGGGGAGAAAACTGCTGGTAAAATCATAGAGATCAAGACAACTTCCCTGCCGGGCGCACCAAAAAGGGCGCATGTTTTGCACATGCGCCCTGAATAAATCGAAATTAAACAGCTATATCTACGGAAAACGCAAAATCCATCGCTTCAACACCGAAGGGCCGGCCTTCCGCGCCAGCAGCGATCTGCAAAACGGCCCGGCTCAGGCCTCAATTTGGCGAATGGTGCGGGCGAGCTGATTGCCCAGGGGGGTTTGGCGCGACACCTCCTGCTCGACCGAAGCAATCCCTTTGATCACGGTGGAATGCTTGCGGTTGAAACGCCGGCCTATGTCGACCAGAGACAGTTCCGTATGCTTGCGGGCCAGATAAAAGGCGGTATTGCGGGCAATGACCCGGTCTTTCTTCCGGCTTTTGGACCGCAGCTCGTCCAGGCCGAAACCATAGGCCTGGCAGACAAAACTGATGATCTTGTCCAGATCAAGGGAGGCGCTGTCGAGGGTGTAGTTCTGAAGAATATCCCAGGCCAGATCCATGGAGATACCCATGTTCATGAGTTGGGCCTTGAGGATGATGTTCTTCAGGCAGCTCTCCAGTTGGCGCACATCCGTCTTGATACGATCGGCCAAGAGCTGGGCCACGCTGTCCGGCATGTGCACCTGAGCCGCCTGGGCTTTGGCGCCGATGATGTTCAGCCGGGTCTGAAGGTCTGGCTTGTCGATGACCGCCATGAACCCCTGGGCAAAACGGGAAAGAAGATTGGGGTCGATGTCCGAAAGCTCGCGGGGCAGAAAGGTGCTGGTCATGACCACGCGGCGCCCCTGATTTTGCAGGGATTTCAACGTATTGAGCAACTCATCCTGCATCTTCTCCTTGCCCTGGAAAAAATGCACGTCTTCGAGCAGCAAGAGATCCACATTGGAGCGGAACCTGGCCTTGAACTGCTCCACGGCCCTGGACTTGATGGCCATGACCAGTTGCGAGGAAAACTCCTCGCCGCTCAGGTAGCAGACCCGCAAGTGCTGGCGATTGGTCTGACGGGCAATCTCGCTGCCGATGGCCTGCGCCAGATGAGTTTTGCCCAGTCCCGGCGCTGAACACAGAAACAGCTGATCCGAGCCCTGCGCGTCCTGGCAGAAGCTGCGCGAGGCGGCGTAGGCCAGCGTGTTGCAGGGTCCGACAATGAAGTCATCAAACTGGTGCCGCCAATTCTGTACGCTGTGTGTCGGTACGGCATGGGCCATGGGCAGACCCACCTGGCGGGTGACGATCCGTTTGGCAGGCATGGGCTGGGCAGCAGGCTGAGCAACAGGTTCCGTCAGCGGTCGGGGCTGGTTTGGGGCCAGATCAATCTGGGGTGCAAACCCCAGAATTTCCGCGGCGGCATCCTTGACATCACCGAGCATGCGCTCCCGCACCCAGGTACAGACAAAATCATTGGGCGCCCTCAGGACCAGAACATTGTGCTCAACGCATCCCTGCAGCGGCTTGATCCAGAGCTGGTAGTGCCCCGGAGAAAGTCGTTTGGAAAGTAAAAGCGAAATTCGTTCCCATTCATCAATCATGGGGTAGGTTCCTAGCCAAGGCTCCCTCTGGCCACAACGTCAGGAAATCCGAACTCCGCCGACTTTGCCCCGGACCTTATATACAAGACAACCCATTGATATAAAACATTTTTAGCTATTATCACGTCTTTCGGGGGCAAACACGGTTTCCGCGCCGCCCTTGGCTGGCCGGAGCCCGCGCACTGTCAACTCTTTCTTTTGCACATTCATGATAAGTTTTTCCACAACTACAAATCACTAATACTCTAAAATTCGCTTATTTTCTCGTTTTTTAATTTCTTGAAACAAAACCGGCTCAGGACGGATTGAAAACGACCGAATTCGCGACACATTAAGTCCAAAATACTAGAATTAAAAACTTTTTACTTGTATCAAGCAAGATGATGCCGGCTGGACATAACCATAGAGAACCGGTCACGTTGAGACTTGACGGCTCAAAACTGCTTGGAAAAATTACAAAAACGGATGTTAACGGCGATCAGCCGTAACTGCGGCATGTCTGAGAAGTGACTACATTTTGCTGTCGGACATTTACCCACAGCAAAGCGCATAAAAAAGGCATGCCGGACCGGCATGCCTTGATAGCAGGGGCAGGGAGGGGATCAGGCGACGAAAGCGGCGCTGCCTGCAGCGTGGAACTCCAGCAACTGCCCGGAGAACCTGTCAGCCAAGTCGTCAAAAAGAAGAGGAATTCGTTCGTGAAACGCGGCCAACATGGGCAACATGATCTGGCGCATTTGCGGATGCGCCGCCTTGTCGCAGCGCAGCTTGAAAATATGCCGCCATTCCCGGATGTTGGCTGTGGTCACAATTTCGGTCTTCAGACTGTTGGGCAGAACGCTCCTGGCCTCCTGGGCCGTGGCCCCGGCCTCGACCAGGGCCAGATAGGCGTCCTCGCAGGCCTGCATGGCCCCGAGCCACAATTGGTAGCGACGGTCGTCCTCTTTCCAGAAAAAGGGACGGATGACCGTGATCTCCCGACCGAACTTGTCCTGGGCATAATTGGCGTAGCGGGTGCTCTCCTGCGAAAAGGAGCAGAGACGATGACGAACCAGCTCATGCGTCACGCCGCGGTCACAGACAATACGCACCGTGACGGAAATGTGCTCCAGCACGCTGTCGTGACCAAGGCGGACGATGCGACCCAAAAGACGTCGGGCCGAATCCGGACCGGACTTGTCCTCGGACTTGTAACAGGTCCGGGCGGCCAGCTCCAGATGCTGCAGCACAAACTCTCCATCGGGAAGGTGCATGAAGGAAAAACAGGGATCAATAACTTTCATGACTGCTCCTCAACCGCGCAGCTTCAAGCCGCCGTCGATATGCTGATAGGCCTTGGCCGTGACCACGCGACCACGCGGCGTCCGTTTTAGGAACCCGCACTGGATCAGATAGGGCTCGTAGATATCCTCGATCGTCCGCACTTCCTCGGAACAGGCGGCGGCAATGGTTTTGATGCCCACCGGGCCGCCGCCGAAACTGTCGATGATGCATTCCAAAATCTTGCGGTCCATCATGTCCAGACCACGCGAATCCACGTCCATGATGTCAAGACCCTTGGCCGCGACCTCGGCGTCGATCAGCCTGCACCCGGCCACCTGGGCATAATCGGCCACACGCCGAAGCAGACGATTGGCGATGCGCGGCGTGCCCCGGGAGCGCCGACCGATCTCCAATGCGCCGTCATCGCTGATGGCTACCCCCAGAATTCTGGCCGCCCTGGTCACGATCAGCGCCAGCTCTTGCGGATTATAGAATTCCAGCCGGCAGATGACCCCGAACCGGTCGCGCAGGGGCGAGGTCAAAAGGCCGATACGCGTCGTGGCTCCAACCAGGGTGAAGGGCTCCAGTTCAATCTTGACCGTGCGCGCTCCCGGCCCCTGGCCGACAATCAGGTCGAGCTTGAAATCTTCCATGCCGGGATACAGAATTTCCTCCACCACGGCCGGCATGCGATGGATTTCATCAATAAAGAGCAGGTCGTGCCGGTTCAGGCTGGTCAGAATGGCGGCCAGATCGCCGCTACGCTCCAGGACCGGACCGGACGTGGAAACCAGATTAACTCCGAGTTCGCTGGCCATGATCTGGGCCAACGTGGTCTTGCCCAAGCCCGGATTGCCGTACAGCAGGCAATGATCCAGATGCTGTCCGCGCTCACGGGCCGCCTGCAGATAAATCTTCAGATTGCCGCGCACGTCCTCCTGGCCGATAAAATCGTCCAGAGTTCGAGGCCGGATGTGTTCTTCGCCGGAGTTGAGGGCCATGGTCATTTGGAGGCAAAAATTTTCAAGGACTGCCGGATGGCGCTGCCTGCATCCAGATCCGGCTCGTTGTCAAAAACGGCCCGGACCACCTCGTCAACCTCATGGCGGCCATACCCCAGGGACAACAGGGCCGCCGCGCAGTCCGACAGGGCCGAAGGCGTCGGCGCAACGCGGCCGGGAGCAACATTCATGGTGACGGCCAGCTTGTCTTTCAGGTCCAGCAGCAGACGCTTGGCGGTTTTTGCCCCGATGCCGGGCACGCGGGTCAGCGCCGCCGCGTCTTCCCGGGCGATACACGACGCCAGTTCGCCGGGAGAATAGCAGCCAAGCATGGCCAGGGCCGTCCTGGGACCAAGCTTGGGCGCACCGAGCAGGGTCGCGAATGTCTGCCGCTCTTCCCAGGAAAAAAAGCCATACAGCACCAGAGCGTCTTCGCGCACCAGGGTGTAGACGAAAAGCCGGGCCGTATCCCCGCCGCCGGGCAGTGCCGCCACTGCGGACACGGTCAACAGGACGTGGTACCCGACGCCGCCGGCCGTCAGCAGGATGCAGGACTCTTCGTCACGGCGCAGAACTGTTCCTTCAAGATACGCGATCATGGCGGGCCTATAACCGAGCAAGCCCGGATTGACCAGCGGCCATGCCCGCGCCGACAGCAGCCATGAACCGGGTATGATTCAGATGGCAGATGGCCACGGCCAGGGCATCTCCCGCGTCTTCGGCCCAGTCCGGACGCACCCCGAGCAACTGACCGACCATGAACGAGACCTGCGACTTTTCAGCCCGTCCCGCGCCGACCAGGGATTTCTTGACCAGGGTCGGCTCATAGCCGAACACGTCCACGCCGTGCACCCCGCAGGCGGCCAGAATCGCACCTCGGGCCTGGCCGAGTTTCAGGGCCGAGGCCTGATTGCGCCCGAAAAAAACATTCTCCACGGCCACGGCCACTGGAGAATGTGTGTTCAACAAGGTCTGAATGGCGGAAAACATCAAACCCAGACGCTGGCTTACGCTCTCTTCGCTCGGCCGGACCGTGCCGGCCTCGACCAGGGTCAGCACTCCGGACCGATCCCGCACCAGGCCAAAGCCCATGCATCTCGAACCGGGGTCCACGCCAAGCACGAGACGATCTCCGGCCATGCCTCTTAGATCTCGGCCAGAAGTTCGGGGGGCAACTCGAAATTGGCGTACACATTCTGGACGTCGTCATTGTCGTCCAGCAGGTCGTACAGTTTGAGCACCTTGCGACCGGTTTCGACATCGACGGCCACGGTGTTCTGGGGGATGCGGCTCAAAGCGGCGCTCATGACTTCGATGCCGGCCGCTTCAAAAGCAGCCTTGGCCGTACCGAAATCCTCCACCGCGCACTGCACCTGCCAGGAATCATCGTCATCCAGCACGTCCTCGACCCCGGCTTCCAGTCCCACTTCCAGCAACTGATCTTCACTGTATTTTTTGTCGAAGGCGAAAACGCCCTTGTGGTCAAACATCCAGGCCACGCATCCGGCCGCGCCCATGGACCCGCCGTGCTTGCTGAGGATGTGCCGCACTTCGGCCACGGTCCGGTTCCTGTTGTCCGTGACGGCCTCGATCAGCAAAGCCACTCCGCCGGGGGCGTATCCCTCGTACATGATCTCTTCCAGGGCCTCGGAAGCCAGCTCGCCCGTTCCCTTCTTGATGGCGGTATCGATCTTGTCCTTGGGCAGATTGACGGACTTGGCGGCGTCAATGGCCGCACGCAGCCGGGCATTCATGTCCGGATCGCCGCCTCCCTTGGCGGCCAGGATGATCTCCTTGGTCACCTTGGTGAAGACCTTGCCTTTCTTTGCGTCCTGCCGACCCTTGCGGTGCTGGATATTCTTCCATTTACTATGTCCTGCCATGCAAACCTCCAAAAAAGTTATCTGTGGGTTTCCGCCTGGGGGCGAGCGGTGAAGCCCATGCCCAAAATGAAAATTTCCTTGCTTTCCGCCCGACTGCTCTTGGGCTTGACCATGCTGACCTTGGCAAAACACGGCCGCAGTGACTGGACAAAAGGGTGAACATCCGGCCCCTCGAAGACCTTGGCGATGAAAACGCCGCCGGCCGCCAGCCATTCCTCGGCCACCCCGAAAGCCGCCTCTACCAACTGGATCGACCGGGCTTGATCCGTGAATTTCGAGCCGGTGGTTTTGGGGGCCATGTCGCTCATGACCACGTCAAAGGGAGCCAGAAGATGCAGATGCCCGAGAAATTCGGGAGAGCGGGCGAAAATGTCTTCCTGTAAAAAAACAACCTGCGTCGGAAAAGTCGTATCGGGCATGTTGAGGTCTATGCCCAGCACCCGGCCGGTAGGCCCGACGCGTTCGGCTGCGTACAAGGTCCAGGATCCCGGACACGCCCCCAGATCCAGAACCTTTTGTCCCGGACGCAGCAGCTTGTGCGCCTTGTCCATTTCCTGGAGCTTGTATACGGAGCGGGCAGGATAATTCTCCTGCTTGGCCTTTTTGAAATAAAAATCGCGGTATTGTTTCATGCTTTTCATGACCGGGCAGCATCCCGACCACCCAAGCGAGCGCCTTCATGCCAGCCAGACCCATACGTGTAAAGTTGAAAAACGAACTGGGGATTTCTACCTCGCTCCCCGAAGGAGAGCAATGTTTTCACTGGTGCGGCCACGGCAAGGACATTCTGGTCCTGTGCCCGGGACCTGACCCGGACCTCTGCCGCCGGCTTATCCCTCCCGACGCCAGAACATACGTCCTCATGCAGCCGGAATTCAACCGGCAGATGCCGCCGGGATGGGCTGATCGTCTGCCGCCGGCATGGATTCCCGTTGACCCCGTTTGTGCCGCAGCGCTGGCCCCCGAAGCCCGAATCCTGCACTACGGTCCGGCGACCAGAATTTTTCCGTCCCTCTATCTGCCGCTGCTGGCCCAGACCCGACCCCTGCCGGTCCGTCCTGATTCCAACGAAATCTGGCTGCCGGGAGAAAGCGCGGCCCTGATCATTCCGGAACTGGCCCGGGCCGCAACCATTCTCGGCCTTCGCCCCCGCCTGCTTCCCGCCGATCTGCCCCCGACCAAGCTGATCGAACTGCTGGAGACAGGACACCCCCGTCTGTTTCTGAGCATCAATCTGCGCGGCCTCGATCCCTACGGCGAAAATCAGGCCCTGCTGGCCAAAGCGGGAGTGCCCGTGGCTCTGTGGTGCGTCGACAACCCGCTGCACCTGCTCTGCGGACAAAAAAATCGCTTGTGGCTGCGTCTGCCCCTGTATGTGACCGACAGCTGGTTCATCGAACCGCTTCAATCCCTGGGAGCCGACCCGCGCCACCTGCCCCTGGCCACCTGCCTGCAATTTTTCCCTCCCGGACCACCCTGTCCCCAGGGCCGGGAACTGCTCTTTGTCGGCCGGGCATCCTTTCCGGACCGCGACCGCTTCTTCGCCGCCAGCCGGGTGCCGGAAAGCCTGGCCAAGCAGGCCGCCATGCTGCCGGGCAGAACCGCTCATTTCGGATGGTGGCGGGAGCATCTGCCGGACATTGCCTTGTGGCCCGGCAACGATGTGCGCGTCCTGGGGCTGGGGGCGGAACTGGCTTCGACCCGCTGGCGCTCCGACTGTCTCCAGGCCCTGGCCCGGCGTGTCGGTTTGAGCGTGATCGGCGATCAGACCTGGTCCGGACTGGTCCCGCAGGCCACGCACCTCCCGCCTGTGGACTACTACCACGGCCTGGCCCAATGTTACGCGGCCTCACCCTTTACCCTCAACCTGACCAGTCTGCTCCTGCCCCACGGCCTGACTCAGCGTCATTTCGATGTCTGGGCCTGCGGCGGCTTTCTGCTGACGGACAACACGCCGGGGCTGGGCATTTTCCCGGCCGACCTGACCCGGGCGGTCAGCTTTGAAACACCGGAGCAGGCCCTGTCCCTGCTCTTTGACCTGGAGGCCAGGCCCAGACACAAAGAAGAGCTCCGCCGCGCCTGGCAGGAACTCATCACCCGCGACCACACCTATACCCAGCGCCTGGCGCACATCCTGGAAAACTGTCAGCCCCAACCCGCAACGTAGCCGGTATGTTCGAGCTGTGACGCCGGCACCAAGCAGCATCAAAACGCGACGTAGAAACAGCATCGGGACTTTTTCAGCCTGAGCCGTGATGGTCGGCATATTTGGCAAGACAAGAGAGGCGAGGCCTTGAACGCACATGCCGATTCGATCCGGCATACGGGAAGGTGGCGGCAGCACCGCGTCTTTGCGCTTTGTTCAGCGCATGGTGCAGACCCGGTTGCGGCCTTCGGACTTGGCCCGGTACATGGCCTTGTCCGCCTCGTCGAGGAGGCGTTCGCCGGCCTGGTCTCCCCAGACCATTTCCAATTCCGCCACACCGATGGAAACAGTGATCTTGATCCCTTTTTGCAGCACCTGCCCTTTGTGGTCGCGAATGATAAAATCGTATTCGTCTATAATGGAGCGAATGTTCTCCGCGTCCTCGGCCGCCTGCCGCAGCGATACTCCCGGCAGGACAACGACGAACTCCTCGCCGCCGTAACGGGACGGGAAAAAATTGCGGTTGGGCGTGGTGCTGTACTTTTTGCCGTAGCCCATAAGTTTGGCGCCCACGGTGACCAGGGCTTGATCGCCGATGCGGTGGCCGTAGGAATCGTTGAATTTCTTGAAATGATCGATATCCAGCAGCATGATTGCCAGGGGATTGCCGGTAACCATGTATTCGGCCAGGGTGGTCTGGTAATAGCGATCAAAAGCCCGCCGGTTGTTCAGCTTGGTCAGGGGATCGGTGTAACTCATCTCGACCAGATCGCGATTGTCCTGCTCCATGTGGGTGATGACCTTGGCGAACGACGCCCGGATCTCTTCTATCATGGCCTCCAGCACATTGTGGTCCAGCACCGCGTTGATGGTTGTTTCCCGCAGGTCCTTGACCTCCTTGGTCCGCAGCATGTTCTGCGACCGCATCTGCTCGATCAGCGCCACTGTTTCGCGAAAGGTTTCCTCCAGTTTCTTGTTCCAGGGTTTGTACAAGATCTGCTCTTTGCGCCGGACGACCTCCGTGAACTTGGCATCGGAATAGTCCTGCTCCCGGACAATCTGCATGACCAGATCCTGCATCTGACGTTTTTGTTCGGCGGACAGAAAATCGTATTCCGAGATGGAACGCATATAAAGAATGAGCGCACCCCACTTGGAATTAGCCGGCACTCCGGCCCTGATCAGGGAGGCAACAACATCGGGAGAACAAAAAAAACTGGCCTGTTGCGCGGTCATGACACAACCTTAAGATCCGGATTGAGATGTCGGGGGATCAAGAAACACGCGACCAAGATCAAACGCCTGCCCCACCTTGTCTCCCACGGTATGGTAGGCCCGGCCGACAGGGGTAAAAATGAGGGGGCGAACCTTGGACGCGTCGGGGTAGCCCGATGCGTCCAGCACCTCTTCATCGGCCTTGACATCGCGGATCTCGCCGACGAACTGAACATGAATGCCCAGGGGCACGGTCCGGACCAAAACGCATTCCAGAATCAACGGAAATTCCCCGACATAGGGGGCGTCGACCACGTCGGAAGCAACCGGAGTCAAACCGGTGCGGGCGAATTTATCCGTGTCCTTGCCCGAAGCAATGCCGAAAAAATCGGCCTCTCCGGCATACCGGGCCGAAGGCACGCTGACCGTAAACGCCTTGCGGGCCAGGATAGACTGGTAACTGTGTCTTTCTTCCCGCAACGACACGGCAATGCACGGCGGCTTGGAGCAGCATATTCCACCCCAGGCCGCGGCCATGGCGTTGGGTCTGCCCCTGTCGTCATAAGTGCCGACAATCCACAACGGGGTGGGCTGAGCCAGAGTCTTGGCACCAAGAGAAATTTTCATTGCATCCTCCATGCAGGATCGAATCCGATATGGCTCTTGCCAGAACTTTCCATATGGTTATGGAAAGCTTCCCGCAAGCATCATCTTGCATCCCACTCAGACCACAACAGAGTATCCATGAACACCAAAGTCATCCATATCGCCGGCGCGCGTCAGCATAATCTGAAAAACCTGACCCTGGACATCCCCCGCGACCAGCTGGTGGTGGTCTGCGGACCATCCGGGTCCGGCAAGTCCACCCTGGCCTTTGACATTGTCTACGCCGAAGGCCAGCGCCGCTATGTCGAATCCCTTTCGGCCTATGCCCGGCAGTTCCTGCCGCAGATGGACAAGCCGGCCATCGACCTGATCGAAGGCCTGACCCCTGCCATTTCCCTCGAACAGCAGACCGTGTCCAAGAACCCGCGCTCCACGGTCGGCACGGTGACCGAAATCTACGACTTCCTGCGGGTCTTCTATGCCCGCCTGGGTGTGCCGTGCTGTCCGGTTTGCGGCGACCCCATCCAGGCCCAGAGCAGCGACGAGATCATCGCCCGCATCCTGGAACTGCCGGAAGGGACCAAATTCATGCTCCTGGCGCCGCTGGTCGAACACAAAAAAGGGACCCATGCCGAGGTCTTCAAGAAACTCAAGACCCAGGGCTTTGCCCGCGTGCGCATCAACGGCGAAGTGACCCTGCTTGATCCGATTCCGGAGCTGGGCAAAAACCTGAAGCACAGCATCGAGCTGGTGGTCGACCGTCTGGTCCTCAAACCGGACATGCGCAAACGGCTGGCCGATTCCGTGGAGCTGGGCATCCAGGCCGGTCAGGGACGGGTCATTGTCTCCGTCATCGGCGGCGAGGAGATCTTTTTCTCCACCGACGCGGTCTGCCCCAAATGCAGCCTGAGCCTGCCCAAACCCAGCCCGCAGCTCTTTTCCTTCAACAGCCCCCAGGGAGCCTGCCCGCAGTGCTCGGGCCTGGGGGCCGTGGAATACTACGAACCGGCCCTGCTGGCCCCCAACCACGGGCTGTCCCTGCGCCAGGGGGCGGTCCTGCCCTGGAAAGGAGGTGGCCTGGACCGCTTTGCCCAGGAGCTGGAAAACCTGGGCCGCAGCCACCAGTTCACCCTGGACACCCCGCTGGCCCAATTCACCCCGGCAGCCCGGCACGCTCTGTTCCACGGCGAGGCCCGCTGGCCGGGGGTAATCCATTTCCTGGAACAGGGCGCGCATCTGGGACCCATCTGGCGCGATGAACTGGCCAGGTTCCGCCAGACCACGGACTGCCAGGCCTGCCGCGGGGCCCGCCTGCGCCCCGAATCCCTGGCCGTGCGGGTTGACGGTCTGAGCATTTTCGATTTCTGCACCCTGCCCGTGACCAGGGCCCTGGCCTGGCTGCAGGGCCTGACCTTCAGCGGCGTCCACCGGGACATCGCTGATCCGCTGCTGAAGGAACTCTGCCACCGCCTGGAATTTCTGATCAATGTCGGTCTGGACTACATCAGCCTGGCCCGCAACATGTCGACCCTGTCCGGCGGCGAGGCCCAGCGCATCCGCCTGGCCGGGCAGCTCGGCTCGGGCCTGGTCGGCGTGACCTATGTCCTGGACGAGCCGAGCATCGGCCTGCATCCGCGCGACAACCAGCGCCTCATCAACACCCTGCGCCAGCTCCAGGGCCGAGGCAACACGGTTCTGGTCGTGGAACACGACGAACCGACCATCCGCGCCGCCGACCACGTCCTCGAACTGGGCCCGGGATCGGGATTTCTCGGCGGAGAGTTGGTTTTCAGCGGTTCCCCGGCCGAACTGGTCGGCCATTCCCAGAGCCTGACCGGCAAGTACCTGCGCGGCGATCTGCGCATCGCCCGGCCGGCCAAACGGCGCACGTCGTCCCAGGCCATCACCCTGCGCGGGGTGACCACCAACAACCTGCGCGACATCGAGGCGGTCTTTCCGCTGAACTGCCTGGTCTGCATCACCGGCGTGTCCGGGTCCGGCAAAAGCTCCCTGGTCATGGACAGCCTGTACAAACATCTGGCCCTGGCCCAGGGTTTGAAGGTCGATGCGCCGGGCACGATCAAAGGCCTGGACGGCGCGGATCCGGTGGAAAAAATCATTTCCATCGACCAAAGCCCCATCGGCCGCACGCCGCGCTCCAATCCGGCCACCTACACCAAGGTCTTCGATGAAATCCGGACCATCTTTGCCGGCAGTCACGACGCCCGCAAGCGCGGCTACGCTCCGGGCCGCTTCAGCTTCAATGTGCGCGGCGGCCGCTGCGAGGCCTGTCAGGGCGACGGCCAGATCCGGGTCGAGATGCATTTTCTGCCCGACGTCTTCGTGACCTGCGAGGTCTGCGGCGGCAAACGCTACAACCGCGAAACCCTGGACATCATGTACCGGGACAAGTCCATTGCCGACGTCCTGGACATGACCGTCAGCGAGGCCCGCCTCTTTTTCGCCAACCACCCGGCCCTGGAACGCAAATTGTCCGTGCTGGAGGAAGTGGGCCTGGAATACATCCGGCTCGGCCAACCGGCCACCACTCTGTCCGGCGGCGAGGCCCAGCGCATCAAGCTGTCCCGCGAACTGGGCAAGCGCAGCCTGCCGGGCACCCTCTACATCCTGGACGAGCCGACCACCGGCCTGCACATGCACGAAGTCGGCAAGCTGATCACGGTCCTGCACACCCTGGTCGACAAGGGGGCCTCGGTCATTGTCATCGAGCACAATCTGGACGTGGTCGCGGCCGCCGATCATGTCATGGACCTCGGCCCCGGCGGCGGCGACAACGGCGGGATCATCGTGGCCCGGGGAACCCCGGAAGAACTGAAGAACAATCCGGGCTCGGTCACGGGGCCGTTTCTGGAATTATAGACCGAGCCTGTTGCGCAAGAAAGCCCCCGGCATTCGGTTGCCGGGGGCTTTCTTACGCAGCAGATTCAGAACCTGGAGGTTAGAGAAATACCACAGACTTCACAGCGACGCCGCGACCTTGCGGGCCAGGCGCAGGAACTGATGGGTGAAGCCGGCTTCGTTGTCGTACCAGACAATGATTTTGACCATGGAACCGTTCATGACCGAGGTGCACAGCCCGTCCACCACGCCGCCGTAGATGCTGCCGACGTAGTCCATGGAAACCAGGGGCACTTCGCTGTAGCCCATGGCCCCGCCTTCCGGCCCGCTGGCCGCGGCCTTGAGCACGGCGTTGACTTCGGCCGCGCTGGTCGGCTTGTCGACCTCGACCACCAGGTCGACCAGCGAAACATTGGGCGTGGGCACGCGCACGGCCATGCCGTCCAGCTTGCCGGCCAGTTCCGGAATGACCAGGCTCACGGCCTTGGCCGCGCCCGTGGTAGTCGGCAGCATGTTCATGGCTCCGGCCCGGCCGCGACGGATGTCCTTGTGCGTGCCGTCGAGCATGCGCTGGCTCATGGTGTAGGAATGGATGGTCGTCATCAGGCCGTGGCGCAGACCAAAGGCGTCGTTGAGGGCCTTGGCCGCCGGGGCCAGACAGTTGGTCGTGCAGGAGGCATTGGAAATGATCCGATGCACGGCCGGGTCGTACAGATTGTCGTTGACGCCCATGACCACGGTCAGATCGGCCTCCTTGGCCGGAGCGG
Organism: uncultured Desulfovibrionaceae bacterium; assembly: GCA_964651415.1. Taxonomy (GTDB): domain Bacteria; phylum Desulfobacterota; class Desulfovibrionia; order Desulfovibrionales; family Desulfomicrobiaceae; genus Desulfomicrobium. The sequence continues at coordinate 19,931 of CAZYZA010000020.1, forward strand.
AAATGAGCACCTTGCGGGCTCCTGCCGCCAGGTGCCGCTCGCAGCTGGCCCGGTCCGTGAACTTGCCCGTGGATTCAACCAGAATGTCGATGCCGGTCCAGTCCCAGGCGTCAGGTGCATTGCGGGTGACCAGAACCTGCCGGCCATTGAGCAGAAAACCCTGCTCGTTGGCCTCGACCCGGCCGGCAAACGTGCCGTGGACCGAGTCGTACTTGAGCAGGTAGGCCAGAGAGGCGTTGTCGCCGCGAGCATTGACGCAAACGAGTTCCATCTCTGTGTCATCGGCCATGATCCGGGCCAGATACCGCCCGATGCGGCCAAACCCGTTGAGTGCGATTTTCACTGCCATAAGCGTTCCTCTCCCTTGAACAGCTTACATTTTATTGGATGATCCCAAGACGTTGCGAATTTTGTGAGCAACCATGTCGCGCACCGCCGTCCGGGAAACCTGCAGGTACTGCCGAGGATCGAAATGCGTTGGATTCTCGACCAGGTACTTGCGGATGGTCGCGGTCATGGCCAGACGAATGTCCGTGTCGATGTTGATCTTGCACACGGCCGAGGCCGCGGCCTGACGCAGCAGTTTTTCCGGCACGCCCTTGGCCCCGCTGATCTGGGCCCCGTACTGGTTGGCCATGGCCACGAATTCCTGCGGCACGGACGAGGCGCCGTGCAGGACAATGGGAAAACCCGGCAGAAGTTTGGCGATCTTTTCCAGCCGGTCGAAATCCAGCTTGGCCTCGCCGGCGAACTTGTAGGCCCCGTGACTGGTGCCGATGGCGATGGCCAGGGAGTCGCAACCCGTGCGCCCGACAAATTCCGCGGCCTGATCAGGATCCGTATACACGCTGTGCTCCACGTCCACATCGTCCTCAACCCCGGCCAGCTGCCCCAGTTCGGCCTCGACCCACACGCCGCGATCATGGGCATAGGCCACGACCTGCTTGGTCAGGGCGATGTTCTCCTCAAAGGGCAGGTGCGAACCGTCGATCATGACCGAGGTGAACCCGCCGTCAATGACCTCTTTGCAGATCTCGAAATTCTGCCCGTGATCCAGATGCAGGCAGACCGGCAGATTGTTTTCCAGCATGGCCGCTTCCATCAGCTTCATGATGTAGCTCTGGCCGGCGTAGCGACGCGCTCCGGCCGAGACCTGCAGGATCAGGGGCGATTTTTCGAGGTTGCCGGCCTCCATGATGCCCTGAATGATTTCCATATTGTTCACATTGAAGCCGCCGACGGCAAAGCCTTCGGCGTAAGCCCTGGCAAACATTTCCCTGGGTGTGGTCAGAGGCATGGTCGTCTCCTTGTAAAAGTGCTTATGGTTCCAGATGCCGACGCAACTCGTCGAAGTACGCGGCATGGGTCAGGTCAAATGTCAGAGGCGTGACCGTGATATAGCCCTGACTCAGGTAGCCCCGATCCGAATCCGGGGACACGTTTTCCGGCGGAATGACTCCGCACAGCCAGTAATATGCGTTGCCGCGAGGGTCTTTGCGCTCGTCGTACCAGTCCCGGTAGGTCGAGCCGGTCTGCCGACAGACCTTGAGCCCCTTGGCCTGCGCCAGCGGCCCGGCCGGGAAGTTGAGGTTGAGCACGCACTGACCGGGGAAGGCAGACCACAAGGGGCTGTCCAGCAGATCCACGGCATAGGCCGCCTGCCGGGACAACTCTTCGGGGTGATAGTCGTCCACGGACACGGCCATGGCCGGCACGCCGGCCAGAGCCCCTTCGGTCGCGGCCGAAACCGTGCCCGAATAGAGCACGTCCACGCCGACATTGGCCCCGGCATTGATGCCGGAGACAATCATGTCCGGCTTGCGTGGCAGCAGGTGGCTCAGCGCCAGCTTGACGCAGTCCGACGGGGTGCCGGAGATGCCCAGGCCGGAAAACCCCTTCTCCTCGACCTGCGTGACGCGCAGGGGTGAAAAAAGGGTCACGGAGTGCCCGACAGCGCTCTGTTCGGTCATGGGAGCGGCCACGTGCACCCGGTGCCCGGCCTTGACCAGGGCCGCGTACAGAGACCGCAGACCTACTGCTCGGATTCCATCGTCGTTGGTGAGGAGAATGTCCATTTCTCGGGAGCGTCCGGATAGAGTTTTTTGGCCTGGGTGTATCCCAGGGTCAGGGCCTTGACATTGAGATCAAGGATCTTGGCCGGCAACACCCCGGCCAGGGCCTTTTTCACGTTGGCGAAGTTCATGAACGGCAGGAGGTGGCTCATGGCTCCGAGACAAACGATGTTGGTGGCCTGGGCCACGCCTATCTTGTCCCTGGCCATGGTGGTGAACGGCAGGCCCCAGAAGATGTTGGAGGGGGTCTGGTTCACCAGGGACGTGTCCACCAGGAGAAAGCCGCTGGGTTTGAGATTGCGAAAGTACAGGTTGCAGGCCTCCTGACTGAGAGCCACGAGCATGTCAAGATTGACGGGCTTGGGGTAGCTGATGCGCGCGGAACTGATGACCAGGTCGGACCGGCTGGCTCCGCCCCTGGCCTCGGGGCCGTAACTCTGGGTCTGGGTGACGTAGAATCCGTGGTCAATGGCCAGAACCTGTCCCATGATCTTGCCCAGGGTCAGGATGCCCTGGCCGCCCGTGCCCGAAAGCCGGACTTCGAATCGACTCAAGTCGTGCTGCTTAGGCATGTCGCTGCTCCTGAAGTTTGCCGCACAGTTCCATGTAGCGCGTTTCCAGTCCCGGACGCATGTCGTCGCGGAATACGCCGATGGGCGTCAGGCCCTGTTTCTCCTCGTCGGTCATCTTCTGATAGCGGTCCAGTTTGGCCGTGTTCTTCTTGTACCACTGGAACATGTCGACCACGGTCTTGAACTTGTTCTTGCGGCCATACTGGGTGTGGCAGGGCGTCAGGATTTCCACCAGATTGAAACCGGGCTTTTGCAGGGCGTCGGTGATCAGGCCGTCGAGCATGGTCGCGTGCAGGACAGTGCCCCGGGCCACGTAGCTGGCCCCGCTGGCCATGGCCATCTGGACGATGTCGAAGCTGCCCTCCAGGGCTCCGAAGGGCGACGTGGCCGAAACCGTGCCCTCGGGGCTGGTCGGGGAGTGCTGTCCGCCGGTCATGCCGTAGATGTTGTTGTTGAGGACCAGGGCGGTCAGGCCGATATTGCGCCGGGCCGCGTGGATGAGATGGTTGCCGCCGATGGACATGGCGTCGCCGTCGCCCATGACCACAATGACCTTCAGGGCCGGATTGGCCATCTTGATGCCGGTGGCAAAGGTCAGTGCCCGGCCGTGGGTGGTGTGCACGGTGTTGAAATCGACGTAGACGGCCATGCGGCCCGAACAGCCGATGCCGGCCACAAGCACGATTTCGTCCTTGGAATAGCCCAGTCCGTGCACGCTGCGGATCAGCGAACCAAGGACAATGCCGTGGCCGCATCCGGCGCAGTAGACATGGGGGAACTTCTTGTTGTGCCGCAGATATTCGTGAATGAGTTGTGTTACCTGTGCCATGATCACGCCTGCATGATGTTTTTATAGATTTCCGAGGGGGTGATAATCTGGCCGTCAACGCGGTTGTTGGTGATGACATGGGACAACCCGTTGTTCACCCGCTTCACCTCGCGCGAAATCTGCCCCATGTTCATTTCAGGCACGATCAGCGCCCTGCACTGCCGGGCCAGGGTCTGAACCGCCCCCTTGGGAAACGGGAACAGCGTCTTGAGCTTCAGCAGGCCGGCCCTGACGCCGCGCTCGCGGGCCATGTGCACGGCCAGTTCGGCCGATCGGCCCACGCAGCCATAGGCAATGACGACGACCTCGGCATCGTCGCACTCCACCTTGTCCACCAGCTGGATGTCGTAGAAAAACTGGTCGATCTTGCGGAACTGCCGATACATGAGAGCCTTGACCTCGTCGGGCTTGGAGGTGGGAAAGCCGTTCTGATCGTGCGTCAGGCCGGTGACATGGAAGCGATACCCCGAACCCAGAGGGGGCAGGGCCGGCACGCCGCGCATGGTCTCCTCGTAGGACACGTACCATTCCGGGGGCATGGCCGGAGTGACCCGGGCCAGGATCTCGAATTCATCGGCATCGCGAATGGTGATCTTTTCCCGGGTATGGGCCGTGATCTCGTCGATGAGCAGGATGACCGGAGTGCGGTATTTCTCTGCGAAATTAAACGCGGTCACGGTCATTTCCAGACATTCCTGCACATCTCCGGCCGAGAGGACAATGATGGGATGATCGCCGTGACAGCCCCACCTGGCCTGCTGCACGTCGCCCTGGGCCGGGCTGGTCGGCAGACCCGTGCTCGGACCGCCGCGCATGACGTTGACCAGGACCAGCGGAACCTCGGTCATACAGGCGTAGCCCAGGTTTTCCTGCATCAGGGAAAAGCCGGGGCCGGAAGTGGCCGTCATGCTCTTGCGACCGGCCAGGGACGCGCCGATGATGGCGCCCATGCTGGCGATTTCGTCCTCCATCTGGATGTAGACGCCGTCCTTGATCAGCGGCAGTCGGGCCGACATGACTTCGGCGATTTCCGTGGACGGGGTGATGGGGTAGCCGGCGTAAAAAGTGCATCCCGCCAGGAGCGCTCCCTCGACCACCGCCTCGTTACCCAGAGCGAATATCTCTTTTTTCTTACGCTTTTTGATGGCCATGTTCGTCTTCCCGGTTAGGTGTTCGGATGATTTCCTCAGGGCCCGGATCAGGATTGCCCGGAGCTGCGGGCTCCTGGGCGCGCGGATCCGGATCCTGGTCGGTCTTGCGACGGCCGGGATCCCTGGGAGTCACGGAAATGGCGAAATCAGGACAATGCAGTTCACAGAATCCGCAGTTCACGCACTCCGATTCTCGAACCACATGGGCCTTGCCATCGGGCCGGAGTTCAAGCACTCCAGCCGGACAAAAGGCGGCGCATATGCCGCAACCCTTGCACCAGTCAGGATAAATTGTCACCTGTGCTTGGCCTTTCTTTTTGGACATAACCACTCGGCATTGTGTTGGAGTTTCTTGCCACGATAACCATGGAAACACGCCCGAAAAACCGGTCTCGCGAAGACGTCGCCCCTGGACGCCCTCTTGCCAAAGCTGAAAACATGTCTGTAGACGAAGCGGAAACAGCAGGAAAAGATCAACGGCGACAATGTACAACCGCCCAATTATCTTGAAAAAATTCTTCGCCGTCCCCTTGGTGCGCCCTTACCTTATGCATGCAGGAATAGCAACTTCATGAAAGATAAAAAAACATACGTCCGCGATTTGACCGAAGGACAGCATGTCGCCGACGTCTTTGCCCTGGCCCGGGTTCAACGCAAGGAAGCCAAGAACGGCCCGTACTGGCAACTCAGCCTGGCCGACAACAGCGGCCAGATCGAAGCCCGGATCTGGCACCCGCAAAGCCAGCAATACGAGAACCTGCTTCCCGAACAATTTGTCGCCGTGACCGGCCAGGTGGCGTCCTTCAAAAACCAGCTGCAGATGAACGTCACGGACATGGCGGTCATCGACCCGATAGAAGCCGGACTGAACCTGGCCGATTTTCTGCCGTCGTCGACAATCCCTCCGGCCGATATCCTGGCGGAGATGGAACAACTCCTGGACCGCGAACTGGCCTTCAAGCCCTGGCGCGAGCTGTGCAAAAAAATCCTGGGCGACCAGCACATCCGCGCCGCCCTGCTGACCGCGCCCGGAGCAAAGTCCATCCATCACGCCTATGCCGGCGGCCTGCTGGAACATACCCTGGGCATCATGCGCATCTGCACGGCTCTGGCCGCCCTCTACCCCAACGTCGACAAGGAAATCCTGCTGGTGGCCGCCCTGGGCCACGACCTGGGCAAGGCCTTTGAGCTGTCCCACGGCATCAGCCGGGAATACACCGACCCCGGCCGCCTCCTGGGACACATCCAGCTGGGCCTGGAAGCCCTGGAACCGTTCCTGCAGAAAACCAAGGATCTGCCCGAAGAACTGACCCTGCATCTCAAGCACTTGATCATCGCCCACCATGGCGAGCTGGAGTTCGGATCGCCGCGCCGGCCCAAGACCGTGGAAGCCTTTATCCTGCATTACGCCGACAATCTGGACGCCAAGATCAACACCGTGGATGCGGCCCTGGCCGGAGACGATGACGAGCCGGGGCAATGGAGCGAATACCACCGCACCCTGGGCCGCTACCTGTACCGACCGATGCGCACACCGGCCCGGATGGAATCCGCGCAATGCACCAGGCAAAACCGCAAGAGCCCGGCCAAAACCGAATCATCGCCGTTGCTCAAGGCCATGGGCCTTGCTCCCACACCCTGAAACCTCGCGAGGAAAGACCATGTTTCTGACGTTTGAAGGCATGGAAGGCTGCGGAAAATCCACGCAGTGCAAGAAACTGATCGAGCACTACGTACGTCTGGGTCATGACGTGCTGCACACCCTGGAGCCGGGGGGCAGTCCGCTGGGCAGGGAGTTGCGACGCATCCTGCTTGATCCGAAAAACACGAACCTGTCCGCCACCAGCGAGCTTTTTCTGTACCTGGCCGACAGGGCCCAACATGTGGCCGCAGTCATCCGTCCGGCCATGGAAAACGGACGGACCGTCATCTGCGACCGTTTTGCCGACTCCACCGTGGTCTACCAGGGTTACGGCCGAGGGCTGGACCCGGCCCTGCTGCGCCAGCTCAACGACGTAGCCGTGCAGGGACTGTGGCCGGACGTGACCATTCTCCTGGACGTGGAGCCGGAAGTCGGCCTGAAACGGGCCTTGGCCCGCAACATGCGCGACAACAAGGCGACAACCGAAGGCCGGTTCGAGGCGGAAAGCCTGGCCTTTCACACCCGCATCCGCGAAGGCTACCTGACCTGGGCCGCCCTGAACCGCAGCCGCTACCTGGTGGTGGACGCAAACCAGGCTCCGGATCAGGTTTTTTCGGCCATCCTGCGCGGACTGGAGGAGAAAGGCCTTGAGTAAACCCCTGGTCACCGGCCTGATCCTGACTCTCAACGGTCAGAAATACCTCGACGATTGCCTGCGCTCCCTGGATTTCTGCGATCACCTGCTGGTGGTCGATTCGGGCAGCACCGATGCCACCGTTGCCATTGCCGAAAAACATGGGGCCACGGTACTGACCAACCCCTGGCCCGGCCCCAAGAAGCAGTTCGAGTTCGCCTTTGCCCGCATCACCACCCCCTGGGTGGTTTCCCTGGACCAGGACGAAATCCTGAATCCGACGCTGCGGCAAAGCATCATGGAAGCGCTCACCGATCCCGGAGAATACAGCGCCTTTCTCTGTCCGCGCACCTCTTTCTACTACGACCGCTTTCTGCGTCACAGCGGCTGGTATCCGGACCTCCTGCCCCGGGTTTTCCGGCTGGAAGACACCGGCGTTCACGTATCCGGACCGCATTATGGATTTGAAACCACGGGAAAAACGCGTCGGCTGCAAGGGGACATCATTCATTATCCCTACGAGAACCTGAAACAGCACGTGGACAAGATCAACTACTACACGCAGATTGCGGCGGAAGAAATGATGCAACAGGGCAAGCGGTCCGGGGTGATGAAAGCCCTTGGCCACGGACTGGCCAGATTTCTGAAGGTATATTTCTTCCGGCGCGGTTTCATGGACGGCAAGGCAGGGCTGGTGCTGGCCGTGAACTCTTTTTTCTACGCGTTTCACAAGTATATTCGCGTCGCGGAACTGCACCACAGAAAATGACAGCTTGCTTCCCTCTGACGATATCTTTATGAACGCCGGATCATGTTCCGTCCTGAACCGCCCCTCAACGCCCGCACCGGCTCCGTAACCGTCGACGGTCCACGGTTTTTCCGGCTGCTGTGCCTCGCCCTGGCCCTCCTCGCGACGGCGCCGGCGCACGCTCGTTCCCTGATGGAAATGAGCCTTGAGGACCTGATGGGCCTCACCGTGACCTCCATCTCCAAACGGGCCCAGCCCCTGCAGGAAACCGCTTCCGCCGTGCATGTGGTCACGGGCGAAGACATCCGCCGCAGCGGCGCGACCAGCATCCCCGAAGCCCTGCGCATGGTGCCGGGCCTGATGGTCGGACAGAACAGCGCCGGAACCTGGTCCATCGCGGCCCGCGGACGCAATTTCAGCCCCACCTTCGAAAGCCGCCTGCTGGTCATGATCGACGGCCGCAGCGTCTACTCCCCCCTGTTCAGCAACGTGTTCTGGGAGTCCCTCGAAGTCGTCATGGAAGACATCGACCGCATCGAGGTCATTCGCGGTCCGGGCTCCAGCGCCTGGGGAGCCAACGCGGTCAACGGTGTCATCAACATCCTGACCAAACACTCCGCCGACACAACGGGCACCATGGTCAGCACCCAGTTCGGCACCCTGGAACGAGGGTCAGCCGCCGTGCGCCACGGTGGGCGATTCGGCGAGGGCAATTCGTACCGGATTTTTGGAAAATACCGCAATCTCGAAGGGTTCAAGGATATAGACGGCCAGAGCATCCATGACGGCCAGGAACTGGGCACCACGGGATTCCGCCTCGACCTGCAGCCCACCGAAGATTCCACCCTGCTGCTGCTGGGGGACGCGACCTCGGGTTATAGCCGGGGCAGGCATTCGTATCCGGACCTGGGCACGGCCGGCATGATCCAGGCCGACACGACCAGCGATATTCTGATGACCAACATCCTGTCCCGTTATGCCAAGGCCCTGGACAGCGAGTCCGGAATCTCCTTCCAGGCCTACTACAGTCGGGACGATCGGCGCAGCAATCTCGACAACATGGTGCTGGAAATGCTCGACCTCGACTTCCAGCACCAATTCGTCCCTCTGGACAACCATCTCGCCCAGTGGGGACTTGGCTACCGCCTGACCTCCGTTGAAGGCGAACCGTTTTCCAGAAGCCTGACCTTTTCCACCGAAGAGCTGAGCGCCAATCTTTTCAGCGCCTTTGTCCAGGATGAAATATCCCTGGGCAGGGATGTGGTCCTGACCCTGGGCAGCAAACTCGAATACAGCGACCTGGCCGGCCTGGAATTCCTGCCCAGCCTCCGACTGCTGTGGCGCGCCGACCCGGAACACACCTTCTGGGGAGGCGTGTCCCGCTCCGTGCGCACCCCGTCCATCGCCGAAAATGACGTCACGTTTCATCTCGACGTCCGACAAGTGCTCTGGCCGACCGCGTTCGGGGCAATGCGCATCCCGATGCAATCCTCCATCCAGGGCAACGACGGTTTCAAAGCCGAGAAATACCTGACCTGGGAGCTTGGGCATCGTTTCATTCCATCCTCCCGCCTCTTTGTCGACACGGCGCTCTTCCTGACCCAGGCCGACTCGCTGCTCAGCGCGGCCCTTGAGGATTTCCCGAGGCTTTCCCAAGACGGGACCCACCTGCAGCTTGATTCCAAGATCCGCAACGACATTTCCGCGACGATCATGGGCCTGGAAACCAGCGCGACCTGGTCCGTGCGCAACTGGTGGACGCTGCGGGGATGGTACGCCTACTGCGAAGAAGACTATGCCATTCCCGGCAACGCGTACCCGGCCCTGAAGACAATCTACGGACGGATCAGCCCCCGCCACCAGTTTTTCATCCGCTCGTCCATGGACCTGCCCCTGGGCACGGAGCTGGACATCATGGCCAGGTACGTCAGCGAACTGCCGGGACTCGGCATTTCCGACTACGCCACCGTCGACGTCCGCCTGGGCTGGATGCTGACGGATCATGCCGAACTCTCCCTGGTCGGCAAAAATCTGATCGAACCCAGACATCTCGAATCGGCCTCGACCATGGTCTACGGCTCACCCGGAGCCGTGGAGCGCAGTGTTTTCATGAATCTTCGCCTGGAGTTCTAGATGAACACACCGGCGATGAAAACACTGATCATCCTCTTGGCCCTGATCCTCACGCCCCTGACAGCCCCGCAGGCAAAGGCCGGCGACAGGGCATTGGACGAGTTGCAGGCCGCCTATTTCTTCAACTTCATCAAATTCACGACCTGGTCTCCGGAAGTGCTGGGCACCGGTCCGCTGCGCATCCGCATTTTCCGCAACAGCCATATCGCCGGGGCCATCCGCCATGCTCCGGACCAGACCATCCACGGTCGCAGCCTCGACATCCTCGACTGCCGGCGTCCCGAAGATTTGCTCGACGGCCATGCCGTCTTCATCCCGGCCCACGAAGCCGCGGCCATACCGCCCGAGATCTGGCAGGCGTTGCCGCCATGGACGCTTGTCGTCAGCGATTGGGACAACATCCTGGAAAGCCGGGGAACCATCCGCCTTCTGACCATCGGGGGTAAACTGTGCTTTGCCATCGATACCCGTCACAGCCAGGGACTGAGCGTCAGTTCCAAGCTCCTGCGTCTGGCGTCCGAGGTCCGGCGATGAAAGTTCTTCACGACCTGTCCCTGCGCAGCAAATCCATTCTGCTGATGACGCTGACTGGGTTTACGGCGCTCTTTTTCGCCATCATCGCCTTTATCGGCTACGAACTGATCACCTTCCGTCAGGCGGCGGAAAGCGAAGGCAAGGCCATCGCCCGCATCGTCGGGCTGAACTCCATGGCCAGCCTGTCCTTTCAAGACACGGAAAGCGCCAGGGAAACCCTCTCCTCCTTGAACGGCGACGGCGCCATCAATTACGCCGCCCTCTACGACCGTGAAGGCAATATCTTCGCACTGTCCGGCGGCGCCGTCAGCTCACCGAGCACCATCCCGGTCAGTCTGCCCCCGGCCATGCTCGCCGTCGACACGCCCACCGTGTCCTGGTCCGGCATCGAACTTCTGGTCCATTATCCGGTCACCCTGGAGCAGGAGCGCCTGGGCACCGTCGCGCTGTCAACGAATCAAACCGCCTTGCAACAGAAACTTGCCACCTACCTCGGCCTCAGCACGCTGATTTTTCTGCTCAGTTCCATCCTGGCCTACGTCTTCTCCCTCTTTTCCCACCGTTTCATCACCGAACCGCTGCGCTCGCTCCAACAAACCATGGAGCAGGTGGCAAAGTCCAACGATTATACCCTCCAGGCCAGGGTCTGGGGTTCGGACGAATTGGGCCGTTTGACGGAAAGATTCAACGCCATGCTGACGCAGATCCGCGAGCAGGACAAAGAGCTGCGCTTTCACCGGGAGCTTCTGGAAGAAAATGTCCGGGAGCGAACCGTGGAATTGTCCGAGGCCAACGCCAACCTGCGCCGCACCATCGAAGAACTCCAGCAGGCCAAGGACAGGGCCGAAGCAGCCATCCAGGCGAAAATGCAGTTTCTGGCCAACATCAGCCACGAAATCAGAACACCCATGAACGGCGTGCTCGGCATCGCCGAAATTCTGGACCACTCCCCCCTGTCCACACGACAGCGCCAGTTGCTGCAGACTCTCAGGCAATCCGGGGCGGACCTGATGGTCATCATCAACGATCTCCTGGACTTCTCGAAGCTCGAATCCGGCAAATTCGACCTGAACATTTCCGTCTTCAACCTCCACCAACTCCTGGACAACTGCATCGACGTCTTCAGCGCCGAAGCTCGCAGAAAAAACGTGGAAATCGCGTGTATCGTTCACCCGGACGTGCCCGTCCACATCCAGAGCGATCCGGACCGCATCCGTCAGATCCTGATCAACCTGATCAGCAACGCCCTCAAGTTCACGTCATCCGGCAGCGTGGTCATCACCGCCCAGGCAGGCGAAGCAGGCGGAGTCCAGGGCCAGGTCATCGTGTCCGTGGCCGACACGGGCGTGGGCATCCCGGAGAGCTTCCTGCAGAAAATCTTCTCTCCGTTCACGCAGGTTGACGAAACCATGACCAGGTCGCACGGCGGGACCGGGCTGGGGCTGACCATCGTGCACCAGCTGCTGACGCTCATGGACGGCCATATCGGCGTGACCAGTCAGGTGGGCAAAGGATCCGTCTTTACCGCGACCATCCCCTTTATCCATCCGGAGGATCCGCCCAAGGCGGCTCCCGACATGGAGGCCGATGTCTACGTCGAAACCATCGGGCTTTCCCCCCTCTCACGCACGTCCCTGGACAAAATCCTGGCCCGGTTCGGACTGCGCGCCGTCCACCGCGCCGACGTGGAGACACCGCAAGGCTCCGTCCTGCCTCCGGGAAAACCCGTATTCTTCGTGGCCATGGCTGACGACGAAACAGCCACGGCCCGCCAGCTCGAACTTCTGCATCGGCAGTACGATCCCGAAAAAACCATCATCCTGGTTGTTCCGAATCTGACCGAGTCGGAGATGCCCTCTTCCCTGCTGATCAATCAGGCCATAACCAAGCCTCTGCGTCAGTCCGATGTTCAGAACATCATCCTCAACGCCGCGGGCCTGGGACAGGCCCCGCTGGCGGAAAAAGAAGCGGCCTATCCCCGCAACGTCATCTTTCCGGTGCAGGCCCTGCTGGCCGAAGACAACAAATTCAACCAGAAAGTCGCCCAAGGCGCTCTGGAAATCTTCGGCGTAACCGTGACCATCGCCGACAACGGCCGGGAAGCGCTGGAGCATACCCTGTCCACCCGGTTCGACATCATTTTCACCGATTGCCAGATGCCGGTCATGGACGGCTATGCCGCCAGCATCGCCATTCGGGACCATGAGGCCAGACTCCACCCCGGCCAAAGGGTACCCATCGTGGCCATGACCGCCCACGCCATGGCCCGGGACAAACTGCGCTGTTTTCAGAGCGGGATGGATGGCTACCTGCCCAAACCCTTCACCCTGAAGGATCTGTACCGCTGTCTCATCAAATGGCTTCCCGACCGGGCTCAAAAAATCCCGGAATCCGGCCGGATTGACGATTCAGACGTTTCGGACCTCGACAGGGACTCGGAAGTTCTGGATCAGACCATTCTGAATTCGCTGCGATCCCTGCAAAGCACCGGCTCCCGGGACCTGCTCAAATCACTGTTCGCCGCCTACCGGGAATCGTCCTCCACGTTGGTGCAGGCCATCGCAGCCGCAGTGCAGGACGGTGATGGCCAAGCGATCCGGCACAACGCCCACACGCTCAAATCTTCAAGCCACAACGTCGGCGCGGTTGCCCTGTCGGACATGGCCCAGGAAATGGAAGCCCTGGCCAAGTCCGGCAAAACTTCGCAGCTCCCGCAGTTGCTGGCCCGCCTGACGCAGGAACACGAAAGGGTTCTGGACGCTCTTACCCGCCACGAGGAACGGTTGTAGATACAGCTCTATGTCTGACGTAATTCGCCCCAAAATCCTTGTTGTCGACGACGACCTCACCGTCGGCCTGCTGGCCCGCGAGGCCCTGACCCAGGCCGGTTTCGACGTATCCCTGGCCCAGACCGCAGCCGCCATGCACCAACAGCTGGAAATGGCCCCGCCGGACATCCTGCTGCTCGACGTGCAGTTACCGGACGGCAGCGGTATCGAACTGTGCATGGAGTTGCGGGCCTCGTCCCGATTTGCCCACATACCCATCCTCATGATCACAGGCTCCGACGACAATACCGCGATTCTCTTGGCATACGGCGCCGGGGCCACGGATTTCATGCCCAAACCGTTCAACTGGAACCTGATGGTCCAGCGAGTGCGCTACATGTGGCGTTCGCACCGCACCCTGCTCAAGTCCCAGGAGAGCGAGCGCCTGCTCAACCAGGCCCAATTCATGGCCAAAATCGGCAGCTGGGAACGGAATCTGGCCACCGGCGCCGTGACCGTTTCGGCCCAGTTCATGCGTTTTTTCGGAAACCCGGAATGGTCAAACAAAGACTGCTTTCTCCCTTTTCTCGACACGATCCCCGCAGAGGAAAAAAGCACGGTGACCCAGATCATGAGCCACGTCACGGCCACCGGCGAGGGTCGCATACTTGATCACCATGTTCAGCGGCCGGACGGCGCCCTGTGCAACGTCCGCCATCGGCTGGAGCTGCGTCTGGACCCGGCGGGCCGACCGGAAGCACTGTGCGGGACCATCCAGGACATCACCAGAGACAAGCTGCGCTCCCAACTGGCCACGGACCGCAATCACATTCTGGAACAGACCCTGCTCAACGCGGACATCACGGATTTTCACGTCAGCCTCGACCATCTTCTGGCCAACCAGATTCCCGGATGCGAGACAGGCATCCTCACCCTGAGCGAATCGCAATGGCGCTGCGACTACTGCAGCAGAGCTCTGCGCAGCCGGCAACTCGACGGCGAACTTCGTCTGCCCGAGACGATCATGCATGAGGTCGAACGCTCAGGCAAAACTCGGAAAATCCTGAATTTCGATCTGACCCTCTATCCGCAGTTCGGCCCGCGCCATGCCCGCCTGAGCCTTCTGCCCATAACGGTCGGGCGGGAGCCCAGACCGACAACGCTGATCTGTGTTTTCGTGCCGCATTCCTGCCGCATGCAGGACGCCACGCACCATACGGAAGTATTTCAGACAGTCTCAGCCATTTCAGCCATCGCCCTTGATAACTATCGCCTGTCCAGAGACTTGCGCTACCAGGCTTTTCACGACTCCCTGACCGGCCTGCCCAACCGGTTTCTGTTTCTGGACCGTCTGAATCAGGCCGTGGCCGAGGGCAAGCGGACCGGAAGCAAGCGCGCCCTGTTCTGCATTGACCTGGACCGCTTCAAGAACACCAACGACCTGCTGGGGCACGGATTCGGCGACAAGGTTCTGCGGGAAATGGCGAAGCGGTTGCGGGAAATTCTGCGCCAATGCGACACCCTGGCGCGCATGGGCGGAGACGAATTCATGCTGCTCTCCGCGCCGCTGGAATCGTACGATGAAATCGAGGCCATCTGCGGCCGGGTCATGGAAACCCTGAGCCAGCCCTTTGAAGAGGACAGCTACCGCATCAATCTCGGCGCAAGCATCGGCGTCAGCCTTTTTCCCGCCGACAGTCAGGACGCGGCCACCCTCTATCAGCATGCCGACGTGGCCATGCAGCACGCCAAGAAAAGCGGGGGCAACGTTTTCAAGTACTACGACGGAACCATCATGACCCAGTTTCTGGAGCGGCTGGAGCTGGAAAACGACATGCCAAGAGCCCTGGAGCAAGGTGAATTCCATCTGGTGTTTCAACCCCAGGTGGAAACCGCAAGCAACCGGATCGTCAGCTATGAAGCGTTGCTGCGCTGGAGAAAACCCGACGGGACCTACATTCCGCCCTCCACGTTCATCTCCATTGCCGAGGAAAGCGGATTCATCGTCACTCTCGGAACCTGGGTCCTGACCCAGGCCTGCCTGCAGATCGGTCGCCTGCACAAACTCGGTGCAACCGACCTGAAAATCGCCGTCAATGTCTCCACCGTTCAGTTTGTGCAGGACAATTTCCTGGACCAGGTCCGCGCCGTGATCAAAACCACGGACTTTCCGGCCAACCGCCTGGAAATCGAGGTTACGGAAAGCGCGGTCATGCACGACATGGACATTGTCGCCGCCCGCCTCAACGCCCTGCGCGCCCTTGGCATCACCGTGGCCATTGACGATTTCGGCACCGGCTATTCCTCCATGTCCTACCTGAAGAGCCTGCCCATCGACTGCCTGAAGATCGACCGCTGCTTTATCGCTGAAATCGGCTCGGATGCGTTTGAACACAAGAAATCCCAGGCCCTGGTCGACGCGCTGATCAACCTGGCCGACAACCTGGGCCTGAGCGTCGTGGCCGAAGGCGTTGAAAACAGGCGGCAGCTCGAATTCTTACGACAAAAAGGCTGCACCTTTGTCCAGGGCTACTACACCGGCAAACCAGGACCCCTGCCTGAAAACATCTGATCAGGCGCCTTGAATAGACCCAACTGCAAAAAGTCTGAAATCGTCTTTAATCTGAAATTTGAAATATGAAATATGAAATTTCAGATACTTACAGCAATATTCCGGATAACTTTGAGCCTTTTTGCAGTAACGTCTTGAATATACCGTTTCGACAATTCATCGAAACGATTTTCTTTATCATCCGAAACTACATACCCCTTTCGCAATGCAGAAACGCGGTGTAACGACGCGCCCTGTATCCCATCTTGTGACGTCACTGTTTTTCCCAACATCAACCTGTTCCGAAATGGAAGGAGCAATTCATGGTGCGCACGATAATGCTGAAGAAAGACAACGCATTGAAATTGTATGTGGTCGGCCATACGGACGGGATCGGCCAGTTTGCCCATAACGTGCGGCTGTCCCAGGACCGCGCGGCCGCCGTGGTCAAGAGTCTGACCAGCCAGCACGGCATTGATGCCGCCAGGCTTGTGCCCTTCGGATGCGGCCCCACGGTGCCGGTGGCCTCCAATGCGAACGAGGACGGACGGGCGAAAAACCGCCGCGTGGAGCTGGTCGCCCAATAAGGGGCAGGTTCACTCCGAACACCCATGCCTGTTCCGGTTCCCATGCGGTTCACAATCGCGGCCTTGGTAGCGAGGTCGAACACGGATCAATGATCGGCGGTGCGGGCAAGTACAGGCGCGCTCTTCGTGCTTCAGAAGCTGCTGGTGCCATGCAAGATTCAAGATCATGATCCCAAATTCCCACTGCGCGAAGTGATTCAAGAATCAAGATCTGATTCCAGTCCTGTACTGCGCGCGGCCTTCTGTGCCCTTTATGATATACTCCAAGGCCGATCAGCAAAACGCTGCACACGAGGGATTTCCTGTAATTTTCTCCATGATCAGAAGGATACGCAGCGAGGAAAAGGGGATTAATACCCGGCTTCTCTCTGGTGTGTTATGGACAGGATGCAGATGGAATCTTCGATGGTTTCGTAGAAGAGGACGTACCCCGAGGCTCCGAAAGGAACGAGCAGTTCACAGTGCTCCGGCTCCATGTCCTCTGCCGGCCGTCCGGCCTGAGGGAACTGGCGCAGCACATTTGCCCCTTTACGGATGGCATCCACGGTTTTGGCAGCGGCATGTGCATCCTTTTCGGCAAGAAAGCGATGAATTTTGCCGAGACCCTGGATAGCTCCCGCTGTCCAGATCAGACGTGGCATGCGGGTATTTCCGTTTGTTTGCCTTCTAGGAGCTGATCAACCCAGGCATCAACCTCTTCGCCTGTGACGTGCTGTCCGGTCAGCAGATACTCCTCGTGGGCCTTGATGCATTCCTGGCGGATTGCTTCCCGCTTTTCCTCGCGAGAGACATAGATTTCCAGGGCCTGAAGCATGATTTCATGAACGGAACGGCTGCGAATGATTGCCAGATTTTGCATGTGGGCATGCAATTCCTGGGGGAGCTTGATGCTCGTAGGCTTGATCGATGTGCGCGAAGGCATGATATCCTCCTGGGTAGTACTAGGTAGTATCTGTATGGTCTCCACAGGCGGAAGATTTGTCAAGGGAGACGAGCTGTGCCAGTTATGTGCGTCAAGTTCAGCAAGTTGTGTGCGTCAAGTTCAGCAATTTTTCCACTGCATGCGGGTTAACCTCAAACATCTGGCGACCGAGAATGGGCCCACCCAAAGCTCATCGGAGGTCGCCAGATGCGTTTTCCATTAAGCAAACAATTCCATCAATGCCTTCTTCATCTCTTTGAGAAGGCCCATGTCCAAGTACCTGTTTGCCTCAATCCAGTTCTCATGCGTCTCGACCGAAAGTGCCCTGATCAGACGCAGACAGCTGTCCTCATTAGGGAATATCCTGACGACCAAAGTCCGACGCTTGATTTCTTCGTTGAGCCTTTCCAGCATAATGGTCCACTTCAGATGTTTGTGATGTCCGAAGGGCAGCCTGTAGAAAGACAGCAATTCTTCCTGACCCCAATTCTTGAAGATCCGAACTGTCCGATGGATCGGCTTCAGGCTTGTCACAACTCCTGGGATCCCCTACCGTCTCCAGCCATGAGCGAGATCAACAACATCCACGATGCGTTCTTCCGGGAAACCATGAGCCACAAGGAAGTGGCGGCCGATTTTCTGGCCAACTATCTTCCGCCAGCGGTCCTGCACCACATCCAGCTCGACAGCCTGACCATCACCAAGGACTCGTTTGTCGACAAGGAGCATGCCGCCCATTACTCCGACCTGCTCTATCAGGTGACCCTGACCGGCGACCGGCCGGGGTTTGTCTACTTCCTCTTTGAGCACAAAAGCTACCCGGACCGGTTTGTCAGCCTGCAACTCTTGCGATACGTGCTCGAAATCTGGGAACTTTACCGCAAGCAACACAAAAAACCCACGACCTTGCCGCTTATTGTTCCCATTGTGGTCTACCACGGCAAACCCAAGGGCAAGGCTGTACGCCTGCTGGACCTGATCGACTTGCCGGACGTAAGTTTGGCCGCCTAT
>CAZYZA010000021.1:0-37961 GCA_964651415.1 uncultured Desulfovibrionaceae bacterium
AACAAAACCGACGCCCAACAGGTCCAGCAGGCCCTGGCGGCTCAAGGGTTGTACCGCGGCAAAATCGACGGGATCTGGGGCAAACAGTCCAGGACGGCCCTGATGCGTTTTCGAGCCTCTCTCGGCCTGCCCGCGACCGCTGACTGGAACCTGGAGACACAAAACGCCCTGCTGCCTCGACGCTGAAATCACACCTTACGGGCCAATATGACGATCATTCATCTCAGAGCTTGACACTGCGCATATTCATCCATAATCGACCCTCGTTTCAAAACATCAAACACAAATACTTGCTTTTTTCATAACGAGGTTCATCATGCGCGAAATCGCTCTTTTTTTGCACACCCAGCAGATTCATCGTCCATCGTCGCCTGTCCTGCAGGCCATCAGAACCGCCATCCGGTCCCTGCTGGGCAGACCGACTGCCGGCATCGCTCAAAAGTCCGGCAGCCCTACCACCCGCTCCGCCTGAACCGACAGACTCCGACCCGTCGCTGTCCGCCATTCCCGGCACGGCGTCTTCCGACATTCAAACCAAAAACGGCCGGACTGCATCGCAGCCCGGCCGTTTTTGGTTGACGGCGTTCAAAAAAAGGACCGACCCTCAGGACCCAAAGCACGACGCCTGGGAGTATTCGACCCGGTCCTTGTACTCGGCCTGTTTGCCCCGGTTCCACATCTTCACGGGTCGGTAATAACCCACCACGCGCGTATAGACCTCGGTTTCGGACCCGCAGCGCGGGCAGGTCGGCTGCTCGCCGGTCAGATAGCCGTGGTCCTTGCAGACCGAAAAGGTCGGCGTGATGGAAATGTACGGGATCTTGGTCTCGGTCAGGGCCCGCACGATAAAGCTGCGCAAGGCGTCCATATCCGGAACGGACTCGCCGAGGAAACTGTGAAAGACCGTGCCTCCCGTGTACATGGGCTGCAATTTGTCCTGATGCTCCAACGACGTGAACACATCTGTCGTGTACCCCACGGGCAACAAGGTCGAATTTGTATAGTAGGGGACACCGTTGCCCGACGCCTGGATGTCGGCGTAGAGTTTCTTGTCGATCTTGGCCAGACGATAGCTGGTGCCTTCGGCCGGAGTGGCTTCCAGGTTGTACAGGTTGCCGGTTTCTTCCTGAAAGCGCCCGGTCAGGTCGCGCAGATAGTCCAGGGTGCGAACCATAAGCCTCGTGCCGGCGTCGCTTTCGATGCCTTTGCCGAGCAGGTTGAGGCAGGCCTCGTGCCCGCCGACCAAACCGATGGTGCTGAAGTGCCCACGGAAGCCGTTTTTCAGATAGCGTCTGGAAAAGGGAAACATGCCCTTGTCCATGTTGTCCATGACCATCTTGCGTTTGAATTCCAGAGAGTCCTTGGCCAGCCCGGCGTATTCGCCGACCAGGTCCAGAAAATCCTCCTCACCCTGGGCCAGATAGGCCAGTTTGGGCAGATTGAGCGTGACCACGCCGATGGATCCGGTCAGATCGCCGGCTCCGAACAGGCCGCCGGTACGTTTGCGCAGTTCGCGCAGATCCATCTGCAGACGGCAGCACATGGAGCGCACGTCCTCCGGCTTAAGGTCGGAATTGATGAAATTCTGAAAATACGGGGCTCCGAATTTGGCGGTCAACTGCAGCAGGAGCCGACCGACCTCGGAGTCCCAGGGAAAATCCGGGGTCACGTTGTAGGTCGGAATGGGAAAGGAAAAAATGCGGCCGTGATAGTCCCCCTTGAGCATGACTTCCAGGAAAGCGCGGTTGATCATTTCCATTTCCGGAACAAAATCCCCATAGGTGCTGTCCTGCAGCGCTCCACCGATAATGGCCGCCTCAGCGGCGATATGGGTCGGCGGGGTCAGGTCAAAGGTCAGGTTGGTGAACGGACTCTGCCCGCCCCAGCGTGAGGTCGTGTTCAGATTGAAAACGAACTTCTGCATGGCCTGCTTGACCTCGTCGTAGCTCAAGCCATCGTACCGCACGAACGGCGCCAGATAGGTATCGACGTTGTTGAAGGCCTGTGCCCCGGCCCACTCGTTCTGGAGCGTGCCGAGAAAATTGACCATCTGACCCAAAGCCGCGTCAAAATGGCGCGGCGGCCCCGATGAGCATCGCCCTTCCAGGTTGAAGCCCTCCAGCAGGAGATCGCGCAGCGACCAGCCGGCGCAGTATCCGGCCAGACCAAAGGACAGATCATGGATATGAAAATAACCGTGTTCATGCGCCTGGCGGATTTCTTCCGGATATTTCTCCAGGGAATAGCGGGCCTGAACCGAACCGGACAGGTGGAGCATCAAGCCCTGGAAAGAATGGGCCATGTTGGCGTTTTCGCTGACCCTCCAGTCGGACTTGTTCAGATAGCTGTCGATGGTTTCGGTCACATCCAGGAATGTTTCTGCCTGGCTGCGGATCTGACGGCGCTTTTCCCGATACACAATGTAGCGTCTGGCCACATGGTACAAGCGGGACTCCATCAGAACCTGTTCGACCATGTCCTGAACCATTTCCTGCTCCGGCCGGTCCGCACCTTCGAGCTTGGCCTCGACCTTGCCGGCCAGGCGCTTGGCCAGAAGCGGATCCTTGATGCCGCTGGCATTGAGGGATTTCAAAATGGCCAGGGTGATACGATCCAGAGACCACGTTTCGACGCGACCATCGCGTTTAACAATATGCTGAGGCATAAATTCTCCCGGTAAAATTCGGCTTGGGTTTCACGAAAATTCAATTGTTCGAGGCGGCTGGAACTCCTGAAAAAACAGGGACAGCTCTGCGGGCACCTGGTGGCGGGTTTGACCCAGTTCGTCTTCAGACAACGCCGGCACCTTGGTGCAACGGAAATACACCCGGTCCGGATAGGCTGCGGCCAGACCAAAAACTTCGGTCAGCGCCCCACGGGCCAGGCTTGCGGACCACGCATTGCCGGTCAGATCCGGATAACGTTCCCAGGGGCCTTTGACGTCCACAGCCAGGGTGTGGACCAGGTCCAGGGACAGCAGCGTCGCCAGGACATCCGGACGGGAACCGTTGGAGTCAAGCTTGATCGGCAGCCCCACAGACCGCAGGTCCTGCAGCAAACCGACCAGATCCGGCAGGCAGGTCGGCTCTCCACCGGACAGGGTCACTCCGTCGAGCCAGCGCTTGCGGCGACGCAAATCAGCCAGAATGGTCCGGCGATCCGTCGCGGGCAGCGCGCTCCAGCTCCAGGCCAGCTCCGCGTTGTGGCAGGTTGGGCAGCGCAGATTGCAGCCCCCGGCAAACAGCACGCAGCTGACCCGGCCCGGCCAATCGCAGAGGCTGACCGGCACAAAGCCACGCACGCGTTCCCACGCAGGAATCGTGTCAGTCATGATGTCTCGAATACAATGAAGATGGTTCGCGAATTTCCCAACTCTCTGCATCCGCGTGCAGAGGATGTGAAGGAATGCTTCAGGCAGGTATTCTGACTCCCTCAGTCGCACCGGCGCTCAGTCACCCCGAAAGGAGATGATCATAGAGATGCGCGGCGCTTGCCGAGGCTACAGTGGCGGGACCGTCCCGGATTCACACCGGGTTCCCTGGACCTGAAGATGTCGTGCTGAACAGAGGGACACATACAAAATCAGAAGCTTTGCGGCAACCAAAACCTTTTCCACAGACGACTCAACAAGCTGAAGAAAACCCCGTCAGCCCTTTGCCGGCGTGGCATGACGCAAGAATTTCATGCCGGCCGCCGGCAGAGTCAGGGCGAAAAAAGCACCCAGGATCAGAAACGTGCCGGACAGCCCTCTGGTGTCCGCCAGCCAGCCCACGACCGGGCCCGTGAGGACAAAGCCCAAGCGAAAGACCAGGCTGTGCAGGGACAAAATGCTGGCGCGGTTGACCCTCGAACTTTCCATCTGCAGACAAGAACGCATCAGCGGCCCCTGCAACCCGCGCATGATGGTCAACAAGTAATAAAAGAGAAAGCCGCCCATGGCCTCGGTTATCCCCATGCCCACATACGCAACAAGGATGAGCGCGATGAAAAGCAGGACCATGCTCTGAAGTCCCACCCTGCGGTGGACCCGGTGGCTGGTGGTGGCGGCCATGGCCACTGCCACATTCGCGCCGGCCCAGACCGGTCCGAACCATGACAACGGCACATCACACTGCTGCATGTACGGTTGAATCAGCCACACCATGTAAAATGAGGCCAGACCCAGCAGCATGCCGAAAATCATGGTCGATCGGATGCGCGGATTATCCCACAGGGCAAGCCGACATACGGCCCAGGCTTGCGCCAGATGCGACGAAGCCAGCCGCGGGGACGACGTCGGCTCCTTTAACGACAGACACAGCGCCAGGGCCAGAAACCAGACTCCAAGTTGAGCGACAAAGGGCAGCAGCGACCACTGCGCATACATCACGCCGGCAAATAATGCACCGGCCGCCTCGCCGCCCTGGGCCCATCCGGCCATACGCCCATCACAGCGGGCGTAGAGATCAATCCGGCCATGGGCGCGCAGCGTTTCAAAGAGCAAGGCTGTGTCCGATCCGCTGATAAATGCGTACGACACGCCGAGCAGAACTTCGGCCCCCATCACGGTCCAGAATGAATCGGCCGCAAGGTACCAGCCCCATCCGCCCAAGCCGAACAGACAGGCCACGATCAAAGACGTTCTGTAACCCAGACGGTCGCTGACATATCCGGACGGATATTCCGTCACCACGCTGGCAACGGAAAAAACCACCTGCAGCGTCAAAATTTCGGTCAATGTCAGCCCGATATCGTCTTTCCAGAACAGCGTGATCACGGCCATGGGGAAAAGAGTCATCTTTAGGGCCGAAAAGAGATTCAACGTCAGCAATGTTCGGTTCAAATTGCCGACAGCAACCATTATTTCACCTGTTTCAAGCAGAAGGTGGTCAAAGTTCGATCAAAGCTCAGGAACGCAGCAAAGGGCCGAAAAACAGCCCACTGGCCCGCGGCTTGCCGACCAATTGCGGCAGAGCGCGATTGAGGGCGTGAATCAGCGGCAGACCAAGGGCCAAAGAACCTGCGGTCACGCAAGCGCCAACGCCCAGCACAGGCCAGCCCCCGCCCGGCAACCATCCTGCAACCCACGCGGCCAGCGGTGGATTTACAAAATGATAAAAGACGCCGTTGACGCCCAGTAGGATCAAAGCGTTTGATCCGAAAAAAGCCAACAGGCGCACCTTGCGCAGCAGGAAGCCCAGAGAGAAAACAGCAGCCGTCCCGGCCAGGGCAGTCAGCGGGAACCATAGAAAATGTCCATGTCCGGACAAGACAATGACCACGGCCTGCAGATAGCGGAAAGGGCCCTGGTTGAGATCAAACGTCAATTGGACCAGCATCAGTCCCAGTACAAAGCCGGCAAGGGCAAGAGGCTTGCTGACGCGGCGCATGACATCCTCGCGCCCGGCGAGAACTCCAAGCAGATAAAAGGCGTAGACCACCGGCACTTCGTGCAGAAACCAAAAATTACGATTCAGACCAAAAAAGAAAAACTGGTCGTTCAGGGCGTAGCCACCGATGTAGCAGGCCAAAGCCGTAAGCAACAACCGCTTGCGGGAATCCAGCAACGGCCCGAGCAGGCGATGCAGGCACTCCACACTGACCAGACAGGCTACGAACCACATGGGAATGTTGAAGAGCGGAAAACCTAAAGCCGTGGCCGCAATCCCCTGCAGATATCCACGGGCAGTGGTCAGATCGACTATCGGAAACCATCCTGCAAACACCAGCGAGAGCATCGCGACAATCAGACTGAAAAACAGATAGGGGACAATTCGACCGGCCAGGGTGGCCTGCAGAAATGAGCCGACTCCTCCCGTCTGGGGTCTGGCGCCCCGTACCCAGCCCGAAAGCGCAAAAAACAGCACCATATGAAAAGAATAGATCCATTTGTAGTGAACAGCTGCCTGGGGATGCTCAAGATACATGACCTGTTCGATAAAATGGCCATAATACACAAGGATGAGGCCCACGGCGCGGGCCACGTCGATACTGGTTTCGCGTTCCCGACCTACGTCCGCCATGTTGTCCTCCATCCAGTCGACAGATCAACCGCGACTATCGCGATGTCTTTCTCAGACTTGTGAAACGTTGCTGAAAATATCTGAAATCGCCCCGAATCAAAAAGTCAAAATTACGCAGGGTGATCACATTTTGCAGGTAACGTCTTAAAGACTTGAGCGGCATAAAAAAAGGCCCCGCAGGGCCTTTTTTTATGTTTGGTAGTTCACGCTGCTACTTGTTCAGTTCCACTTCCTGCGGGAAAATCGGCAGGTAACGATAGGAAATGCTCAAGACCAGCATGCCGTAGGCAACGATCATCAGCGTCGTCGACCATTCGGCCCAGTTGGGGATGTACGTGGTCCAACGGTCAAAGGGCATGACCGGAATGGCCAAAGCCTGAACCGTGAAGACGAAACGGTTAATGGTCACGCCGATGGCAGTCATGATGGCTGCCGTGTACATGAGGGCCGGACGTTTGATAACCTGGGGCATGATGAGCATCACGGCCGGAATGACTCCAAACCAGAAAAGTTCAAGCCACAGCAACATCTTTGGATAGCCGTGCTCGGCGCTGAACATCTGGTCAAAGGTCAAGCCCATGCCCGGCAGAATACCGGCAGCCCATGCGTAGGTGTCGACGATTTTGAAGAACATGTAGACGCAAAGCAGCAAGCCGGAGATCTTGGCCAGCAGCATCTTGGTGCTGTAGCTGATCAGCTTGCGACCGGTGATGGCTTCCATCAACGTGGCGCAGAGCATGGTAAACGCCGGACCGGAAGCAATGGCCGAAGAGATGAACAGGAAGAAAGTCCAAGGCCAGATAAAGAACCCTTCACGGAAGACAAACGGACGGCCGAAGAGCACGCCGTACATGCCGCCCAGGGAGCCCTGGTGGAAGAAGGACAAGAAGGTTCCGATGCCTGCAAAAAGGGGCATATAGACATGGAAGTTATGCGCCAGATGATGGCAGAACCTGTTTTGATTGATCTTGCGGTTTTCCAGGATGATCGGAATGTACTCGATAATCAGCACCGTGCAGTAGCAGGTGATGCAGAAGATGACTTCCGTCAGCATGGAGTGAACGTTGGGGTGCCAGTAACCGAACCAAGCCCTGAGCGGCTGGCCGATGTCCAGTACCAGAATGAGCATGGCCCCGGAGTAACACAAGAATCCGACAATTACCGCCAGATTGATAACGTTTTTCAACTCGTCGATGCGGATGATATAACGCAGGAAGCCGGAAAAAAAGGCACCGGCGCCCAGGGCGATGACCGCCAGGTCAAAGGTGATCCACAGGCCGAATCCAAAATAATTGTCCAGGCCTGTGACGCCGATACCGGTTCCCAGAACCCTGTACGCGCCATATAGTCCCCAGGCGAGGAATATGCTGATGGCGCCCAACCAGGCCAGGAACTTACCAACAGAACAACGTTCTACCCCTTCGGGCCAGTACGCTCTATCAGACATGTTCGCCCCCCTTGGCATTCTTCAGGTAGTTGTCCCCGAGTTTCCTTACCCATTCCCGCTTGGAGTAGTAGTAAACCTGCGGGTCGGTGCCGAGCTTTTCCAATACCCGGAATGCGAACGGACTGGCAGCAAGCTTGCTGACTTCGTGTTCCGGATTCTTCAGATCGCCGAACTTGATGGCCCCTGTCGGGCAAATCTCGCCGCAAGCGGGAATGTACGCATCTTCGGCCAACTTGGTCGGATCCTCGCCGTTCATGCGGGCCCTTTCCTTGGCGGCCATAAACCGATGGTGGCAGAAGGTGCACTTTTCCACCACACCGCGCGGACGAGCCGAAGCATACGGCGTCAGCGTCTTTTCCATGCCCTCGGGCCAGATCGGATCAAACCAGTTAAAGTAACGGGAGTGATACGGACACGCCGCCATGCAGTACCGGCAACCGATGCATCGGGGGTAAACCTGACTGACAATGCCGCCTTCCTCGTCCTTGGTCGTGGCCACAACCGGGCAGACAGTGGAGCACGAGGGATGCCCGCACTGCATGCAGGGCCTGGGCAGATAAGCGACTTCGTGATCCGGAAACGGCTTTTTGTTGGAAAGCTCGTAAATATTCATCCAATCGTTGGTGCGCAGCTTGTTGCCGGCTTCGGGCTCAGGCGGCAGATTGTTCTCCGCTCTGCAGGCCACGGTGCAGGCGCCGCACCCGGTGCATTTGTCAAGGTCGACAACCATGCCCCATAATACCTTGAATTCTATTGCTTGCATTCTGAATATCCTCTTATTTTCTCCAGGTGCTCAGGGACAAACTAAGCCTTGGTAACGGTTACCCGGCCCGCTCCAACACGCGACAAGCCGCCTTGATCTCCGGCAGCCAGGAGCTTGAAGACGTTGTCGCCCTTGCCTCTGGAAAACTCATCCCATGCAGTATGGCCAAAACCCAAGGGGGCAACCACGGTGTCGTTCATCACACCTTCAAAAATACGCACACGGGCTCTGCATTCGCCGGCGGCATTGACCAGCTTGACCGCGTCGTCCTTTTTCAACCCGAGGCCTTTGGCCGTAGCGCCGTTCATCAGCACGTACATCTCGCGCCCGAGCATCTCGTCGTAACGAATGGCATTGGTATTAAAGGGCGGAGTCGCGATCTTGGCGCTACCGATCTTGAGTCGGACCACTGGCGCCAAGGCCACGGTCTTGCCGTCTTTGGCGTCAACGGCAATCTCTCCCAGAGGCTTGGTCCACAAAGCCAGGTCCTGCGCGGGGAATTCCTCGCCAATCCAGACGGCGCCTTCGCTCAGGTCATCGTAGTCAGCACCCAGGGCTTCCGCCTTGGCCTGCACCACCGCCTCAAAGGATTCGAAACCAAGATCCTTTCCGATCTCGGCGGCCACCTTCAGGACCACGTCACCGGTAGCTTTGGTATCGTAAACAGGTTTGATGATCGCTCCGGCAACCGTGTAGTTGGGTTGCGGGGAACCATACGGGCTGTACGCATCGTCCAGGCGCTCGAACGCGTAGCTGTCGGGCAGAATCAAATCGGCCATGGCCGCAGTCTCATCCATGAACGAGCTGAAGGAAACCACGAAACCGACTTTCTCCAGAGCCGCCTGAGCCTTGGCCAGGTTCGGCATGGCGTAGGCGGGATTGGCGGCATAGACCATCAGCAAATCCGGAGCGCCCACAGCACCATCGGCCACACCGCTCAGATACGCGGCCAGATCGTTGCCGAACATCGCCTTTTGATCGGCTCCGGCGTTCACCACCTTGGGATTCCAGGGAAGAATGCGTACGCCGCCGACTTCGTTGATGCGCTCAAGCAGCATGTTCAGGCACATGCCGGCCGCTGCCTCGTAAGCGCCAAGCCCATAACCGGCCTCGGATGCAAGAAGGACAAGCGGTCGACCGGACTTGATCAGGTCAAGGGCCAGGCCGCGGATGACGTCAACGCCGACGCCGGTGATTTCAGCCACGGTCTCAGGCTGATAATTTTTCTCCACGTAGCTGGCGAACTGGGCAAAACCGGGCCAGGCTGAACGGTCGCGGCCTTCTTTGATCACGTAATACGCAAGACCCAGAGCCAGGACAGCCTCGGTTCCGGGGGCGCAGGGCACCCAGGAATCAGCCACTGCCGTGGTTCCATTCTGAACCGGGCCGACATACGTATAGCGCACATTCTTATCACGACTGTCGGCAAAGGTCTTTCCGTTACGGGCAACATTGCCCCAGGAATCCAGGGCGTCAGCGCCAAGCATCAACACGTAGCTGGCATGTTCAATGTCGTAGCCGACCTGTCCGTCTCCGCCCAGCATGGCCAGAGCCGTTGCGGCAGAGGCGCTTTCGCTCGGCATGAAAAAAGATTTGTCCGACCCAAGCTTGCCGACCAAGCCGGACAACACGTCTGTTACGGATCCTGTTTCGTCACCGCTGATCAAGGCGACATTGGCACCGGCGGCCTTGAGCTTGTCTGCCAGGATCGCTTCGGCCTCGTCCCAGGAAACATCCTTGAACTTGCCCCCATCCTTGACCTTGGGATTTCTGACGCGAGCCGGGCTGTACAGCAGATTGACGCTGGCCGCGCCCAGGGGACAGATGCCACCCTGGCTCAGGGGATGATCAGGATTGCCATAGGCTACTACAGGATACCCGGCCACGGTCTTGATGGTGATGCCGTAAGCGTCACTGCCAAGCTTGCACAAAGCCGGAATGGTTTTTTCTTCACCATACTTGAGCGTTGGAATCCAGGGCCAGTTCTGCGTCCAGATAGACACATCGTCCAGGGTTTTCCAAATCACGGGAGTGAAGGTGCTGCCTACAACGCCGCCAGCCACCAGAGAAATAAAGCTTCTTCTATCGAGTCCCATCGTAAATCCACTCCTCTCTTATTTGTGGCACACAAAGCAGGCGTTGCTGGTGCCACTCTTGGCATGGCACTCTTCACACTGCCACATCTTCATGGTGTCCTTGCTGTAGCCCGAGAGCCTGTTTTCGTAATAAACGGGCGGAGTGCTCATGTTTGCCACGTCGGGATGACACGCGGTGCACTCGATATCCTTGTGCGCGATGTGAGAGAAGTACACGTTATCCGGCTGTTTCTGATAGACCAGCCATTCGACTTCCCGATCTTTTTCCACGTACTCGGCCACATAGCGCTCCTCATCGGGGTCCTCGCCCTGCACCGACTCGTGACACTCGATACAGTTCGCGTTGGTGGGCAGCCCGGTAAAGGAGCCGTCTTCCCGATACGCGTGGCAGTCCTCACATGCCATTGCCAGATCTTCCACATGAACGACGTGATCGAACCGGATGGGTTGGGTCTTCTGACTGTACAGGACTTTGGGAAAGCCCCACCAACCAAGCACGATCGATGCCACCAAACCGACCAGGAATGGCAACACCACGCAGCTTTTGCATTTTGCCACAGTCCTCTCCTCCTACCGCGTTGAGATGAAATTGTGAAAAACAGACACGAAATAATTGCTCCCCTGTATTCAAGAGGCTTGCGCCGTGTCAAGAGATAATGAAAAAAATCACGATCTTCCGCATACCGGCAACTCCCCTGCAATAAACGACATTTCACCTGCGCGGGCCATATTTCCCACCAGTTTCCTCGGCTATGCCGAGGCCTTATCCCAAAGCGAACGGAGAACGAAACTCTTCCAGCCGGGGCAAGAGGCGATCCTTGTCCGAAAGCACGGGAGCCAGGTCGGGCCAGGCGATGGCCAGGGCGGGATCATTCCAGAAAATCCCGCCATCGTTCTCCGGCGCGTACGGTGCATCGACCTTGTATAAAAACTGGGTGTCCTCGGTCAGGGTCATGTATCCGTGGGCCAGCCCCTTGGGCACGAGCAACTGAAGAAAATTCTGCGCCGACAAGGTATATCCCCGCCATTGTCCGTACGTCGGAGAATCGACACGCAGATCCACGACCACGTCGAACACGGCCCCGCGACCAACCCGAACCAGCTTGGTTTGAGACATGGGCGGAGTCTGAAAGTGCAGCCCCCGCACCACGCCGGCCTGACGAGAAACCGCCTCGTTGTCCTGGATGAAATCATAGCTCAGTCCATGACTCTCAAGCGCGCGCCGACTGTACGTCTCGCAAAAATGACCGCGGTGATCGCCAAAAACGCGCGGCTTGATCAGCAACAAACCGGGAATGTCCGTCAGAGTCATTTCCATAAAATTTCCTTGTTTATTGAGATAACGTGCTTCTCTCTAGAGAAATTCAGCCCCCAGGACAACGCATCAAAACGGCAGCGCCCGGGATCATTTTCACAAGCACAGCGGGTCCAGCCCGACTCTAAGACTATCCTGTCACCAGGACCACGCAAACGCGTCAAAAGAAAAAGCCCCGGCATCCTGAAAAGCAGGACGCCGGGGACTTATTCCTTAATTTCTTGTGGCGGAGGGTTAGGGATTCGAACCCCAGATGCCCGCAAAGGCATGCCGGTTTTCAAGACCGGTGCAATCAACCAGCTCTGCCAACCCTCCAGGAAATGGCGGAGAGGGAGGGATTTGAACCCTCGATAGAGGTTTAAGCCCCTATACTCGCTTAGCAGGCGAGCGCCTTCAGCCTAGCTCGGCCACCTCTCCGTCTTGAAGAAGTGGGTATTTAAACGAATGACAATGGAGCGTCAACCAAAAAACTGCATTTCGCCCAGCGTGGGGAATCATGCTTTTGACAGACCCGCAAGGTTAACGCTAGAAGTCTTGTTTTCTTGTCGATAATCTTTTGCTGACCTGCCGCAATGGCCAGGAGGAAATCGTGAAAGACTCTGTCATACATCTCGGCTTGGCCGGCCTGGGCACGGTCGGCTCCGGCCTGATCAAGATCATTCAGGAAAACAACGAATGGATCACTCGGCGCCTCGGCAAATCCCTCAAGGTTAAAACCATCATGGTTCGCGACCTGGACAAGCCGCGCAATGTCGCGCCCTCTCCGGACACGGTCTTTACGACCAGCATGGACGATCTGCTCAACGACCCGGACATCGATATCGTGGTCGAACTGGCCGGCGGCATCGAGTTTCCGCGAGCCCTGATCACCCGCGCCCTCCAGGCCGGCAAACCCGTGGTCACGGCCAACAAGGCGCTTCTGGCCGAGCACGGGCCGGAACTTTTCGAGCTGGCCGCCAGCAAAAATCTCGGGCTCTACTATGAAGCCAGCGTGGCCGGAGGCATCCCCATCATCCAGACCCTGAAGGAAAGCCTGGCCGGCAACAAGATCAAAACCATCACCGGTATTCTCAATGGAACGGCCAACTTCATCATGTCCGAGATGTCGGAAAAGGGTGAAGACTTCGGGACCGTGCTGGCCAAGGCCCAGAACAAGGGCTATGCCGAGGCCGACCCAACCCTTGACATCGAAGGCATTGACGCGGCGCACAAACTCGTCATCCTCATCCGCCTGGCCTATGGTCTGGACTACCCCATGAACCGCCTGACCGTCGAAGGCATCTCCAAGGTCGAGCAGTTCGACATCTGTCTGGCCAGGGACTTCGGCTACCGCATCAAACTTCTGGCCCAGGTCCGTGACAAATCCGGCCTGCTCCACGCCGGTGTTTATCCGGCCTTGCTGCGGCAGGACCATATCCTGGCCAAGGTTGACGGCCCGTTCAACTCGGTTTTGCTCGAAGGCAACGCCGTCGGGCCGGTCATGCTCTATGGCCAAGGCGCCGGAGACCTGCCGACAGGCAGCGCCGTCATGGCCGATATCCTGGCCTTGGCCCGCACCAACTGCATTCCCAACAACACGGGCTTTCTGGAGGCGCGACTGCCACAGGCCCAGATTCTTGCCCCGGAACTGACCGTATTCCGTCACTACTTCCGTTTCACCGTGCTGGATCGCCCCGGCGTCATGGCCTCCATTGCCGGCGTCATGGGGGAATACAACATCAGCATCGCCCAGGTCGTGCAGCGTCAATGCGCTCCGGACAACGGTGTCCCCATTGTTTTCCTGACCCACTCCGCCCAGATGCAAAACGTGACCGCAGCCCTGGAGGCCATCAAAAAATTCAGCTTTGTACTGGCCCCGCCCGTACATTACAGGATCATCTGATGCCGAAACTTGTCTTTCTCGTGGCCGACGGCATGGCCGGCTGGCCCCTGGAAAGCCTGGGAGGTCGCACCACCCTCCAGGCCGCCCACACGCCGACCATGGATTTCCTGGCGGCCCGCAGCCGCTGCGGCCGTTGTCGGACGGTCCCCCGGGGCATGCCTCCGGGTTCCGACGTGGCCAACATGTCCCTCCTGGGATACGATCCGGCCGAGCACCACACCGGCCGCGGGCCCATTGAAGCCGCGGCCCAAGGACTGCAACTGGCTCCGGACGATCTGGTCTGGCGCATGAACCTGGTCGAGGTCTCGGAACTGTCCGATCAGGGCGTCATGCGCGACTATTCCTCCGGACACATCACCACCCCGGTTGCCGCCCCCCTGGTGGCCCATATCGCCGAATTGGCCGCAGGCGGACCGTTTCAGCCCGTCCAGGGCATCCAATACCGCCACCTGCTGGTCCAGAAAAACGGCGCCCGGACTCCGGCCGCCACGCTGCATATCCGCCCGCCCCACGACATCCTGGATCAGTCCATTGCCCCGGATATGGCCACCCTGGCCGAATTTCCGGCCTTGGCCTCTTTTATGCGCCAAGCCCATGCCTTTCTCAGGGCCGAGACCTCCTCGAGCGCAAACTCCATCTGGCCCTGGGGTCAGGGCCGCCCCCTGAGTCTGCCGCCTTTTGAACATAAATTCGGCCTGCAGGGCGCGGTGGTTTCGGCCGTGGACCTGGTCAAGGGGCTGGGCCGAGCGGCGGGCATGCAAGTCCTGGAAGTGGACGGCGCCACCGGCCTCATCGACACCAACTATGAGGGCAAGGTTCAGGCCGGCCTGGATTTTCTCCAGCACGGAGATTTTGTCTACATCCATGTCGAAGCGCCGGACGAGTGCGGCCACATGGGCGATGCCGAGCTGAAAAAAAGTGCCATCGAGCTTTTTGATCAGCGCATCGCGGCCCCGGTCCTGGCCGCGCTGCAGGACACCGAGGCGATTATCGTCATCACCTGCGACCACTTCACTCCTGTTGCCCGGCGGACCCACACCGAAGACCCCGTACCTTTTCTGATCTATTCGACAACCGCGCCGCGCACCGACGGTCCGGCGGTATTTTCCGAAGCCACCGCCGGGCCACTCGTTCTTGATGCCGGCCAGGACCTGATCCCCTTTGCCCTGGGGCCGGCGCGATGACAGCGACAGTTCCCGGACCTGCGTGCTGGCTGACCCACCGCGTGTCCTACGGCGAAACCGATGCCATGGGCGTGGTTTATTACGCCAACTATCTCCATCTCTTCGAACGCGGCCGCAGCGAACTGATCCGCAACCTCGGCTTGAGCTACGCGACGGTCGAGGACCGCGGGTTCTATCTGCCGGTACGCGAGGCATCATGCCGCTATCTTGCCCCGGCCCGGTACGACGAGGTCCTCAATATCCACACGGCCCTGGCGGAGCGGTCCCGGGCCAGCCTGACCTTCGCCTACGAGATCTTCGACGAGAGCAGGTCCGGCCTGCTGGCCCGCGGCGCAACGCAACACGCCGTGGTCAACGCCCAGGGCCGCCCCGTACGCATTCCGGACTGGCTGGCGGCGCTGTTCGGCTGACATGGTCGACTGCCATACCCATGTTTTTCCGCCCAAAGTGGCGGCGCGCCTGGCCGCAACCATCGGAGAAGAATTCGGCCGTCTTCCGGCTGGTGACGGCTCGGCCCCCGACCTGCTGAAACATCTGGACCGGGCCGGTCTGGAAAGTGCCCTCTGTTTCACGGCCGCGCTCAAACCGGATCAGATGATCCCGGCGAATTCCTGGATGATCCGCCTGCGCCGGGAAGAACCGCGCCTCATTCCACTGGGCACGGTCCACCCCCATCATCCCGACTGGCCGGCAGAACTGGACCGCCTGGAAGGCAACGGCATTCGCGGACTCAAAATTCATCCCGACCTGGCGGGTATCCCGCTTCAGGCTCAGGACTGGAAAGAGATTTGGCGGCACGCGGCCGGACGTTTCTTCATCCTGGTCCACATGGGCCCTACCCACATGGGCGGCGCGTCCATGTCCCATCCCCAAGACTTGGCCCATATCATGGATACCCATCCAAGGCTGCGGGTCATTGCCGCTCATCTCGGGGGTATTGGCCAGTGGGAGGCGGCGCTGAACGACCTGGCCGGCCGGGATCTATTTCTCGACACATCCTGCTGCGCAGAGGTCATCAACCCGGAACTTTTCTGCCGCCTGGCCAGCCGCCACGCCCCCTCTCGCCTGCTCTTCGGCAGCGATTATCCTCTGTTTTCCCCGGCGCGCGAGCTTGAGAAACTATCCCGGCTGCTCAGTGGTTGCGGACTCTCCATCTCCGAAATTCTGGACAACGGCAAAAGTCTGGCCGCCATGCTTCAACCCGCCTGATTCACACGCCTCACGCGCCCTCTTGAGATTGACTTTTCTTGACGGGCAGACCAATTTCCAATAGCCGATTTGGCTTGTTTGACGTTTTAAGCCCGAAGAACGGAGACTTTCTTTGACACAAAATCAACCCAATGCCCCCACGGAAAAGCAGCTGCTGCGTCACCGCAAGGAAAAAGCCCAGTTTCTGCTCGACGCCGGCGTTTCCCTCTATCCCAATGATTTTCGTCGCACGGCCGAAATCGGCGACGTGGTGGCGGCGCATGGAGACAAGACCGAAGAAGTCCTGCTCCAGGAAGACCTGCATTTTGCCCTGTGCGGCCGCATCATGGCCCACCGATCCTTTGGCAAGGCCACTTTTTTTCATATCCAGGACACCACGGACAAAATCCAGGTCTACAGCCAGCGCGACGATCTGGGCGCAGACAACTACACGATATTCAAAAAGTTCGAAATCGGCGACATTGTCGGAGTGACCGGCACCCTGTTTCGAACCAAAACCGGCGAACTGACGATCAAGTCCCAGACAGTCCGGCTGCTCTCCAAGTCCATGCGTCCCTTGCCCGAAAAATATCACGGTCTGAAAGACGTCGAAACCCGCTATCGTCAGCGCTACGTGGACCTGCTGGTCAACGACAGGGCCCGGGAGATTTTTCGCAAGCGCACGGCCATCGTGCAGTTCATCCGCAACTTTCTCAACGAACGGCGCTTTCTGGAAGTGGAAACACCCATGATGCAGCCCATCGCCGGCGGCGCAGCGGCGAAACCCTTCAAAACCCATCACAACGCCCTGGACATGGAGCTTTTTCTGCGTATTGCGCCGGAATTGTACCTGAAGCGTCTGCTGGTGGGCGGCTTTGACCGCGTCTATGAAATCAACCGCAATTTCCGCAACGAAGGCATCGACACCCGGCACAATCCCGAATTCACCATGATTGAATTCTACTGGGCCTACGCCACCTTCGTTGATCTGATGGATCTGACCGAAGAATTGTTCTGTGCGCTGGCCAAGGCGGTGAACGGCACGCATCTTGTTGAATATCAGGGCAACACCATTGACCTGCAGGATGGCTGGGTGCGTCTTCCCTTCCACGAATCCCTGGAGAAAATCGGCGGCGTCTCTGCGGACATTTACCGCGACTACGAGAAGTGCAAGGATTTGGCCCAGAAACTCGGGGAGACCGTTCATAAAGGTGAAAAGCTCGGCAAGTTGCAGGCCAAGCTGTTTGACAACCTGGTTGAACCCAAGCTCATTCAGCCCCACTTCATCTACCATTACCCCACGGACATCTCTCCGCTTTCACGCAAGAACGACCAGGACCCGGAAATTACGGACCGATTCGAACTCTTCATCTGCGGCCAGGAAATGGCCAATGCCTTCTCGGAACTCAACGATCCTTACGACCAGAAAAGCAGGTTTGAGGAACAGGTCCGGGAGAAAGCGGCCGGCGATGACGAAGCTCACGCCATGGATGAAGACTATATCCGCGCCCTGGAATACGGCATGCCGCCGGCTGCAGGCCAGGGCATCGGCATTGACCGCTTGGTCATGCTGCTGACGGACTCGCCTTCCATCCGGGAAGTGATCCTCTTTCCGCTGTTGCGTCCGGAAGGTTCCATCTGACCCGACCCGGGCCCTGACAGCACGACGAACCCTCACCACGAGACCCCATGCGCTTCGAACTCTTTGTGTCTCTGCGTTATCTCCTTGCCAGGCGCAAGCAGGCGTTCATTTCCGTCATCTCCCTCATTTCCGTCTTGGGGGTGGCCATCGGCGTGGCCTCACTCATCGTGGTGCTGGGGGTAATGAACGGATTCAGCGAGAACCTGCGGGACAAGATCCTTGGAATCAACGCCCACCTCATCCTGGGCTCCGTCAAGCAAACCATACCGGATTACGACCAACTGGCCCGCCAAAGCCTGCAGGTTCCCGGCATCGAGGCGGCCACGCCGTTCATTTACTACGAGGTCATGCTTTCCACGCCATCCGGCGTCAAAGGCGTGGTTCTGCGCGGGATTGATCCGCGCACGGCGGGATCGGTCCTGTCGGTGGAAAAGGACATGGTTTCCGGCAGTCTGACCGACCTGGCCCTGGAGAACGATGAGCCCGGCATTGTCGTCGGCAAGGAGTTGGCGGCTCGTCTTGGCCTGACCCTGGGCAGCCGGGTCAGCCTGCTGGCCCCCAGCGGAAAAAAATCTGCGGCCGGGTTTTCGCCGAAAATCGTTTTCTTCACCGTGGTCGGCATTTTCAGTTCCGGCATGTTCGAATATGACTCATCGCTGGCCTTTGTCTCCATCCCTGCGGCCCAGAACATCCTCGGCTTTGAAAGCGACGTCGTGACCGGCATCGAATATCGGGTCAAGGATATCAATGCGGTCCAGAGCCTGGGTGAAGAGCTCCTCCGCAACCTTGGCGGCTTCCCCCTCTATGCCCGTAACTGGATCGAGATGAATCAGAACCTGTTTGCCGCCCTCAAGCTGGAAAAAACAGCTATGGCCGTCATCCTGGTCATGATCGTCCTGGTCGGCTCGTTTTCCATTATCACCACCCTGGTCATGATGGTCATGGAAAAAACCAAGGATATCGCCGTCCTCATGGCGCTGGGTGCCACTCCGCCCCAGATCCGCAACA
This sequence comes from uncultured Desulfovibrionaceae bacterium, assembly GCA_964651415.1. Classification (GTDB taxonomy): domain Bacteria; phylum Desulfobacterota; class Desulfovibrionia; order Desulfovibrionales; family Desulfomicrobiaceae; genus Desulfomicrobium. Next base: position 18,528 of record CAZYZA010000021.1, read on the forward strand.
TTTTCATCCTCCAGGGATCGCTCATCGGTCTGGTCGGTACATCCCTTGGCTTCGGTCTGGGGCTTGGGCTGTGCTCCCTGCTGCAGAAATACCAGTTCATCAAACTGCCTCTGGACATCTATTACCTTGATCACCTGCCGGTAAAGATCGAACTCTTCGACATGTCCTGCATTGCGCTGGCCGCCATGGCTCTGTGCTTCCTGGCCACCCTCTATCCGGCCCGACAGGCGGCCCGGATGCATCCCACCGAGGCGTTGCGCTATGAATGACGTCTATACATTGACGGACATCGGCAAGGAGTACGTACAGGGCGAGGAGGTCATTTCCGTTCTTCGCGGTGTGGACCTGACCATTGGCCAGGCGGACTCCTTGGCCATTGTCGGCGCATCTGGCTCAGGCAAGAGCACCTTGCTGCAAATCATGGGGACCCTGGACGTACCTTCCACCGGCACCATCTTTTTCGACAACCGCGACATTTCCACCCTCGGATGGAAGGAGCGGGCGCAAATCCGCAACAAGAGCATCGGGTTCGTTTTTCAATTTCACCATTTGCTGCCCGAGTTTTCCGCCAGGGAAAACGTGGCCATGCCCGGCATCATCAACGGCCTGCCGCGCAAAGAGGTCCTGGATCTGGCCGATCAGGCTTTGTCGCGAGTAGGGCTTGCGCATCGCCTCCATCACAGGGTAACCACCCTGTCCGGAGGAGAGCGACAGCGCGCCGCCATTGCCCGGGCCATCCTGATGGATCCCCGAGTCATCCTCGCAGACGAACCCACCGGCAACCTGGACGAACGGACCGGTCGGGAAATAAATGATTTATTGTTGCAGTTAAACCAAAACCAGGGCGTGACCCTGGTTGTCGTGACCCACAACGCTGAACTTGCCCAGCGCATGCAGCGCACCTTGGAGCTTCGTTCTGGAGAATTGTATGAAACGTAATGCGTTCCGTCGTCTGGTTCTCGCCCTCTGCCTTTTCTGCGCTGCTCCTTGCTTTGCGGACTCACCCGGCAAGGTCATCGTCCTGCCCTTTGCCGTCAACGCAGGCCCGGACCTGACCTATCTGGAAGAGAGCCTGCCCAAATTGCTGCAGGACCAACTGACCGCCATGGGCATCCACGTCGTTCCGCCCGAATCGACCCTGCGCATGCTGCACGAACACCAGGTCGAATACCTGGACCTGGGCATAGCCAGAGACATGGCCCTGCTGTCGGGGGCCGAATACGCGGTATACGGCAGTTTCAGCCAGGTCGGCACAACCATCAGTCTGGACACGCGACTGGTCGAAGCGCAGGGCATCCACGCTCCCAAGCCATTTTTCGTCGTCAAGGAGGGCGTCATCAATGTTCTGCCCGCCATCCAGGAAACTGCGGCGAAAATCCAGGCCGGCATGCTGCACAAGGAGCGTATCGCCTCGATTGATGTCCGCGGCAACGAGATCCTTGACGACGACGTGGTCTACATGCGCCTCAAAATCCAGCCCGGAGACATCTACGATCCCAAAGCCATCAATGCCGAACTCAAAAGTCTGTATGATCTTGGCTACTTCGACGACATTGAAATGGCCGTGGAAGAAACCTCGGAAGGCAAACGGCTGATCATCACGGTCCGGGAAAAACCGCTTATCCAGGCCATCAGCGTGGACGGAGCCAAGGAACTGGATGCCGACGACCTGCTGGCAGCGATCTCCACCAAGACCGGCGCAGTTCTGAATCCGCGGGTGCTGTCGGAAGACATGGGAAAGATCCGGGAACTGTACCGCAAAGACGGCTTTTACAACGCCAAGGTCGACTACCGCCTGGACCAGGCCGATCCAAGGCGGGCCAGACTGAACATCATCGTTGACGAGGGCAACAAGCTCTATGTCACGGACATTATCATCCAAGGGGCCAAACAACTCAGCCCTTCAGATCTGAAAAAGGAACTGGCCTTGTCCGAACGCGGCATGTTTTCCTGGCTGACCGGCTCAGGCATCCTGCGCGAGGAGATTCTGGACCGTGACGCTGCAGCCCTGGAGGCCTACTACGGCAACCGCGGCTTTCTGAACGCCCGTGTCGGCCAGCCGGAAGTCAGTTATACGGACAAGGGCATTACCGTCACCTTTCAGGTTGAGGAGGGAGACAGGTACACCGTTGCTTCCGTCGAATATTCCGGCGACATGATCGGCAGCGCCGACGAGTTGGACGCATTGGTAAAAATGGACGACCTGGCAAAGGACAAAGCCTTTTTTGACCGCTCCACCATGCGTGCGGATCTGCAGAAACTGACAGAGCACTACTCCAACTACGGCTATGCGTTTGCCGACGCCGACGCGAGACTGAACCGCAATGAAGACGACAAGTCCCTGGACGTACTTTACATCATGTCCAAAGGGCACAAAGTCAGCATCAACCGAGTCCTGATCGAAGGCAACACCAAGACCCGCGACAATGTCATCCGCCGTGAAATGCGTTTGCGCGACGGCGAGCTCTATAGCGGCAGCATGTTGCGGCGTTCCAATACCCGACTGCACAAACTCGACTACTTCGATACGGTTGAAATCACTCCGGAACCGACAGCCGATCCGTCAGCCCTCAACTTGCGGGTCAAGGTCAAGGAGAAGCCCACCGGCGCATTCACGGCCGGCGTCGGCTACTCCAGCTATTCACAGGTCTTCTTTTCCGGCCAGGTCATGGAGCGCAATCTGTTCGGCATGGGCTACCAACTGAGCTTTACAGGCACCATCAGCGCCAAGTCGGCCGACTATAACACAACCTTCTGGAATCCCAATTACGATGACACGGATCTGGGAGTCGGCGTCAGCCTGTACAACAGAACAAACGACTATTCCGATTACGACAAGCAAGCCATGGGTGCCCGCATCCTGTTCGGCTACCCTCTTGGCGAATACACCAATCTCTCGTGGAATTACCGCCTTGAACGCTACCGAATCGACAATATCGACGATGATGCGGACAAGGTCATCAAAGACATCGAGGGTCTGAACTGGGCGAGCGCCCTTTATGGCTCCATCAAACGCGACACCACGGACCGACGCATCAATCCGAGCAAGGGCACGACATATCTGTTCTCCATGGAGTATGCGGGCGGCCTTATCGGCGGGGACGACAATTTCATCAAGTACATCGCCGACGCGAACTACTACCAGCCCTTTTTCCTGAATACCACGTTGCACCTGCACGCCCAGGCCGGATACATCATGGAGAACGGCGGCGACCGCATACCACCGTTCGAACGGTTTTATCTCGGCGGCATGAACTCTGTTCGCGGCTACAAGGAAAGAACCATCTCGCCGGTCTACGACAAGCTTGAAGGCGCCCAGGGCTACGACGAAGGCGATGAAAAAGGCGGTAACAAAAGCTTTTTCTTCAATGCGGAATATCTCGTTCCCCTGCATAAGGAGATGGGCATTGTCGGGCTCGTCTTTTTTGACGCCGGCAAGGCTTGGGACGAGGACGAGTCCATTGATTTCGACCTCTACAAAAGCGTCGGCGCCGGCGTCCGTTGGTACTCTCCTCTCGGCCCCTTGCGCCTTGAATACGGGTTCCCTCTGGACAAGGTCAAAGTCGATGACGAAAGAAAAGGCCGTCTTGAGTTTTCTGTGGGTCAGTTTTTCTAACAAGCAATCACATACGTTATTCAACGAGGAGTTCTTTCATGCGCATTTGTATCATGAGCATTCTGCTTGTTTTCTGCCTGGCCGTCTCAGCCAGCGCCAATACAAAAATCGGTTTTGTCGACATGAAGGCGGTCATCGCCAAGTCTGAACCCGGCACCAAAGCCATGGATCAGCTGCGAAGCCAGTTCAAGGATATGAAAGACAATCTGGATGCCCAGAAAAAAACCCTGGATACCCTCAAAGACGAGCTGCAGAAGCAGTCCATGATGCTCAGCCAGGAAGCAAAGCTGGACAAAGAGACCCAGTACAAGCGCAAGGTCCGGGACTTCCAGGATATGGGCCAGAACTACCAGCGCAAGCTGCAGCAGGCCGAACAGAGCCTGTCCCAACCCATCATCGACAAGCTGATCGACGTGGTTCAGGAATACGGGAAAAAGAACGGTTTCACCGCCATTTTCGACAAGCAGGCCAGCGGGCTTGTCTATCACCAGGACAGTGTCGACCTGACAGACGCCATCATCGCCGAACTGAACAAAGCCATGCGTGGCAAATAACCCGGACCAGACATGCGACTGTCCGCCATTGCGCATACCTTAGGCCTGGCGCTCCAGGGTGAAGACAAAGAAATTACCGGAGTCAACACCCTGGCTGAGGCCACTGCATCGCAGCTGTCATTTCTGGCCAACCCCAAATACCTGTCGCAACTTGACACGACACAGGCGGGCGCTGTTCTGGTTTCCGCCGAACATGTTCGTCCGGCCTTGACGTGTCTGGTCAGCCCCGCTCCCTATCTGGATTTTGCCCGCTGCGTGCACCTCTTTGCCAAGCCGCAAGGCCAGTTTGCGGGGATCAGCGACATGGCCTTTATCCATCCGGAAGCCGCCATTGATCCCACCGCGGCCATTGCCCCCTTTGTCTATGTCGGCCCCGGAGCCGAAATCGGCCCAGGGGTGCGAATCTTCAGCGGCACGTATATCGGCGAACGGTGCGTCATTGGTGAAGACTGCGTCATCTATCCGAATTGCTCCCTGATGGCCGACACCTCCATCGGAAAACGAGTCATCCTGCACGCCGGTACCGTACTCGGCAGCGATGGTTTCGGCTTTGCACAAGCCGCTGCCGGAATGACCAAATTCCCGCAGATCGGGCGCACGGTCATTGAAGACGATGTGGAGATCGGTGCGAACACGACCATTGACCGTGCGGCACTGGGCGAGACGCGGGTCGGCCGGGGAACAAAAATCGACAACCTGGTGCAGCTTGGCCACAATGTCAGGGTTGGACGTAATTGTCTCCTGGTCGCGCAGGTCGGCATAGCGGGATCGACAACCCTTGGCGACGGGGTGATCCTGGCCGGGCAGGCCGGCATATCCGGTCACATCCATCTTGGCGACGGATGCCGGATCGGTGCCAAATCCGGCGTTGGCCAGGACGTTCCACCCGGCCAGGACATGAGCGGCATCCCGGCCATGCCCCACGGCACGTTCCTGCGGGCATCGACCATCTTGCCGAAATTGCCTGAATTGAAACGACGTGTGGGCAAACTGGAAAAAGAATTGGCCCTTCTCAAGACGCAACTTGCGAACCAAGAGCAAAAATCATGATCACCAAACCTGATACCGGCGAAATCGTCAGCAAAGACATTCTGGACCTGCTGCCGCACCGTTACCCATTCCTTCTTGTGGACCGGGTGCTTGCCTTTGAATCCATGAAATCCGTGCACGCGGTGAAAAGCGTGTCCATCAACGAGCCTTTTTTTCAAGGACACTTTCCCTCCTACCCGGTCATGCCCGGAGTACTCATCCTGGAAGCGCTGGCGCAAGCCGGTGGAATCATGGTCATTAAAAGCCTGCCCCCAGAAGAAACCGTGGGCAAAATCTTTCTGTTTACGGGCATGGAAAAGGTCCGCTTCCGGCGTCCGGTTTTTCCCGGTGACCAACTCCACCTGCACGTCACGTACGAGCGACACAAGATGATGATGTGGAAAACCAACGGCAAGGCCATGGTTGACGGCAAGGTTGTCGCGGAAGGCATTCTGACCGCATCCGTTGTCCCGAGGGAAGATTGATGGAAACAGCCATTCACCCCACGGCCGTTGTTCACCCCGGTGCCTCGCTTGGTGTCGGCGTCGTGATCGGTCCTTATGCGGTTATCGAAGACGAAGTGCGCATCGGTGACGGTTGCATCATTGATCCGGCCTGCCAGATCAAACGGTACACGACCATGGGCCGGGATAATCACGTCCATTCCATGGCCTGCGTCGGTGGAGAGCCCCAGGATCTGAAATTTCACGGGGAGGAGAGCCGATTGGAAATCGGTGACCGCAACAGGATTCGTGAATTTTCCACCATCCATCGCGGTACCGAAGGCGGAGGCGGACTGACCAAGGTCGGATCCGACAACCTGATGATGGCCTACTCGCACATCGCTCACGACTGCGTTATCGGCGACAGCAATGTCCTGGCCAATGCCGCCACTCTGGCCGGGCACGTCACTGTCGGCAACGATGTCGTTGTCGGCGGATTGTCCGCAGTCCATCAGTTCGTCAACATCGGAGACCAGGCCTTTATCGGCGGCAAGACCGGAGTGGCTCAGGACGTTCCGCCGTTCATGCTCGCCGTGGGTGAACGCGCCACCTTGCGGGGGCTGAATCTGATCGGCCTGCGACGCCATGGCTACTCTTCAGACGAAATCCACGCCCTTAAGTCGGCCTACAAACTTATCTGGCGCTCCAATCAGGAGCGCAACGAAGTCATGCAGCAGGTTGAGACCGAGCTGGGTCATTTCCCGCAGGTCATGAAACTGCTGGAATTCATCCGCGCCAGCAAGCGAGGCACGATCACGCCGGAGCGCATCTAGTCGCAATGTCCACGGTTCTGGGTATCATTGCCGGAGGCGGCGCCTTTCCCTGCACGGTCGCCGTCAATGCCCGTAACCTCGGAGCCAAGATCATTGGGGTCGGTTTTCCCTCTGACACCGACCCGTCCTTTGCCGACCGGTGCGACGCCTTTATTTGGCTCAAACTGGGTCAACTCGGAAAACTGATCGACTTCTTCGCCGCCCACCACGTTACGCATGTCGTTATGGCCGGCCCGATCAACAAGCCCCGCGCCCTGGATATACGTCCGGATTGGCGCGCCGCTCGCCTTCTTTTCTCTCTGCGTACAAAGGGTGACGACATTCTGCTGCGCGCCGTGGGACGCGAACTGGAAAAGGAAGGCATGACGCTGACAGCCCCGCACGCGTATTGCCCCGAACTCCACGCCCCAGCCGGAATTCTGACCCGCAGAAAACCAACGGAGCAGGAACAGCTCGACATGGATCTCGGCTGGGAATTGGCACGGCAGCTTGGCCCCCTCGATATCGGCCAATGTCTCGTCCTGCGCGAAGGCATCGTCTTGGCCGTGGAAGCCATCGAAGGCACCGACGCCGCTATCCGGCGGGCAGGCAGCCTGGGTGGAGGACCTGGAGCAGTGGTCGTCAAACGTCCCAAACCCGGCCAGGACACTCGTCTCGACCTTCCAGCGGTCGGACCGGGAACCATTCAGGCCATGATCGACGCCCGGTGCAGTTGCTTGCTCGTCGAAGCAGGCCATACACTTTTCTTTGACCTCCCGGCATCATTGCACATGGCAGAAGGCCATAACATTGCCATCGTGGGCCGTCCCAACCAAACTGCCGCCCCAACATAACGAAGGCCGGGAAAACCCGGCCTCCGTACGTCTCATGGCGGCATGAGCTGTCAGGTTCAACTCTTGCGAGCCAGCCCCAGAATATCAACAACGTTCTCGGCCGCCCTGACCGTGAATGCGTCCTCGGCCAACGCGTTTTTCGCGGCCTGATCAATGGCCAGAACCGGCTTATTGGCCAGGCCGGCATCAGGATTGATGCCGTATTCTGCGGAAAATCCGTTCTGAAAATACATGTCCTGAAATCCTGCGAATTTAAGCGCATGGGCGGTGGCGTCAAGCACGGCCAGTTCATCCTTGTCCATCAGCCCAAGCTCCCTGGCCTTAAACAGCCCGGCCAGGCATTCCCCCCCCTGGGTGCAGGAAATGTGCCCATGACGATTGGCCAGGAGCATGGATTCGATGATGCGCTGTTCGCTGACCTGCACCACCTGGAACGATCCGCTGCCGCCAAGGGCCTCGTACCGTTCGGCCAAGTGCCGCACGCGCGGAAATGATACCGGATTGCCGATCATGGCGGCCTGGGCAACGGAAGGTTGCACCTTGACCGATTCGTACCGCCGCTGCCCCGGCTGCATGGCATAGTAGCGGAAGACAGGATCGGCATGTTCGGATTGCACCCCGATGATGCGGGGCAAGCCGGCAATGATCCCCAGACTGTGCAGTTTCAGAAAACCACTCATGATGGCCGTGATGTTACCGGCATTGCCGATAGGCACGAAAACCGCCTTGGAACGCAGATCCCAATCGTACCACTGGGCAACTTCAAAGGCATAGCTTTCCTGGCCGAGGATGCGCCAGGCGTTTTTCGAATTGAGCAGGGCCACGCGGTAGTGGTCAGCCAGATACTCCACGACCTTCATGCAATCATCAAAAACACCGGGAATTTCCAGAACGCGGGCCCCGCTTCCAAGGGGCTGCGACAACTGCTGGGCCGTGACCTTGCCCTGGGGCAAAAGCACGACCGAAGTCAGCGGCTCACCCACATAGGCAGCGTACAGGGCCGCTGCAGCCGAGGTATCGCCGGTCGAAGCGCAAATGGTCAGCACCTCGTCCCATCCGTGTCTGGCCACCAGGTGACGCAGGTAGGAAAACGCGCAAGCCATGCCCCTGTCCTTGAACGACGCCGAGGGGTTCTGACCGTCGTTTTTGAACGCCATGGCCTGGCCGACCTGTCTTTCAAGGGCAGGCGACGACCTGGTGACGGGCGTGTTGCCTTCTCCCAGGTAGACGATGTGCTCTTCGGCAATAACCGGAGCCATAAGCTCGTAAAACCGAAATATGCCGCGCAGAGCCGAATTCTTGGTTGCGGCGCGCTGGTCGAAAATCTCCTGCCAGTCACGGCCGCTGACGTTTTTCAACTCGTCAAAACGGGTGTCTTCCAGCAGGAACACGCCCTTGCACGTCGGGCAGGTGTAATGCAGTTCGTCAATGGGATATCTGGCCTGACACCCAAGGCATACATACTCCATTTCACCGCGATAGTTGGGAAAAGCAGTCAAACTCGTCATCGGAAACTCCGCAAAGCGTATTATGTGAAGATGCGATCCAGCACTGCCCCTACCAGGAGCAATACGGCCACGAATCCGTTCATGGTAAAAAACGCCAAATTGACCCGGCTCATGTCCTGCGGGGCTATGAGGCGGTGCTCATATATAAGAATGGCCCAGATCAGCAGGACAAAGACAAAATACAACCAGCCCGCGCCGGCAACCCAACCGGCCAACAGAAAAAAAAGCCCGGCCACGGCGTGGCTGAACGTGGACAAGGCAAGGGCCGTGGGTACGCCGGTGCTGACCGGCAAGGAGTGCAAGCCTTCTGATCGGTCAAATTCCTCATCCTGGCAGGCGTACAGAATGTCAAACCCGCCAACCCAAAAAACCACGCCAAGACCAAGCAAAACAGCCCCCGGCTCCAAAGAAGGGTTGACGGCCAGCCAACCAGCCACCGGGGCAAGACCGAGCACAGAACCGAGAACATAGTGGCACAAACGGGTAAAACGCTTTGTCCAGCTGTACAGCGCGGACCACGCCAGCGCAAACGGAGCCAGGACAAGGCAAAGAACGTTCAGCAATGCGCATGAGACAAGGAAAATTACGGCACAGACCGCGATGAAAACCCTTGTCTCGACAATGCCGATCTCCCCGGTTACCAGCGGCCTGGAGGCCGTGCGTGGATTCTTGGCGTCCAGCGGCAGGTCCAGCAGCCTGTTGACCGCCATCGCGTACGAGCGGATCGCCACCATGGCGATGGTCAAAGCCGTGAAGATCTTCCAACCCGGCCAACCGTCGGCGGCCCATACCATGCCGGTGTAGGCAAAGGGCAAGGCAAACACGGAGTGCTCGATCTTGACCATGCGCGACAACAGCACGGTTTTTCTCCAGATCTGTCGCATCATCATGCCTCCCCGGCCACCACAACCTTCAAGAAGCGCTTCTTGCCGACTTTCAGCACGTATTCGCCCGCAGCAAAAACAAACGCCCCGTCATCTTCCTTGCGCCCATCAACGGTCACCGCATTCTGCTTGCACATACGGCGCGCATCACCCTTGGACGAGCAGACTCCGCTGGCGCTCAGCACATCCACGAGAGAGGTTCCAACCGCGACGCTGAAGACTTCCAGATCCTCGGGGATTCCCTGCTTGGCAAAGACGGCGTTAAAGCCTTCCCGAGCCGCGACAGCCACGGCTGAGTCGTGGTATCTGGCCGTAAGTTCCTCGGCCAGATCCTCCTTGGCTTTTTTCGGGTGCACGCGCCCGGCTTCGACATCTTGCCGCAAACGGGCGATCTGCTCCAGGGATATGTCGGACAGGAGCTCGTAGTACCGCCACATCAGGTCATCGGAAATGGACATGACCTTGCCGAACATGTCCGCCGCCGGCTCATCAATTCCGATATAGTTGCCCAGGGATTTGCTCATTTTCTGCACCCCGTCCAACCCTTCAAGAATAGGCATGGTCAGGACAATTTGCGACGCCTGGCCATGCTCGCGCTGCAGATGCCGTCCCATGAGCAAATTGAATTTCTGGTCCGTGCCTCCCAGTTCGACATCAGCCTTCAGCGCCACGGAATCGTATCCCTGCACCAGAGGATAAAGAAATTCGTGAATGGAAATCGGCAGGTTGCCCTTGAACCGCTTCTCAAAATCATCGCGCTCCAGCATTCTGGCCACCGTGTAGCGTGAGGCCAATGCAATAAAATCCGCAGCGGAAAAAGTATCCATCCATGTCGAGTTAAAAGCGATTTCAGTACGCTCTGGATCCAGAATCTTGAAAATCTGTTTTTTATAGGTCTCGGCGTTACGCAACACTTCCTCGCGGGTCAGGGTCTTGCGTGTCTCGGATTTGCCTGACGGGTCGCCGATCATGCCCGTGAAATCTCCGATCAGGAAAATGACCTGATGCCCCAAATCCTGGAAATGCTTCAGCTTCTGAATCAAGACCGTATGCCCGAGGTGTAAATCCGGAGCCGTGGGATCAAATCCGGCCTTCACCCGCAACGGAATGTCCCGCCGCAACTTGAGGATCAGTTCCTCCTCATTGATGATTTCCATGCTGCCACGTCGGATCTGCGCAAGTTGGCGCTCCAATTCCATTTCTGTCATGATAGTTCCTGTTCGTTTAACATCCATTTCCAGGCCGAAATACTTCGGCACCCTTCCTGACCCAACTCCATCAAAGCTCCGTTCAGCATTGATGGCCCCTTGGCCAGCTCAAAGCGCTGCGGCAAACCGGTCATGAATTTGCGCAAAATAATATCGTTGTCCATGCCCAGACACGAATCCATTGGTCCACACATGCCCAAATCCGAAATGTACCCCGTAAAACGGTCCAGGATACAGGCGTCATTGGTCTGCACATGCGTATGCGTACCGACCACGGCCTGGACGCGGCCCCGCAGCAGATGAGCCAGGGCCCGCTTCTCCGAAGTGGCTTCGGCATGCATGTCAATGACAATCAGGTCCCCGGCGGGAATGGCGGCAATCACGCGCTCGGCGACCGCAAACGGACAGTCTACAGAGTCCATGAACGTCCGCCCCTGCAGGTTGACGACCCATAGATCAGGGCCGTCGCCGTGGACGGCAAAACGAGCCGCGCCCCGCCCGGGCGCGCTTGCAGGATAGTTTGCCGGCCGTACGATCCAATCCTCGGTTTCGAGAACCGGATGCAAGTCTTTGAACTTCCAGATATGGTTGCCACCGGTCAGCAGGTCCACCCCGGCCCGTTTCAATTCGTAGGCGCCTTTGGCCGATAGGCCTATCCCGCCGGAAGCATTCTCGGCATTGGCGATCACCGCATCCACGCCCAGCTCCTGACGCAAACGCGGCAGATGGCCTTTCACCATCTGCCGCCCAGGTTTACCGACGATGTCGCCCAGAAAAAGAAGCCGCATAAAACCTACTTGGCGATGCCCACAGCTCTTTTCTCGCGGATGACAGTAACTCGAATCTGGCCGGGGTAGGTCAATTTCTCTTCGATCTGCTTGGCAATATCCTTGCTCAGCATGAAAATCTGGTCGTCATTGACTGCGTCACAGTCGACCATGACCCGAACTTCGCGCCCGGCCTGGATGGCGAATGCGCGGCTGACCCCCTCAAAACCAGTGGCTATCCCTTCCAGCTCTTCCAAACGCTTGACATAGCTTTCCAACAGTTCCTTGCGTGCCCCCGGACGGGCTCCGGACAGACTGTCCGCAGCCTGCACAAGCACCGCGTACACGGACTTGGGCGGCACATCCTCATGGTGCGCGGCTATGGCATGAACGATCTCGCCGGATTCATTATATTTTTTTGCCAGATCAGCGCCGATGAGGGCATGGGGACCTTCAACTTCATGATCAACAGCTTTGCCCAGATCGTGCAACAATCCGGCGCGCTTAGCCTTCTTGACATCAAGCCCCAACTCGGCAGCCATGATGCCACACAAAAACGCGACCTCAAGGGAATGCTGCAACACGTTCTGGGTAAAGCTGGTGCGGAAACGCAGTTGACCGAGCAGGCGGACAATTTCGGGGTGAATGCCGTGCACTCCCAGATCAAAGGTGGCCTGCTCGCCGATTTCGCGAATCTGGACGTCCATTTCCTTTTCAACTTTCTTGACGATATCCTCAATCCGGGCCGGATGGATGCGCCCATCGCTGATCAGGCGCTCCAGGGATCTCTTGGCCACCTCGCGCCGAAGCGGATTGTACGCGGACAAAATGACGGTTTCCGGAGTGTCGTCAATGATCAGGTCCACACCCGTTGCCGCCTCAATGGCGCGGATATTGCGGCCTTCGCGACCAATAATCCGCCCTTTCATGTCCTCGCTCGGCAACTCCACTGCGCTGACCGTATGCTCGGACACATAGTCGCCGGCATAACGCTGCACCGCGCTGGCAATAATCATCTGCGCTTTGCGGTGCGCTGTTTCCTGCGCTTCAACCTCAATGACCCGGATCATTTTAGCCGCCTCATGCCGCGCCTTGCTCTCGACTTCCTGCATGAGCCTGGCCCGGGCCTCGTCGGCGGTCAGGCCGGAGATTTCTTCCAACCGGACCTGCTGTTCATCAATAAGTTTTTGCAAACTCTCTTCTTTTTCTTCGACAATGCGCTCTTGCTTAACAACTTTCTTTTCCAGATTGACCAGTTCGCTTTCCTTCAGCGCCAACGCCTCGACCTTCTTCTCCAAACGCTCTTCCTTGGCCTGCAGGCGCGCCTCGCTCTTCTTCAATTCCCGTTCGCGGTCCTTGGCATCCTGTTCGACTTCTTTTTTCAGCGCAAAAACCTCGTCTTGCGCCTGCAGCAGGATTTCCTTTTTATGGGCCTGCGCATCTTTCTTCGCCTCTTCCAGAATACGTTCAGCCAGTGAACGCGACTCTTCATTCTCCTGATCAGTGATGTATTTTTTGAAAAAATAACCGATAACGGCACCGATACCGATACTAATAAACGCAGTTATTATGACTTGGCTGGCCATGAAAACTCCTTGGAACAATATATATGACACGGCTGCGCGACGGCCATGAACCCCATTTCACATCCTGTAAGCGGAACTGCAAAACGGACGCGCTCAAACGCACTAAAAAGGCAAGGAGTAATCGAGGAGACTGGCGGGACAGAATGAAATAACCCCGGAAGGTAGTGTTGGGATTTATTTTGAACCTCTTAAGTTAAGAGGGGGTTGGCTACGACCCATCAGGCTTCTTCGCCTCGGCAAAGCATGCACACAAAGCCGTTGTAAGCTACCCGTTTTGCGCTTTATTGGCTCAAAAACGCATCTCCAATCACTATCCCCCCAGGGGTTAAAACAACTAATCTTCGGGACTATCTATCTTCGTAAGAAGCTGCTGCAAAGTGGACTCCAGCTGCAAAAGCTTCCCTTGATCTTGTAAATAATCGTCGGCCAGACTCAATGCCAGATACGTCAGTAGCCGCTCCTTGCTCATCTGACCGGCTCGCTCCTGCAGAGCCCCATAACGCCTATTCAGTAGTTCTACAGCCTTATGGACTCGCTCCGAAGAAACTTCGGCAGCAAACGACAGCTCAAGGCCGAGTACGGTCAGATTATATCCTGGCATTTCTTAGTTTCTATCAACCTCTTGCAACGTGTTCAAGATATTTTCCACCCTGGCCAAAACCGCCTCCTTGGTCTGCCTTTCCTCTTCGAGCAAGGCCTTGAGTTGAGCGTTTTCGGTCTTCAGTGCTTCCTGACGTTCCAAGAGGTTCGCGATTCTATCTGATAGCTGAGTTAATATATCCATGGCTGTTCCTAGGATGTTGATGTTATTTTTCTACGAACCAGATTGACCTGCCTGGACCGGGCTACGCACAGCATCTCGTCCGGCACATCCTTGGTGACAACGGATCCGGCGGCAACAAGGGCCTTGGACCCAATGGACACCGGGGCCACCAGGGCGGAATTGCTCCCGATAAACGCGCCCGCCCCGATCTCTGTTTTGTGTTTGCGCGCCCCGTCGTAATTGCAGGTAATGGTGCCGGCGCCGATATTGGCGTCAGCGCCGATTTCACTATCTCCCAGATAGGCCAGATGTCCTGCCTTGGCTCCTGAATGCAAGACGGAATTCTTGACTTCGACAAAATTTCCGACGCGAGCCCGGGATTCAAGAACGGTTCCGGGCCGCAGGCGGGCAAAAGGCCCGACCACAGCACCCTCTCTGACCTCTGCCGAATCAATATGAGAAAAGGATTTGACTTGGCAAGGACCAAGAAGGGCATCCGTCAGCACGCAATGCGAAGCAATGACCGCACCGCGCTCGATTTTTGATTTTCCGTAAACCTCGCACGGCCCGGTAATATCGACTCCGGGCTCGATGATCACGTCAGGGCCGATGACAATGGATGCGGGCTGCCGCAGAACCACCCCTGAGGACGCAAGTTTCGACAGAATTTGCGTGCGCAAGACCTCTTCAAATTCCACCAACTCCTGCGGAGAATTGATGCCTCGCAGCAACGCCGAATGATCATACGCCACGGCCTCTACTCGGTGCCCCTGCGCCGCGCACAGGCTGATCATTTGAGTCAGATAAAATTCGTGCTGGGCATTGTTTTGATCCAACCGGCCGATCAACGACGAACACCTGGGGACATCAAAGACGTATACGCCGGAATTGACCTCATGCACCTCGCCGCCATGGTCCTTTGCATGAAAATCCTTTTCCTCAATGATTCCGACTACGCTTCGGTCTTCACCGCGCACCACCCGTCCGTATCCCCTGGGGTTGTCCAGAACGAGAGTCAGGAGCCCCATGGCCGCTCCCGATTGACGGCAACGCTGCGCCAGGTCGACGATTTCTTCAACCGGAACAAACGGAGTGTCGCCATTGACGACACAAACGTACTCCACACCGGACTCCACAATGGCCGGCCAGGCCAACTGGACCGCATGCCCCGTACCGAGCTGTCTGGACTGCTCGACAAAAATCGTCTTCCGATCGGCGCACGCCTTGCGGACAAGATCGGCACCATGCCCGACAACCGTCCAGATCTTGTCCGCGTCTGTGGCTCCAAGCCTATCCAGAACATAGTGGATGAGAGGCTTACCCAACACTTTGTGCACCACTTTCGGCAAATCCGACTGCATGCGAGTCCCCTTTCCGGCAGCAAGCACCACGTACCCGATCATCGGCTTTTCCCCTTCGCGTCTTCCAGCCCTCATTATTCCTCCCCACGCAGATCGCTCTCGTCAACGCCAGCGCACCGGAAGTACCCAACCAGCTTCGCGCCGACAACAGAAAATTCCAATGAACCCGACAAAAGCCGGCAAATCTTCCAAACACCAAGCAACGGATCTGTTCGACCTCGACCTCCCGGCGCGAGTCGCCCCGGTCATGCGGCCATGACGCAGAAAGTCATCCCACGCAAGGGCCGACACCGGCGGACTTCCGCGCACCCCGGATGTTCCCGTCAGCACGCTCGCCCTGGCAGACGATGTGCGCACAAGCCCTTCGTCACGGCTCGAATCATCGCCCTTTCCCGCCACCCCAAAGCAATGCGCAACTCAAAACCGCAACCATCCCGGCCGGCATAGCATAACCCATCGCCTCGCGCACCATGACAACATCCCGGCCTTGCAATGATTTTCAGCTGTGCTAGGTTTGCGGCAAGCGTGTGTCGCAAAGAGACCAACCGTCTGCCAGGAGGTAGCAACATGTCCATGTTCTCCAGGATTCTCTGCCCGGTGGATTTTTCCGACGCGAGTCCGGAAGTGGCCAAGACCGCCCGTGAGTTCGCCCTGAAATTCGACGCGGAGATACTTGTACTTTATGTGGCCCCGTCCATGATCCAATATGAAATATTCGACCTTCCAGCCGCATCCCTGCCCCAGCTCGTCGGCGACATTGTCACCGGCGCTGAAAAAACCATGTCCGACTTCGTGGCCAAGCACTTTGCAGGCGTCAACGCCACGGGCAAAGTGGTCAGCGGTGATGCCGCCGAATCCATCGTCAATCTCGCCCAGTCGGAAAAGGCCGACATCATCATCATGGCCACCCAGGGCCGTCAGGGCCTGAACCGTTTGCTGTTCGGTTCCGTCGCGGAAAAAGTCGTCAAGACATCCCCTGTCCCGGTCATGACCATCCGGCCCCAGGTCTGATGCATTGCGGCTCCTGCGGGAGCCGCGCCTCTTCTTGCCCGATGCCGTCCAATCCCGCCCGCATTCAAGCCCGGCGCAACGCCCTGGCCATTATCGCCTACGCCCTGACCATGACCTGCGTTGTCTGGGCCGTTTTGCGCGGAGCCGAAGCCATGGGCTACAACTGGCAGTGGTTTCGGGTCCCGCGCTATCTGATCGATCCCGACGGCAGTCCGGGCCCTCTGCTGCGCGGGGCAGGGGTCACCATCTTCATCTCCGCCTTCGGGCTGATCGGAGCCTCTGTGCTGGCTCTTGGCGCCGCCCTTTTACGCCTGTCCGGCTCCATTGTCGGCCAGGCCCTGGCACGGATCTACCTTGAACTGATCCGCAACACCCCGCTGCTGGTTCAGATCTTCTTCATTTATTTTGTCCTGGCCCCGATGATCGGTCTGGGACGCATGGAAGCCGCAATCCTGTCCCTGTCGCTTTTCGAGGGGGCCTATGCGTCGGAGATCATCCGAGCCGGCATTCTGGCCATCCCCAAAGGGCAATGGGAAGGGGCGCTGAGTCTGGGCATGACCAGGCTTGACATCTACCGACTGGTCATCCTCCCCCAGGCATTGCGCAACGTGCTCCCCCCGTTGACCAGTCAGGGCGTGGCCCTGATCAAAGATTCCGCTCTGGTCTCAACCATTGCCATTTTTGACCTGACCATGCACGGTCAGGCCATTGTCGCTGAAACGTTTCTCAGCTTCGAAATCTGGTTCACTGTGGCCGGAATTTACCTGGTGCTGACCACGACCCTGTCGGTCCTGGCGCGCCGGCTTGAACGACGAACCAAAACCGTTTGCATGGAGGACACATGTCGCGATTGAAATCTCTTCTTGTTTTCATGGCCCTTTTTTGTCTGGCCATTCCCATGGAAGCACCGGCGTCCGATAAAAGCGTGCTTGATCAGACACTGGAACGCGGCGTGTTGCGCGTGGGCTTCGACACGTTTGTTCCATGGGCCATGAAGGACAAGGACGGCGAGTACATCGGCTTTGAAATCGACGTGGCCAGACGCGTGGCCGAAGACATGGGCGTAAAGGTGGAATTCGTGCCGACCAAATGGTCCGGCATCATCCCGGCGCTGCTGACCGGCAAATTCGACATCATCATCGGCGGCATGGGCATCCTGCCAAGCCGCAATCTGAAAGTGAACTTCAGCAACCCGTACGAATATTCCGGCATGTCCGTGATCGCCAGCCAGACCCTGGCTCCAGGCCTGAGCGCCTTGTCCGACCTGAACAAACCCGGAATCACCCTGGCCGTCAAAACCGGGGCAACGTCTGTTACCGCAGCCAGAAAACACATGCCTCTGGCCGAACTGCGCATGTTCGACGACGAAGCGCAAGCCCTGCAGGAAGTGCTCAACGGCAGGGCCCACGCCATGGTCGCGTCCGCACCGTTTCCCGAGCAACAGGCCATCCGGCATTCGGACAAGCTGTACCTCCCGCTGCAGGGCGACACCTTTACCAAGGAACCCATTGGCTTTGCCATCCGCAAGAGCGACATCGACTTTCTGAACTTCCTCAATAACTGGATTCTGGTCGCTGAATCCGAAGGCTGGCTGACCGAACGCTACGACTATTGGTTCAAAACCATGGACTGGGAATCCAGGATCAAATGATCTTCCGATCCAGCCCGCAGTCTTCATGGCCGCGGGCTTTCCCTGCCCGCCCCGTGCTCTGCCGTCTGGACATTTTTCTTCTTCTGGCCCTGGCTCTGACCGGAGTCGCCCTGTTCGCAGGAGCGACCTCTGACTCTGCCCAGCCCAGAGAATGGGGCACCCTCTGGCAGTATATCGTACGAGCTGACGGCCGCCCCGGCCTGCTCGTGCAGGGGTTGTTCACCACAATCCGCCTGACGGTCTGGTCCGCCCTGATCGCTCTTGTTCTCGGCATCTGCGCCGGTCTGGCCCGCACCAGCAAAAGCCTGTATCTTCGCCTGCTCGGGGCGACCTACGTGGAACTGTGCCGCAACCTCCCGCCCCTGGTCCTGGTTTTCCTCTGCTACTATTTTCTCGCCGACCAGATCGCGCCGGCCATCGGCTTGCAGGACTTCGTCCGCTCCGCATCGCCGGAGACAAAGAGCCTCGCAGGATTTTTCCTGGGACGGCCGGATCAGATCGACGCCTTTGTCACTGCCGCCATCACCCTGGGTCTGTACGAAGGAGCTTTTGTCGCCGAAATTGTCCGGGCCGCAATCCAGGCCGTGGACAGCGGCCAATGGGAGGCCGGACGAGCCCTGGGATTTCCGCGACTGGCGCTGCTGCGTCACATCATTCTCCCGCAGGCAGCACGCAACACGGTCCCGCCCCTGGCTGGACAAGCCATCTCAACGATCAAAGACTCCGCCATCGTGTCGGTCATCTCCATCCAGGAACTGACCTTCCAAGGCATGCAACTCATGGCGACAACATATCTGGCCTTTGAAGTCTGGACATGCGTGGCCCTTCTGTACTTTGTCCTGACCTTTTCCTGTTCGCTGATCGCCGGCAGACTGGAAAAAAGGTTACGCCGCCAATACACGGCCTGACCGTTTGACAACGCCGGCCTCTTCACGGGCAAAGACCTCATGTTTCACATACATATACGGCGGCAACCTTGATCGCTCCATCAACCATCCAAAAAAAGAAGTTGCACACCCCCACCTTTGTCTGACATCCACAGCGGAAGTTACACAAGTCGTCAAAGAGCTTATTCAGCCACGGGAAGCAGCCATTTCCCCCAAAAGACGTCGGACAATGAGCCAATCCATTTATTTCCCATGAAGCGCCTGCTTTTCATAATATTCAGCATCTGGCCCGCTTTGGTCTGGGCCGTCCCCGATTATCCCCTGGAGACTCGGCGGTTGCAACTGTCCTTGGAAAGACGCGGATTCAACGCCGCCATCGCTTCTGCTCATGACCACGAGGGATACACATGGCTGGCATCGATCAGGGGGCTGCATGTCTACGACGGGCATGACGTGAAACAAGTGCTGGACGACGCGCTGAACGGAACCAAGGTCAACAA
>CAZYZA010000022.1:0-37917 GCA_964651415.1 uncultured Desulfovibrionaceae bacterium
GTGATATGGCTAAAATTGGCCAGAAACTCGGGTCTGAGTGATAAACATGGGTTAGATGCGCTGTACGCTCGGTCCGGTCACGTCTGTCACGATCGTGTGCTGCGGTGCGAGGTTGCGCGTCGTGTTGAGTCAGCTTCTAGGGTAAATTTTAAGTCACGTCTAACACTGGAAGCCAGAAACTAACGGTGGAAGCCAGAAATTTCATTTTTTTTCATTTTTTCTTTCTACGGTCCTGTGCCGGGGGTTGTGGCTGAAAATACAACGAATCACAGAGGTTCGCGACCTTCGTTGCCCTACCCCAAGGGCTGGGAGGCCGCCGGGCAAAAGAAATCCGCGTCTGTCCTGACGGATGCGGCCATGGGAATAGTTTAATGGTGTCTAATGATGCCGGCCCTGCTGCCGACGGCGCGGGCAGACATGTGGTGTTATTCTGAACCGGGGGGTGGATCGGGCCGGCCAGGGTTCGCAGAGTGAGCGGAAGATTGAAGAGACGATGGCAGGAAGAATGGGCAGATCTGGGCGTGGAAGTTGGGCAAATTTTGTGTTGGGTGCTGGGGCTAGTGCGGGGAATGATGTTCCGGAAAAGAAAAAGGGGGTAGATTTTTACATCTAACCCCTTGTTTTCTTTTGGTGGAGATGAGGAGGATCGAACTCCTGGCCTCTGCATTGCGAACGCAGCGCTCTCCCAGCTGAGCTACATCCCCGGCGTGGGTTGCCTGATAGGTGGTCCGGGGGGCGATGTCAACACTGGTCCGGCGGGTGCGTCCCGTCGTCTTGTCCGGCGTGTCGGCCTTTGGCCTTTCTTTGGGTCAGAGCAGGAAGCTGCGCAGGATCTGTCCCTGGGGGACCGGGGCCTTGTCCCGGTAGATGTCCCAGTAGGTTGTCCTGGCCTTGCCCAGCACCTCGTACATGGGGTGGTTGACCTGGGCGCGCAGTTCGCCGCAGGGGGCGTTGTTTTCATCGACCAGCACCAGGCGCTGGGCGCGGTTCAGGATGCCGGCCGTGCCGATGGAGGCGATGGCCGCAATGTCGCCGGTTTCGGCCTTGCCCATGAATTCGCCGTAGGAAATGTCCCGCTCTTCAATGGTCACGCCGTTTTCCCGCAGGATGGCGCAGATGCCCTGAATGGTCACGGACGGCAGGATCAGCGGGCTTTCCGGAATTTTGATGACCGTGCCGTTGGTCTGGGCGATGAGGCAGCACGAGGAGTCCCATTCCGTGATCTTTCTGTCCCGCAGCGGCAGGTCCATTCTGTCGTCAAGAAACAGGGCGGATCTGGCCTCGGGCAGGATGGCCCTGGCCTCGTCCACGGCCTTGACGCTCAAGAGGTAATTGACGCCCAGTTTCAGGTTGCCCGTGCCGTTGGCGCTGACGGCCCGCACCAGATGGGGGACGACCACGCCGCTGAAGGGTTCGCCCATGTAACGGTCGTAGGTGCAGCTGACGATGCGGATGGAAGGGCTCTGGGGAAAGGTCACGCCGATGGACTGGGCCTCGTCGACGGTAAAGGGCCGCAGGTAGCCTTGACCGCCGGCCTCGCCCATGTCGCGGACGAATTCGCTCATTTCCGGGCTGCGCAGGTAGTGCAGGATCAGGGCTTCCAGTTCGTCTTCGGATGGAACCAGGCTTTGCTGGGCCGAGCCCAGATTAAAGGCGATGGAGCGACGGAAGCGGCGCAGGTTCTTGTGCAGATTGAGGAACTGGATATGCGGCCCGCCGTCTTCGGCCGGTCCGATGAAGAAACGTATGCCTTCAAAGGCCAGACACAATCCATAATGAATGGACCTGGAGACTGCCGGCACCTTGTCTTCCACGGAAACCATGGAGAAGGTTTTATCGCGAAGCAGGTAGCGGCCCTGATGCTCGGCCCATTTGATGCCTTCAAAACCGGCCATGATTCCTCCTGAGCAGTTGGGGTGGATGGATAGATGATCGGCATGAATATGAAATTTTGCTCTGTTCGTCGATCCCCCGGCGCAAACTTCAGTCCGCATCGGGCCACGGATTCAGGGTCGTGTCCCGGTTGAAATCTTCGGCCCGTCGCTGCCGGCCGGGTAGATCTGCAAGGGAACGGGCTGCTGCGGGCAGTCGCATTGTTCCAGGATGGGGGTCAGGAACTCCCAGCACAGTTCCACCGCGTCCTGACGCCAGAACAGGGTCTGGTCGCCGGTGATGCAGTCCAGCAAAACCTTGGCGTAATCATCGATGCGTCCCGGACTGTCCTCCCGGCCGTAGAAGAAGTCCATGAATCTGGTCCGCAGACAGAGCTGCGAGCCCGGACCCTTGGTCTGGACTTCCAACCGCACGACCTCTTCCGGATGAATGCCCAGCACCAGGCGATTGGGAGCGACGCCGCCGGGATGGGCGTTGGGAAACATGGACACGGGCACGGATTTGAACTGGATGGCGATTTCCGTTTTCTTGGCCGCCAGACGCTTGCCCGAGCACAGATAAAAGGGAACCCCCTGCCAGCGCCAGTTGTCGAGGTGCACCTGAAGCCAGGCAAAGGTCGGCGTGGTCGAGTCCTCCCCGATGCCGGGCTCCTGCCGGTAGCCGGGCACGGGCCGGCCGTCGACCATGCCCGGTCCGTACTGACCAAGAACCAAACGATCCCGCAGTGTTTCGGGCGCAAGGGGGCGCAGGGCGCGAAAGACCTTGGAGCGTTCGTCGCGGACCAGCTCGGCCTGGAACAGCGACGGCGGTTCCATGGCGCACAGGGCCAGAAGCATCATCATGTGGTTCTGGAACATGTCCCGCAGCACCCCGGCCTGATCGTAAAATCCGGCCCGGTGCCCGATGCCCAGGCTTTCGGCCGCGGTGATGGTCACGTGGTCGATGTAGCGGCGGTTCCAGACCGGTTCGAACAGCAGATTGGCGAAGCGCAGCAGAAGGACGTTCTGCACCGTCTCCTTGGCCATGTAGTGGTCGATGCGAAAGATCTGTGCTTCGCGGAAATAGAGGTGCAGGGCCGCGTCCAGCTCCAACGCCGTGGCCAGGTCGCGGCCAAAGGGTTTTTCCACCACCATCCGCACGGACCGGCCTTCCGCTTCCGATCCCAGGCCGGCTTCACCCAGACGGGTGGCCAGCGCAATGTAGGCCGACGGCGGCACGGCCAGATAGAAGAGGCGGTGGCGGGAGTGGTCTGCGTCCCACTGGTCCAGGATGGCGGCCAGGGGGGCGGCTGCTCCCGGTTCTTCAGGGTCCAGCGGAAGGTAGTCGATCCGTGACAGGAGGTCCTGCAGGCAGCCGGCCGGAATGGATTCGGCCAGCTTGTCCGCCGCCAGGTTCAGATATTCCTCCCGGCTGAGCCGGGTGCGGCCCGAGGCCAGAATCCGGGAGTCCTGACTGAGCAGGCCGTTGCGGCACAGGGACGCCAGGGCCGGGTAGATCTTGCGCATGGCCAGGTCGCCGGTGGCGCCGAAAACGACCAGGTTGACCGGATCTGCGGGGGACGGGGCGGAGCATGTCGGTGTCATGGCGGTCCTTGGGTGTTGGGGTGGAAATGATGGCCATGACGTATCAAGACAGGTTGAAAAGGCAAGGGTCGGGGCAGCGGTCAGCGGAAAAAGAGGGCGATGCCGATCAGGGTCACGACGGAGCCGATCAGGCTGCGCCGGGAGATTTTCTGCCCCATGAGTCGGGCCAGGCCCAGGGCGAAAAGCGGGCTGACCGAAATGAGGGTCTGGGCAATGGCCGCGCTGGTCAGCTTGAGGGACGCCTGTTGCAGCCAGATGCCCAGAAAGGTGCCGAGGAACACGGCCAGGGTGAAAAGTCCCCAGGTTCCGGCCGAACCCATGGACTGCCAGGTCCGGCGGTGCAGAACTTCCGGTCGGAACAGGGGCAGCACGGCCCACAGCACCAGACTGGCCGCGGCCAGGCGGACCAGGGCCGCCCACAGCGGGGTGATGGGCGTGGAGACCATGACCTGCCGCGACATGACCATGCCGGCGGCCTGGCACAATGCGGCCAGGGCCGCGAAGCCCAGGCCGGGCAGGGACAGGCGGCCCTGGGGCCGGTGCTCCGTGACCACCCAGAGGATGCCGGTCATGGTCAGGAAAATGCCGGCCCAGGCCCAGAGGCCGATGGCCTCGTGCAGAAAGCACAGGGCCAGCACCCCGGTCAGGGGCGGGGCCAGGGACTCGACCAGCAGGGTCTGGCTGGGACCGATGCGCTTGATGGCCGAGAAATAGGCGCTGTCGCCGATGCTGATGCCGACCACCCCGCTGCCGGCCAGCCACAGCCATTGACTCGCGCTCAGGGTCGGGACCGCGTCGCCGAGGACGGCGATGGTCAGGGCAAGCATGCCGACGGCGATGCTGCCCTTGACCAGATTCAGGAACACGGCCGGGGCCCGGCTGCCGGTGCGGGCGTAGATCATGGTCGCCATGGCCCAGATCAGGGCCGCGCCCAGGGCCGCTGTTTCGCCGGCAAAGGGAATGGTCATCGGGCCTGGGGCAGAAAGGCGGTCTGATTGGCGAAAAAGAGCCCCTTGTCAAAAGGCCCCATGCTGCCGGTTTCGGCCATGAGGGTGAAGTACTCGACCCGTCCGTAGCGGCGCAGCAGGTCTTCCCGCACGCCCTTGCCCGCGTAGTAATCCTCCCGGCGCATGGGATGATCGCTTTCGGTCAGATCGTAGACCGCGTCCTCGACTTCGGCCCAGGCGTGGACCACGAATCCCGGTCCGCCCGGAATCCAGGCGTGAACCACCTGAGCCTGTTCGCTTTCGCTGCAGATTTCCATGGCCGCGGCAAAACACTGTTCCTTGAAATGCATGGCGGTGTTCCTATGAATTGAAGGGTGTCTCGGAGTGGTGCATCAGAGCCGCGCCCACGGCGTTGCCCACGTGATAATGATCGGGAAAGACGACGCGTGTGCCCAGGGTCTTGGCCACATCCGGCAAAAGATACGGAGCGGCCGCACCGATGCCGATGATCCGGGGTTTGAGGCGGATGGAGATGTCCAGTAGGCTGCTTGGCTCGTCTTCGCGCAGAAAGCGGGCCAGGGCCGGACCGACCTCGCGTTCTCCCAGAGTGGTCAGGATGTTGACGGCGATGGTCTGACGGGCATGGTCCAGAACCCGGCGGCAGAATTGTGCGGGGTCCATGTTCAGCAGGGGGGCCAGACCGGCCGCGCCTCTTGCGGCCGGGCCGGAGTCGCCCAGGGTCAGTTCGCCCAGGACATGCAGGGCGTCGGTCGGAGTGAAGCCGCAGGCCACGACTTTGCGTCCGGCCTGCAGGCGGACGATGGCCTTGTCCAGTCGGGATTCGGCCAGGCCCAGTTCCCGGCGCAGAGTGTCCGGGGTGGCCGGGCCGAGAGTCGCCAGACGGTTCAAGATAGGGTCGTCGCCGGGGGGGACCCCGGGAGCCGGGGCCAGGCACTGGGCAAAAAGAGACGGGCCGATCCAGGAGCCGGGATCGGTCATGACTTCAAGAGCCCTGCCGTCCAGATGGAGGTGGGCCTGGCTGAGGGGCAGGACCCGCGCCGGGCCGAGAGTCAGGCTGTCGCGGTCAACCATGGTCAGACTGTCTCCGCCCAGACCCACGGTGTACATTTCCACGGCCCGGACATGGGTACCCCAGGAGCCGATGGTCATGCCTTCTTCGCGGATCACGGGGCGGCCGTCGCGGATCAGGGTGATGTCGGTGGTTGTGCCGCCGACATCCACGATCAGGGCTGTTGTCTGCCCGGCGACGTGTCGTCCGAACAGGGCCGTGGCCGCCGGTCCGCTGGCCACGGTGGACGAGGAATTGCGCAGGGCCTGCTCCAGATCCATGGACCGGCAGTCGCCGCGCACGATGCCCACCGGGCAGTTCAGGCCCAGGCTGGTCATGGACTGGTCGATGCCGGCCAGAAAGTCGCGCATCACGGGCAGGAGGCGGGCGTTGAGCACGGCTGTGGCGGCCCGTTCGCGCAGGCCCGGCCGGGTGCTGGCCAGGTGCGAACAGAAGACGGGCTTGGGATCGACGAGCTCGATGGCCTTGACCGCGACCAGTTCGTGGCTCGGGTCGTCAAAGGCCAGCATGGCGCAGACCGCGTAGACGTCGACATGGTCTTTCATGGCCGCGATGGCGCTCAGCAGGTGGTCCATGCCCAGGGGTTCGGCCTCCACACCCCTGGCTTTGTGTCCGCCGGGAATGAACCGCAGGTCCGTGGCCGGCACGTCCAGGCGCTGGTCGTGTCCGATGACCAGCAGTCCGACGTCCGCGCCCTTGTCCTCGACCAGGGCATTGGTGGCCAGGGTGGTGGACACGGTCAGGCCGACGATTTGGGCCGGATCGGCCTTGGCCTTGTCCAGTACGGCGGCCAGGGCCCGGCCGATGGCCAGGGCCGGATCGTGGGCCGTGGTCGGCTCCTTGGCCCAGGCCAGGACGCGGTTTTGGATCGGATCGACCACCACGGCGTCGGTGTAGGTGCCGCCGGTGTCGACACCGATGACGAGATTTTTTTCTGGCATGGGAGGTTTTTCCGTTACTGTCCGTGAATTGGGAGGTCTCATATGTATTTCCCTCCGGCCCGTAAACCCCGGTCAGCGGGCCGTGTGCGAGGTTGTTTTTCGTTCACGGTTGTGCCGAGATGCGAAATGTGCGACAGCTTGAGCCATCGAAACTTTATCCCCGGCCGGGAAATTGGCGGCCGCAAGGAGCGGAAAGTGGGCGAATATCTTCATATTATCATGGGCGGCGAAGCCGGGCAGGGTCTGGACACCGTGGCCGGGCTGCTGGGCAAGGCCGTGACCCGTGCGGGCCGGCAGTTGCTTGTGGTTCAGCATGTCATGTCCCGGGTCCGGGGCGGGCACAATAATTTTCGCATTCGTATCGGAGGCGGTCCTGGCCTGGGTCCGCCGGACACGTTTCATGTCCTGGCGGCCATGAGTCGGGAGAGTGTTGATCTGCACCGGGACAAACTGGAGTCCGGCGCGGTGATTCTGACCGACGCGGCCTGGGACCTGCCGGCCGAGGCGAACCTCGTTCCCGTGCCCTTTGCCGATCTGGCCCCTCGTCCGGTGCTGCGCAGCGCGGCCCTTTTGGGCGTGCTCGGGGCCATGCTCGGTCTTGATCCGGAAGAGCTCGGCAAGCTTTTGGCCGAAAATTTCGACGCCAAGGGCGAGGACATTGTCGCCGGCAACCTGGCCGTGCTGCACAAGGCCATGGATTGGGCCGGGGAGCATGTTCCGTCCAGACCCTTGCCCGGACAGGATGACTCGGTTGTCCGTCTGGCCATGGACGGCAACCAGGCAGTGGTGCTGGGGGCTTTGGCCGCCGGGGTACGGTTTTGCGGGTATTATCCCATGTCGCCGGCCACCTCCATTGCCGAAGGATTGGTGCAGGCCGCCGTGGACATGGGTGTGGTCGTGGAGCAGGCCGAAGACGAAATCGCGGCCGCGAACATGGCCCTGGGTGCGGCCTACGGCGGAGCGCCGAGCATCGTGCCGACCTCGGGCGGCGGTTTCGCCCTGATGACCGAGGCCGTCAGTCTGGCCGGGGTCATGGAGATGCCGGTGGTTTTTGTCGTCGTGCAGCGCCCCGGTCCGGCCACAGGGCTGGCCACGCGCACGGAGCAGGCGGACCTGGATTTGGTCCTGTATGCCGGGCACGGCGAATTCCCCAGGGCCATCCTGACGCCGGCCACGGTCGAGAACTGTTTCTCTCTCACGCACAAGGCCTTTGATCTGGCCGAGAAAAGTCAGGGTCCGGTTTTTGTCCTTTCGGATCAGTATCTGGCCAGCACGCTCTGTTCAGTGGAACCCTTTGATACGGACAGTCTCCCTCCGGTGGCCGGGCCGGATCTCTCGGACACGGACGCCGAAGCCTACACGCGCTACGCCCTGCCCGGACCCGTTTCCCCCCGCCGCATTCCCGGGCATGGCTTGAGTCTGGTGCTGGCCGATTCCCACGAACACAACGAAAAGGGCAATATCATCGAGGATGGCCGCATGCGGGTCCTGATGCAGGACAAGCGCCAGGCCAAGCTGGATCTCCTGCGGGCCGAGGCCGTACCGCCCCTGTACATGGGTGCGGACAGGCCGGATGTGCTGCTGGTGGGCTGGGGGTCGACCCTGCCCGTGCTGCAGGAAGTCACGCAGACGCTGCAGAGCGGGGGCGTGAGAGCGGCCTGTTTGGGTTTTACCCAGGTCTGGCCCCTGGTTGACGAGACATTCCTGCCGCAATTGAACGCGGCGGCCACGGTGGTGGCCGTGGAGGGCAACAGCACGGCCCAGTTTGCCGGATTGCTGCGCAAGACCACGGGTTTTCACATTCCGCACACCATTTTGCGCTATGACGGCCGGGCCCTGACCGCCGGTTATGTCCTGGAGCGCCTGCGTCCCATCGTGGAGGGCTTATGATCGATCCCAAAATCTACGGCGAGTTCAACACCAGCTGGTGTCCCGGCTGCGGCAACCATGACGTGCTGCTGGCCGTCAAGGACGCCCTGGCCGGCCTTGACCTGGAGCCCCATCAGTTTGCCATGGTTTCGGGCATCGGGCAGGCGGCCAAGATCGTCCATTATCTGAAAGGCAACGGCTTCAACGGACTGCATGGCCGGGCCCTGTCCCCGGCCCAGGCCCTCAAGCTGACGCACCCTGAACTGACCGTGCTGGTCGAATCCGGCGACGGCTGCACCTACGGCGAGGGCGGCAACCATTTTCTGGCCGCCATCCGCCGCAACGTGGACATCACCCTCATCGTCCACAACAACCAGATCTACGGACTGACCAAGGGTCAATCGAGCCCGACAACCATGACCGGTCACGTGACCAAGAACAATCCTCTGGGCGTGTTCGACCAGCCCTTCAATCCCGTGGCCGTGGCCGTGGCCATGCGCGCCGGTTTTGTCGCCCGGAGCTTTTCCGGCCTGCGCGCCCATGCGGCCGACATGATCATGCAGGCCGTGCGCCATCCGGGTTTTGCCCTGATCGACATGCATTCGCCGTGCATCTCCTTCAACAAGGTCAACACCTTTGCCTGGTACAAGGCCCGGTGCCAGGAGGTCAGCCACGATCCCGCCAACTGGCGCGAGGCCATGGACGTGGCCGCGACCTTTGGTCAGCAAATCCCCATCGGCGTCATTTACAAGGAAGAGCGTCCCGCCAAGGGCGACCTGCTGCCGCAGTTGAAGGAGGGGAGCCTGTACAAACGATCGGTCAACCAGACCAAGGTGCGGGAGCGCATGATGGCCTACCGGTAGCCGACCGTTTGGGGACGGTCGGCGAATTTTGGGTTTTCGGCAGCCGGCTGGGCCGGCTTGCCAAGCGACGGGCATCGGGGTAGGGCCAGACAAAATTCACGAAGGAGAATCCCATGGCCAAAGCCCGTGCCCGTCACATCCTGGTGGCGACCGAAGAGGTCTGCCAGGCTCTGAAACTGAAAATAACCGATGAAGGCGGCGATTTCGCCGAACTGGCCCGCAATTATTCCCAGTGCCCCTCCGGCAAGCGCGGCGGCGATCTGGGAACCTTTGGTCCCGGCCAGATGGTGCCCGAGTTCGACCATGTCTGCTTCAACGAAGCCGTGGGCGTGGTTCACGGTCCGGTCAAGACTCAGTTCGGCTATCATCTGGTGGAAGTGACCGAGCGGTCGTAAGTCCCGGCAATCAGCTGGCCTTGAAAACCGGACTGCGTCGTGGTCCGGTTTTTTGTTGTGGGCCGTATTCCGGGACCTCTGGTCCCGCTTTTCATCAGGAGGGTTATCTATGGAAGATCATATCCGCTTTGACGCCGAGGCCCGGGCCTTGCTGCTCCTGGATCAGCGCAAACTGCCCCTGGTCGAGGAAACCTTTGCCTGCCGCACGGTGGAGGACGTCATTTACGCCCTGCAGACCATGGTCGTGCGCGGGGCCCCGGCCATCGGCGTCAGCGCGGCCTATGGTTGCTGCATCGCCCTCAAACAGGCCCTGGCCGCCGGGCCGTACTGGATGAACGAACTGGACCGGCTGCTCGGCCTTTTGTCCCAGGCCCGGCCGACCGCCGTCAATCTGGCCTGGGCCGTCGGTGAGATGCGCCTGGCCTGGAATTCCGGCCTTGGCCCGGCCGAACTGGCCGAAACCTGGCTTGCCCTGGCCCAAAAGATTCACCGCGACGACATCGCCATGAACAAGGCCATGGGCCGTTTCGGCGGCGAGTTGCTGGCCGACGGCGACACGGTCATGACCCACTGCAATGCGGGCGCTCTGGCCACGGCCGGATACGGCACGGCCCTGGGCGTGATCCGCGGCGCCGTGGACATGGGCAAGCGCATCGCGGTCATCGCCAACGAAACACGGCCTTTTCTGCAGGGAGCGAGGTTGACGGCCTACGAACTGCACAAGGACGGCATCCCGGTCACCGTGGCCTGCGACAACGCCTGTTCCCTGCTCATGCAGCACGGCCTGGTGCACAAGGTCGTGGTCGGCGCGGACCGCATCGTGGCCAACGGCGACGTGGCCAACAAGATCGGCACCTCCGGGGTGGCCCTGCTGGCCCGTCATTACGGCATTCCGTTCTACGTGGCCGCGCCCAGCTCGACCTTTGACCTGGCCACGCCAAATGGCTCCCTCATTCCCATCGAGGACCGCACGCCCGAGGAAGTGACCCACGTCGGTCCGACCCGGATCACCCCCGAAGGAGTGGCGGTTTTCAACTACGCCTTTGATGTCACGGACAACAGCCTGATCACCGGCCTCATCACCGAACGGGGCGTGCTCTATCCGCCCTACACCACGACCATCGCCGATATCATCGGCCAGAGATCCCAGTCATGAACGACCTTCTTCCCCTGGTGGCCCTTGTCGGCCGGCCCAATGTCGGCAAATCGACCCTCTTCAACCGTCTGATCAAGAGGCGGGTGTCCATCACCCACGACCTGCCCGGCGTGACTCGCGACACGATTTTTTGCGAGGTGCGGGGGGAAAACCGCATCTACACCCTGGTCGATACGGGCGGCATCGTGCCCAATTCGAGCGACGAGATCGAACTGGACATTTTCGAGCAGGCCCGGGAGGCCATGACGAGCGCCGACCTGATCCTGTTCGTGGTCAACGGCCGTGACGGGCTGCATCCGCAGGACGAGCAGGTGGCCCAGTTTCTGCGCCAGTCCGGCCGTGAAGTGCGGGTCGTGGTCAACAAGGTCGACGGCCCCGAACAGGAGGAGATTCTGAGCGCGGATTTCTTTGCCCTGGGTTTTCCCATGAACGCCGTGTCCGCGGCCCATGGGTTCGGCATGGGCGAGCTGCGCGATGTGATCGAGAGTTGTCTGCCGGTCATGGAGTCGGGAGAAGCCGAGGCTCGTCCCGGAGGTCTCAAGATCGCGCTTCTGGGTCGGCCCAACGCGGGCAAGTCCTCGACCATCAACGCCCTGGTCGGGAAAAAGCGGCTCATTGTCTCCCCTGAAGCCGGCACCACCCGCGACTGCGTCGATGTGACCGTGGAGCGGGGCGGCAAGACGTACACCTTTGTCGACACCGCCGGGGTGCGGCGCAAGTCCAGGGTCACGGAATCCCTGGAGTATTTCAGCGTGGTCCATGCCTTTCAGGCCGCCAGGCGGGCCGATGTGGTCGTGCTGGTTCTGGATGTGGTCTCCGGCGTGGTCGGGCAGGACAAGCGGCTGCTGTCTTTCCTGGATGAGGAGAAGGTGCCTTTTGTCATTGTCGTCAACAAGATAGACCTTCTGACCAAGGATCAGTTGGCCAAGGCCCGCAAGGAGCTGGTCCAGGAATTCGCCTTTTGCGCCCATGTGCCGGTCCTGTTTTCGTCCTCGGTCAGCATGGCCGGACTGGGAGGGCTGCTGCCCCTGGTGGACAAGCTCTGGGAGCAGTGCGGCCAGCGCGTGACCACGGGCGAGTTGAACCGTCTGGTCAAGATGGTCACGGAGCGCCACCAGCCCCCGGTCATGGGCGGGCGTCGGGGCAAGATCTATTACATGACCCAGGCCGATTCCCGGCCGCCGACCTTTGTCTTCTTCGTCAATGACGACAAGCTCTTTGTCGGCAGTTATGTACGCTATCTGGAAAATCAGCTGCGCAAGGTCTTCCGGTTGGACAAGACGCCGATCCGCATGGTTTTCCGCTCCAGTCACGACAAGGAGAAATAACCCAAAAGCCCTCCGGCTTGACCGGACATGGCCCTTGTCCTACTGTCCCCCGACTCTCGGGGCCACGGCGTGCGCCCCGCCAATGACGCCCATTTTGAAGGAGGATGTATGGTTCAGAAAGCTGACAAGATCTGGTTTGACGGTAAACTCGTGCCCTGGGACGAGGCTCAGGTTCATGTTCTCACCCACACCCTGCACTACGGGGTCGGGGTTTTTGAAGGCATCCGCTGCTATGCCTGCACGGACGGCGGCTCGGCCGTGTTCCGGCTGGAAGAGCACGTGGAACGCCTCTTTTTGTCGGCCAAGATCAATGAAATGGTCATCCCCTTCACCCAGGACGAAATCAGCCGCGCCATCATCGACACCCTCAAGGTCAACAAGCTGTCCGAAGGTTACATCCGTCCCTTGTGCTTCATCGGCGCCGGGGTCATGGGCGTTTTTCCGGGGAGCAATCCCATCCAGACCATCATCGCCACCTGGCCCTGGGGCGCGTACCTGGGGGCCGAAGCCCTGGAAAAGGGTATCCGGGTCAAGACCTCCAGCTTCACCCGCCACCATGTCAACGTCATGATGACCAAGGCCAAGACCTGCGGCAACTACGTCAATTCCGTGCTGGCCAAGCGCGAGGCCCTGGCCGACGGCTACAACGAGGCGTTGATGCTTGACGCCGAGGGGTACGTGTCCGAAGCCACGGGCGAGAATATCTTCATTGTCCGCAACGGCGTGATCAAGACCTCGCCGCTGGGCTCCATTCTGGCCGGCATCACCCGCGAATCCCTGATGATTCTGGCCGACGACCTGGGCTACACCGTGGTCGAGGACCGTTTCACCCGCGACGAGCTGTACTGCGCCGACGAGGCCTTTTTCACCGGTACGGCCGCCGAAGTCACGCCCATCCGCGAAGTGGACCGCCGGACCATTGGCCAGGGCAGTCGCGGCCCGGTGACCAAGGCCCTGCAGGAGGCCTATTTCAAGGTCCTGCGCGGCGAGAATCCCAAGTACGGCAAGTGGCTGGCCCGCTTTACCATCTGATCGTCCTCTCCGGCCGGATTCGCCAGCGGCTGAATCCGGCCCAACCCTGAATTTTCGAGCCCCACCCCATGAGTCAGGACAGCCTTACCGCCCGTTATCGCCCCCAGACGTTCGCCCAGGTCGCCGGCCAGGATTCGGTCAAACGCATTCTGTCGCGGGCCGCGGCCCTGGGTCGGGTCGCCCCGGCCTATCTGTTCAGCGGGACCAGGGGTGTGGGCAAGACCACCCTGGCCCGCATTTTCGCCAAGGCCCTGAACTGTCAGAACGGCCCCGGTCCCGAGCCGTGCAACCAGTGTCCGATCTGCCGCCAGATCACCCTTGGCGCGGCCGTGGACGTGGTCGAGATCGACGGCGCGTCCAACACCGGCGTGGACAATGTCCGCCGCCTGAAAGAGGACGTGGGCTACGCCCCCCTGGAATGCCGCTACAAGGTCATCATCATCGACGAAGCCCACATGCTGTCCAAGGCGGCCTTCAACGCCTTGTTGAAAACCCTGGAGGAGCCTCCGGGTCACGTGACCTTCATCATGGCCACGACAGAGCCGGAGAAATTTCCCCAGACCATCATCAGCCGTTGCCAGCATTTTGTCTTCAAGCGCCTGCCGCAGTCCGGCCTGGCCGCTCATCTGAACGGCGTGCTGGGTCAGGAAGAGGTGGAGGCCGAAGCCTCGGCCGTGAATCTCATTGCCCGGCGCGGGGCCGGATCGGTCCGCGACAGCATGTCGCTGTTGGCCCAGGTCCTGGCCCTGGGTTCCGGGACCCTGACCCTGGCCGATGTCCGCGAGGTTCTGGGTCTGGCCGGACAGGAGGTCTTTGTCCGTCTGGCGCAGTGCGTCCAGAATCGGGACCTGCTCGGCCTGCACGGCCTTTTGACCGAGATTCTGGACCAGGGCGTGGATCTGGGATTTTTTCTGCGTGAACTGGCGGCCTCGTGGCGCAATCTGTTTTTGCTGCGGCAGTTGGGCGAAGGGGCGCGGACGGTCATTGATCTGCCGGCCGAAGAGTTGGACATCTGGTCCGGCCTGGCCCCGCAGTTCGAGTTGTCCCACCTGCACGCGGCCTGGCAGATGACCCTCGACAGCCAGCGCAAGATCCTGACCAGCATGGAGCCGGCCCTGGCCCTGGAACTGCTGCTCCTGAACCTGGCCAGCCTGCCGGATCTGCTGGCCGTGGGAGCACCGTCCGCCGGCGGACAGGCCGCAAGACTGACCCCTGCGGCGCGGCGGCCGGCTTCGCCCCCCTCCCCGCAGGGATTTCGGCCCGGCGGCAGGGAACAGACCGGTCCGGCCGCAGGAGCACGGGCTTCAGCCGCCACGCCCCTGCCGGGTGTCGCGTCAGGTCCGGCCCCGTCTTTGGCCGATCCGGCCGGAGCGCCTCTGCCCGCACGTCCGTCCGCAACCACGCCGACAACCGGGTCCTCTCCTGCCCGTCCGGCCGCTGCCGGGATGTCCGAACCGGGAACAACGGTCGGCTTGTCTGCCCAAGCACAGCCCGAGTCGTCGACATTGCGGGAAAAGCAGGCCGGATTCGAGGCTTCGGAGACCGGGCAAACGACGTCACCGGTTGGCCCCCGGACGTGGGACGGTTTTGTATCCCATTGCCAGAAAGCCCCGGACAAGGGCCGACCGGTCCTCGGTCTGGACAAGGCCAGGGGACAGTTGCGCGGGGAGGAACTGGTCATCAGCACGCCGCATGCGTTTTTGAGCCAGCGTCTGGGCGAGATGCTGCCCCGGCTGGCTGAATTGGCCCGGTCCTTCTACGGCCATTTTGTCCAGGTCCGGATCGAGGTCGTGGCGCAGGAAGAACGCAAAACCCGGACCGAGCTGCGCCAGATGGCCACGGCTGATCCTGCCGTGCGGGAGGCGCAGGAGATTTTTCAGGCCAGGATCATGGAGGTCCGGCCTCTTATGAACGCCAACGCCAAGGAGAGTGACATATGAACGAGTTGATCCGTCAGGCCCAGATGATGCAGAAGAAGATGCTCAAGACCCAGGAGGAAATGGGCAAGAAGGAAGTGGAGGCCAGCGTGGGCGGCGGCATGGTCATGGTCCGGGCGACCTGTGCCGGAGAGATCCTGGCGGTCAAGATTGATCCGGCCGTGCTCGAAGACGTGGAAATGCTCCAGGATCTGATTTTGTCGGCCACCAACGAAGTGCTCAAGAAGGGCAAGGATCTGGTGCAGTCCGAGATGGCCCAGATCACCGGCGGAATGAAGATTCCGGGTCTTTTCTAGGAGCCCCTGGTGCAACGCCTTCCGGCTCCCCTGCAAAAGATTGTCGACCAGTTTTCGGCCCTGCCCGGTGTGGGGCCGAAAAGCGCCCTGCGCATGGCCCTGACCCTGCTCAAATGGCCCGAGGAATCGGTGCGGGCCATGGGCCGGGACATCGAGAGTCTGCGGGACAATCTGCATATCTGTTCCCGCTGTCGCGGGCTGGCCGATCATGATCCCTGCCACCTGTGCTCAGATCCCAAGCGCAGCAGCGAGCAGCTCTGCCTGGTTTCGGAGTGGGACAGCCTGATGGTCATGGAAGAGGCCGGAGTTTACCGGGGCCGGTATTTGATCCTGGGCGGGC
The DNA here is from genome assembly GCA_964651415.1 of uncultured Desulfovibrionaceae bacterium. Classification (GTDB taxonomy): domain Bacteria; phylum Desulfobacterota; class Desulfovibrionia; order Desulfovibrionales; family Desulfomicrobiaceae; genus Desulfomicrobium. The sequence continues at coordinate 15,671 of CAZYZA010000022.1, forward strand.
TTTTGTCGCCTCTGGACGGGGTTGACGCCCGCGCCCTGGAAATCTCGGCCCTGGAAAGGCTGCTGCGCGAGGGCACGGTGACCGAGGTCATCCTGGCATTGGGATCGACCATGGAAGCCGAAGCCACCAGCACCTATGTCCACGGCCTCATCACCCGGACCTTCCCGACGGTCACCGTGACCCGGCTGGCCCAGGGCATCCCCCTGGGCGCCGAGATCAAGTACGTGGACCGGGAAACCCTCAAACAATCTCTCAAATACCGGCATTCCCTGTAGATCATGCACACCATTCAGGGCGAAGTTGTCGGTGTCGTCTACCACAATCCCGAAAACGGATACGTCATTGCCCGGATCATGAGTCCGGCCGAGCCCGGCCAGACCACGGTCGTCGGCACTCTGGGCAGTGTTGCGCCGGGCGAGTCCCTGCGTCTGAGCGGCGAATGGATCGACCATCCCAAATTCGGCCGTCAGTTCAAGGTCGAAGGATGCGAGCATCTGCTTCCGGCCGGTCTGAACGGCATTCGCCGTTTTCTGGAATCCGGGGCGATCAAGGGCATCGGCGAGAAAACCGCCGAACGCCTGGTCAGCCGGTTCGGCAGCCAGGTGCTGGACATCCTTGATTCAGACCCCGAACGGCTGCTGGAAATGGACGGGATCGGGCCGGCCAAGCTGAAGATGATCGTCTCCTCCTGGCAGGAAAAGCGGGAAGTGCGCGGATTGATGCTTTTTCTGCAGACCCATGGCGTGCCGACCACCTTTGCCCATCGCATTTTTCGCCATTACGGGGTGGACGCGGTGCGCCAGCTGCGTTCCAACCCGTACGATCTGGCCTACGACATCCACGGCATCGGCTTTCGCACGGCCGACGACATGGCGCTCAAGCTCGGATTCGCCGAAGACGCCCCCCAGCGGCTGGAAGCGGGGGTGGAATACTGCCTGCGCCAGACCGCCGAGTCCGCCGGGCACATGTATCTGCCGCGCAGCGTGCTGGTCGAGGAATCGGCCAAGCTCCTGGGCTGTCATGACCTGGAGCTGATCGAGGACCAGGTTGACCGGCTGGTGGAACGCAAGCGTCTGGTGGTCGAGCCCCTGCCGGAAAAAGGCGTGGGCGAGGCCGTGTTTCTGACCTATTTCTGGCGCACGGAACGGGAAATCGCCTCCCGTCTGCAGGCCCTGCTCGATCATTCCTCCCTCATGGACCCGGCCCGCATTGTCCGCGCCGTGGAGCAGGAGGAAAAGCGGCTGGCCCTGACTCTGTCCGACGAACAGCGTCAGGCCGTGGAGTCGGCCTGCGGTCACAAGGTGGCCATCATCACCGGCGGTCCGGGCACGGGCAAGACAACCATCACTCGGGTCGTGGTCCGGGCGCTCAAGAGCCTGGGGTTGAAAATCTCCCTGGCCGCGCCCACGGGCCGGGCCGCCAAACGCCTGTCCGAGGCCACGGGGTTCACGGCCACGACCCTGCACCGGTTGCTCAGATATCAGCCGGGCACGGGTTTTGAGTTCGGCGAAGAGAAGAAACTTGCCGCCGACGTTCTGGTTGTCGACGAAGTCTCCATGCTCGACTGCGCCCTGTGCCTGTCGCTGCTGCGCGCCCTGCCCCTGACCTGTCGGCTGGTTTTTGTCGGCGACGAAAACCAGCTGCCGTCGGTCGGCGCGGGCAACATCCTGGGAGATATGCTGGAAAGCGGGGCCATCCCGGCCGTGCGGCTGACCCATATCTATCGTCAGGCACGGGAAAGCATGATCGTGGTCAACGCCCACCGCATCAACCAGGGCGAATTTCCCCAGGGCAGCCCCCATGCCCCGCCCAGGGCCGATTTTTTCTGGGTGGAAAAGGAACATCTGGGCGAATTGCAGACTCTGATCCTGCGCATGGTCTGCGAGCGCATCCCCGAGGCCTACGGGCTGGACCCCATGACCGAGGTTCAGGTCTTGACACCCATGCACAAGGGCGAAGTCGGGACCGTGGCCCTGAACCGTCTCCTGCAGGAACGGCTCAACCCGGATGGCCGGGAACTGCAGCGCGGTCAGCGCGCCTACAGGGTCGGGGACCGCATTCTGCAGTTGCGCAACAACTACGAAAAAGATGTCTTCAACGGGGATCTGGGCCGGATCAGCGGCTTTGATCCCGAGGACGAAACCCTGACCGCCGAATTCGACGGACGCGAAGTGGAATACGGCTTTGACGAGTTGGACGAGATCGGGCTGGCCTATGCCATCAGCGTCCACAAAAGTCAGGGCAGCGAGTATCCGGCCGTGGTCATGCCCGTGGTCACCCAGCACTACATGCTGCTGCAGCGCAACCTGATCTACACCGGCCTGACCCGTGGCCGGAAGCTGGCCGTGCTGCTCGGTTCACGCCGGGCCATGCACATGGGCCTCGGCAACGAGCGCGGCCGCAAACGCTACACCACCCTGGCCATGCGCCTGGGGCAGGGAAGTCTGTAGACTGTGTGCCCAAAACAAAGCCCCTGAGCCGAAACTCAGGGGCTTTGTCATTTCCGTGGCGGACCAGGGTCAGTTTTTCGGTTGGTCCGATTCCATTTCCAGTCGTTTTTCCAGGTCGGCCACCAGCAGGGTGGTCTTGATGACCGTGTCCGGGTTGAGCGACATGGACTGGATGCCGCATTCGACCACGAACTGCGCGAATTCCGGGTAGTCGCTCGGGGCCTGACCGCAGATGCCGATGTATTTGCCCTGGCGGACAGCAACTTCGATGACCTGGCGGACAAACTTCTTCACCGCCGGGTCGCGTTCGTCATAGACATGGGCGACCAGGGCCGAATCCCTGTCCACGCCCAGGATCAGCTGGGTCAGATCGTTGGTGCCGATGGAGAACCCGTCAAAGACCTCCAGAAACTCCTCGGCCATGATCACATTGGACGGGATCTCGCACATGCCGATGATCTTCAGTCCGTTTTCTCCCTGCCGCAGACCGAATTCGGCCATGGTTTCGATGACTTTTTTCGCTTCCGTCACGGTGCGTGGAAAGGGAATCATGATTTCGACGTTGGTCAGGCCCATCTCATCGCGGATCTTTTTCATGGCCCGGCATTCCAGACCAAAGGCTTCCTTGTAATCCACGGAGTAGTAGCGCGACGCCCCGCGCCAACCGATCATGGGGTTTTCCTCTTCCGGTTCAAAGAGCTTGCCGCCGACCAGATTGGCGTACTCGTTGGACTTGAAGTCCGACAGACGCACGATGACCTGCTTGGGGTAAAAGGCGGCGGCGATCATGCCGACGCCCTCGGCCAGTTTGTCGACAAAGTACCTGGCCTTGTCGTCGTAGCCGGAGGTCATGTCGGCGATGGCCCGTCTCAGGATGTCGTCGGGCAGGGATTCATAGTTGAGTAGGGCCAGGGGATGGATCTTGATGTAGGAATTGATGATGAATTCCTCCCGGGCCAGTCCGACGCCTTCGTTGGGGATGAAGCTTTTTTCAAAGGCCTGCTCCGGACTGGCCAGATTCATCATGATCTTGGTTCGGGGCTTGGGCAGTGCGCCCAGGTCCGTTTCCTGGATTTCAAAAGGCAAGAGCCCCCGGTAGACCGCGCCGACGGAGCCTTCGGAGCAGTCCACCGTGACCTCCTCGCCCTGGGTCAGGCGGGTGGTGGCGTTGCCCGTGCCGACAATGCACGGGATGCCCAGTTCCCGGCTGACAATGGCCGCGTGGCAGGTCCGGCCGCCCCGGTTGGTGACGATGGCCGAAGCGATTTTCATGATCGGTTCCCAGTCCGGATCGGTCATGTCCGTGACCAGGACCTCGCCCCGGCGGAAGGTGTGGATCATCTGCGCCGATTTGATGACCTGAACCGGACCCTGACCGATGAGTTCGCCCACGGACTGCCCCTGGGCCAGGACGTCGCCTTTTTCCAGCAGGATGTATTTCTTGAGCGTGGCCTGATCTTTGAGGGAGTGCACGGTTTCGGGCCGGGCCTGGACAATGAACAGTTCCCCGGTCTGGCCGTCTTTGGCCCATTCGATGTCCATGGGCGTGAACTGGCCGCGGATGAGGCTGTAATACTCTTCGATGACGCAGGCCATGCGGGCCAGGGACACCACCTCCTCGTCGTTCAGGACCAGGCGGCGTCGGTCTTCTTCGGGCACGGCCACGTTTTTGGTCGGCACCTTGGCGTCGGTGGTGTAGATCATCTTGATCGCCTTGCCGCCGACCCGCTTCATGATGATCGGCTTGAACCCCTGTTTGAGGGTCGGCTTGAAGATGTACCATTCGTCCGGATTGACCGCGCCCTGGACCACGTTTTCGCCCAGTCCCCAGGCTCCGGTCAGGAAGACCGCGTCCTTGAAGCCGGTCTCGGTGTCGATGGAAAACATGACGCCGCTGGCCGAGAGATCGGACCGGACCATCTTCTGCACGCCGATGGACAAGGCGATGGAGAAGTGGTCGAACCCCTTGTCCTGGCGGTAGGAAATGGCCCGGTTGGTGAAGAGGGAGGCGAAGCAGCGGTGGCAGGCCTCGATGAGTTCTTCAGCCCCCCGGATATTGAGGTAGGTCTCCTGCTGTCCGGCAAAGCTGGCGTCGGGCAGGTCTTCGGCCGTGGCCGACGAACGCACGGCCACGTCCGTGTTGGGGCCGTACAGCTCTTCCAGCTTGCGGTAGGCTTCGACAATGGCCTGCTGCAGGTCGGCCGGAAATTCGAGGCCGCGGATCAGGGAGCGGATGCGGCTGCCGCGCTCCATCAGGTTGTCCATGTCGTGGGTGTCGAGTCCGTCCATGATGGCCCTGATCCGTTCCATGGCGCCCGAGGCCTGGAGCAGATGTCGGTAGCCGTGGGCCGTGACCGCGAACCCGCCCGGAATTTTCACTCCCCTGGGAGTGAGGTTGCGGTACATCTCGCCCAGGCTGGCGTTTTTTCCTCCGACCAGCGGTATGTCCTCTATTCCCAATTCTTCGAACCAGAGCACAAATGCGTCTGTCTTGGCCACAGCGTCCTCCGTGAAAAAGGTTGGTTCCTGTTTTTTCCCACATGCCAGCCGGGAAGGATTTGTGCAACCGATGGACCGGGTTAAGGCATTTCCCGTCAAAAGACGGCGGCCATGTCGGCGAGAAGGCTCTTTGGTTCAAAATCTTGAAATTAAAGATGAAAAGAGTTGTCACAGAATTGTCGCCATTCTGTTTCCGATCTGTAAAAAAGTCTTTTCGTAATGATCAAGATCCTCTAAAGAGGTGCGGATTTCGAGGCTTTGTCATACGACTGTCACAAACAACCACATGGAAATTCTATGCTTGCAATTTTGATCCAGACTTTGGGCGGCCTGGGTATTTTTATTCTGGGCATGAAGCTGATGACCGAAGGCCTGCAGATGGCTGCCGGCAACCGTATCCGCAATGTGCTCAAGGCCGTGTCCGACAACCGGGTAGTCGGGTTTGCCACGGGCGCGGCCATAACGGCCATGGTCCAGTCGTCTTCGGCGACAACGGTCATGCTGATCAGTTTTGTCTCGGCCGGGCTGATGACGCTGACCCAGGCCGTGGGCGTGATTCTTGGGTGCAATGTCGGCACCACGGTCACGGCCCAGCTCATCGCCTTCAAACTGACGGACCTGGCCTTGCCGGCCATTGCCCTGGGCGTACCGCTCAAATATTTCGCCAAACAAAAGAAATACCGCTACATAGGTGAGATCATACTTGGTTTTGGTCTGCTCTTTTTCGGCATGACCGTCATGGGTGATGGCTTGAAACCCATCCGGTCCGATCCGGTGTTTATTTCCTATTTCACCAAATTCGACGCCTCGACCACCGGGGGCATGCTGCTGTGCGTGGTCACCGGGGCTGTGCTGACCATTCTGGTCCAGTCTTCCTCGGCCACCATCGGGTTGACCATGGCCCTGGCGACTCAGGGGCTGATAGGGTTTCCGGCCGCCATGGCCCTGGTGCTGGGGGAGAATATCGGCACGACCATCACGGCCGAGCTGGCGACCATCGGGTCGTGCAATGTCAACGCCCATCGCGCGGCCCGGGCGCACACCATGTTTAATGTTCTCGGTGTGGGTTTGATGCTGTTGATGTTTCCATGGTTTCTGCAGGCCATCGAATGGGTGACGCAGACCATGATGAACGCCCAGCCCTGGGACACTCACGTGGGCGAGGAGTATCCGCACATTGCCCGTTATCTGGCCAATGGACACACCATCTTTAATTTTGCCAACGCCCTTGTCTTTCTGGTCTTTTTACCGGCTCTGATCCGTGCCGCCATCTGGCTTTCGCCGCAGGACAAAACCGAATGCGACAGCCTGCTGCGAGTCCCTGTTTTCGACCAGCGGGTCGACGACAACCCCGTGGCCGCCCTGGCCCAGGTTCGGGGCGAAGTGCAGCGGATGTCCTTGACGGTGCAGGCTGCCTATCACAATGCTTTGGAATGCCTGGAAAAACGTGATCATCGCACCATCCGGCAACGGCAACGATTTGAAGATCAGATCAACGAAATGCACAAGGCCATCGCCACCTTTCTGGCCAAGACCATGCAGAGCGAAATCAACGAGGCCCTGTCCAACGACATCGCCGAGCAGATGCGCGTGGTCAACAATCTGGAGCGCATCGGCGACGCCGTCGAGGCTTTGGGTCTCCTGTGCGAGGATATTGTCGACAAGGATTTGAAGTTCAACGAAAAAGCCATGGGCGACCTGTTCATTCTGGCCGCCAAGGTTGATGAGTTCCTGAAGCTGATCAGCAATGCCCTGATCAAGGAACCGCGAAATCTCATGGAGCAGGCCGAAGTCATGGAGCACACCATCGACTCCATGCGCGAAACCATGCGCGACGCCCACATCGAGCGGCTCAAGGTCGGCAAGTGCGGCATCGAGGGCGGTCTGGCCTTTATCAACCTCTTGGCCAGGTTGGAGAAAATCGGAGACTACTGCTATTCCATCGCCCGTTCGGTGACCTCCCAGCGCTGAAATTCCAGTCTGTTGCAAAGTTCCCGTCTCAACAGAGGCGGGAACTCCTTGCCCCCACGGCCCTGGGCCGCTATCTTTCCGGAAAACATCGACCACCTGAGCACGTTGCCTTTTTAAGGAGGGTGCATGCGATTTCCGGGTCTTGCCTCCATTCGCGTCAGTCTGGTTCTGCTGGTTCTGGCGGCGGTGCTGCCGGCTCTCGGCATTCTGCTTTTATCCGGACACACCCTGCGCAACACCATGATCCGCGGGGCCGAAGACGCGGCGCTGCGTCAGATTCAGAGCATGGCCGCCCATCACGAACGGGTCGTGGACAATGCCCGGCTTCTGCTGGCGACCCTGGCCAAGGCCGGGGAGGTGCGCAAACGTGATCCTCTGGCCTCGCAACTGCTGCTTGAAGACATGCTGGCCCACAACGGGGCTTACACGGCCCTGGCCCTGACCGATACGGCTGGCCGCATCATGGCCGTGTCTCCGGCCGGCGCCTTCGGGGATATCAGTCAGGAGGAGTACTTCCTGCTGGCCAGCCGGGAGCTGCGGTTTGCCATGGGAGTCTACCATCCCGCGGCCGAAGCCGGACACGTGGTCATGGAGTTCGCCCAGCCCGTGCTGGACGGTGACGGCGAGCTGACCGGCGTATTGGTGGCATCCTTTGATCTGAATTATTTCGGGCGGGTCTTTACCGATGCCCATTTGCCCGAAGGCTCGGTCTTCACCCTGACCGACGCCGAGGGCATGCGTCTGACCCGGTTTCCGGAAACCGAAAAATACACCTGGGTTCCGGATCTGCCGCAGATGATCGAACGTATGTCCGGTCCGCACGAGGAAGGGACATTCCTTGAAAAAGGGGTGGACGGCGTGCGGCGTCTGTACAGCTTCAAACGGCTGCGTTTTGCCGAAACGCCGCTCCAGCATCTCATGATTCGCATCGGCCAGCCGGAGAACCTGGCCCTGGCCGAGGCCAGACGGGCCGTGGCTCGCAATTTCGGGCTCATGCTTCTGGCGGCGGCTCTGGCTGTGGTTTTGGCCTGGTTTGTGGGCGGCATCACCATTGTCGGCCGATTGAACCGCTTGATGACTGCAGCCGGGCGGCTTGGAACCGGGGATTTGAGCACGCGCACCGGACTGGCCGGTGATGCCGGAGAGATCGGCCAGTTGGCGGCGGCCTTTGACCGCATGGCCGCCGGTCTGCAGGCGCAGGACTACGAACGCCGCCGGGCCGAGGAAGAGATCTGCGTCCTGAACGAAGACCTGGAGGACAGGGTCACGGAACGCACCGCCGAATTGGCCAAGGCCAACAAGGAACTGTCCACGGCCTTGGAAAACCTGCGGCAGGCCCAGGGGCAGCTGGTCATGTCCGAGAAGCTGGCCGCCCTGGGTGAGCTGGTGGCCGGCATTGCGCACGAGATCAACACTCCGGTCGGCGTGGCCCTGTCCGCCACCTCGACCATGGCCGAGAAGAACCGGGTCATCCGCGAATTGCTCGAACGCAATGAAATGAAACGGTCGGATCTGAACGGCTACCTGGAATCGACCCGCGAAGGTGTGGAAATGAGCCTTTTCAACCTGCACCGGGCCTCGGATCTGATCCGCAGTTTCAAAATGGTCGCGGCGGACCAGGTCTCGGAAACGCGGCGCAGTTTCAATGTGCTCGGCTACGTCCGGGAAATCCTGCTCAGCCTGCGACCCAAGCTGAAAAAGACCAGCCACCGGGTCGAGGTCGAGTGCGACGAGGATCTGGTCATCGAAAGTTATCCCGGCGCGTTTTCCCAGATTCTGACCAATTTCATCGTCAATTCCCTGACCCACGCCTTTGAGGAGGGTCAGTCCGGGGTGATTCGCATTCAGGTCGCGGTCGAGGGCAACACGCTCTGCACGACGTATTCCGATGACGGTCGCGGCATCCCGTCCGAGGCGCAGGGCAAAATTTTCGAGCCGTTTTACACCACGGCCAGGGCTCAGGGTTCCACGGGTCTTGGTCTGCACATCGTCTTCAACATTGTCACCCGCACCTTGGGCGGCACCGTGACCTGCTGCAGCGCGCCCGGTCACGGCACGACCTTTCAGGTCCGCATGCCCCTCAACAGAGAGAACTCATGACCGACAACGACGAAATCCTGTTCATGGAAGAAGAGCCCGGGCGAATCAAGGCAGAGGACACTCCCTGGACCATTCTGGTCGTGGACGACGAAGCGGACGTGCACAACGTGACCACGTACATGCTGTCCGGCCAGAAATATCGCGGCCGGTCCTTTGGATTCCTGCATGCCTACAGCGCGGGCGAGGCCCGGAAGATTCTGGCCGAACAGCAGGATGTGGCCGTCATTCTGCTCGACGTGGTCATGGAGACCGACGACAGCGGGCTGAAGCTGGTCCGGCATATCCGGGAGGAGCTGAAAAATCTGGCCGTGCGGATCATCCTGCGCACGGGCCAGCCCGGCAAGGCTCCGGCGGCGCAGGTCATTCTTGATTACGACATCGACGATTACAAGGAAAAGACCGAGCTGACCCTGGAAAAGATGCTGGTGACGATCATCGCCGCCCTGCGCAGCTATTCCTTTATCACGACCATTGAAAACAACCGCCAGGGCTTGAAGCGCATCATCGAGGCCTCGTCGGACATTTTCGAGCGTCAGTCCCTGCAGAAGCTCGGCAGCGGAGTGCTCAGCCAGTTGACCGCCATCTTGCAGCTGAAAAAGGACGCCATTTATACCCATGCCTCGGGCCTGGCCGCCTCAGGGGCCAAAGGCAAGCCCATGGTGCTGGCCGCGACCGGGGATTTCTGCGAATTCATCGAAAAGCCCATGAACGCCGTCAGCGGCGACGCGGTTCACCTCAGTCTGGACCGGGCCAAGGAGCAACCACACGGGTTTTATTGCGAAAACGGCAAGTGCGCCTGGTATTTCCGGAGCAAGACCGGCTCGGAAAATTACCTGTACTTTGAGGCGGACAAGGATCTGGACGAAAATGACCGGGACCTGTTGGAGCTTTTCTTCACCAATGTATCCCTGGCCTTTGACAACCTGTTCCTGAACAAGGGCATCGAGGACACGCAGAAAGAGGTTATTTTCCATATCGCCGAAACCATGGAATGCCGGTCGGCCGAAACCGGTCGGCATGTCCGCCGCGTGGCCGAGTTTGCCCGTCTGTTGGCCCTGAAGTACGGGCTGGGCGAGGAAGAGGCCGAGACCGTCAAGCTGGCGTCCACGGTTCACGACTTGGGCAAGATCGGCATCCCGGACTCCATCCTGAACAAACCCGGTCCCCTGACGAACGAAGAGTACGAAATCATCAAGAGCCACGTTCGGCGCGGTCACGACATGCTGGCCCGGTCAACCAGCCCCATCATCCAGGCTGCGGCCGGCATCATTCTCAATCATCATGAGCGCTGGGACGGCCAGGGGTATCCCCAGGGGCTGTCCGGCGAGGAGATCCATGTCCATGGTCGTATCGTGGCTGTGGCCGACGTCTTTGACGCCCTGTCCAGCAAGCGGGTTTATCACCAGCCCTGGTCCTGGGAAGAAGTCTTCGCCTATTTTCTGGAGCAGAGCGGCCGGCATTTTGATCCGTGTCTGGTGGAGATTCTGCTGCAGAATCGTGAGGAGTTCATGGCCATCTGCGCCAGATACCATGATAACGGCCGGGAGGATGTGGAAGGGAAGGAGCAGCCTGACCCGCTCCTTCCGGGGTGGGAGATCAGATGGTGATTTTCGCGCCGAGCAGGGCCGCGAATTTGGCGATCCAGTCCGGATGGGCCGGCCAGGCCGGAGCCGTGACCAGATTGCCGTCGACATGGGCCTTGTCCAGGGCGATGTCGGCGTAGGTGCCGCCGGCGCAGGTTACGTCCGGTCCGCAGGCCGGGTAGGCCGAGCAGCTTTTGCCCTTCAGGACGCCGGCCGTGACCAGGACCAGCGGTCCGTGGCAGATGGCGGCGATGGGTTTGCCCGCCGCATCGAACTCGCGCACGATTTCCAGCACGCGCGGATTGAGCCGGATGTATTCCGGAGCACGACCGCCGGGAACGACCAGGCCGATGTAGTCCGCCGTATTCACGGCAGCGAAGTCCTTGTTCAGGGTGAAGTTGTGACCGCGTTTTTCGCTGTAGGTCTGGTCGCCCTCAAAGTCGTGAATGGAGGTGCGTACGAATTCTCCGGCCTTCTTGTCCGGGCAGACCGCCTCCACCGCGTACCCGAGCATGGTCAGGGCCTGAAACGGGACCATGACTTCGTAGTCTTCGACGTAATCACCCACCAGCATCAGTATTTTCTTGGACATAAGGAACCTCCTGTTGTTTGCCTGCGTGTAGCAAAAACTATTGCGGGATGAAAGATTCTTTTGCCCGTGTGACGGCATGCCGACAGAACCTGCTCCGTGATGCGTCCTGCCTCAGGCCAGCATGGGCAGCAGACGCTGCAAAACGGCTTCGGGCTGCAGATTTTCCAGGCAGGCGTGGTCTTTTCGGGCGCAGCTGTTCCGGTTGCAGGGGCGGCATTCCATGTCGAGGCTGACGTCTTCGTGTTTGTCCGATGGAAAGCGCCAGGAGCCGCTGGTCGCCCCGAGAATTGTCAGGGTCGGGCAGCCCACGGCCACGGCGAAATGGCGCGGGGCCGAGCAATTGCCCAGGTGCAGCCTGGCCAGGGACTGGACCGCGGCCATCTGGCGCAGGCCGATGATGCTGTCCGGCAGGACGCAGGCCGTCCGGTCCGGACAGTGCCGGACAACATCTGCCGCCATCTCCTTTTCTCCGGGGCCGTACAGGATGAGAAATCGCAGATCCGGACGTTGGTCGCGGACCATGGCCGTCAGGGCTCCGTAATGGCGGGCGGGCCAGAGCCGGGTCGTGCGGCGGTGGGTCGGGTCGAGGGTGAGAAAAGATCCCGGGGCCAGACCGTGTTCGGCCAGATAGTCCCCGGCCCACCGGGTTTCTTCTTTGGTCAGAAAGAGTTGCGGGGACTGGCCGTCCCAGGCAATGCCCAGCGGGGCAAGCATGGTTGTACGGTGTCTGCCCGAATAGCCGCCGCCCAAGGCCACGGTGTGCGTGTACAGGGGCCGGTTGTACCAGGGCGGCGGATAGGACAGGCGGACCGCAGCCCTGCTCATGAGGGTCACGAAACGGCAGCGCGGCAACTGCTGGAAGTCCACGACCAAATCGTAATTTTCGGCGGCGATGCGGGCGTAAAAACGCAGCTCGTGGAAAAACGTCTTCAGCTCTCGTTTGTCCACGGCCCAGACGTGGTCAACGTAAGGATTGTTTTCCAGGACGGGTGTGCACTTTTTTTCAGTGAACACGTCTAGCCTTGCCAGAGGAAATCGTTCCTTGAGCAGGCGGATGGACGGGGTGGTCAGGAGCACGTCCCCGATCTGGCGCAGCTGGCAGACCAGGATGCGCCGGGGAGTGAACGTCGCGAGATCGGTCATGCCAGACTCCGGATGAGATCGGCGTAAGGCTCAAGGCCTTGCGGCGGATGAAAATCTTGCCTGGCCGTGGTGTGGCCGTGAGTGAAGGTGGTGATGAGCCGGGCCAGTTCGTGGACATCGGCGGGGTCGTCCAGCACGGCGTCGGGGCGCAGAAAGGCCGAGCTGCCGTTGCTGGTGGTGGAAACCGTCGGCAGACAGCAGGCCAGGGCCTCCAGCACGGCATTGGCGCAGGCGTCGTAGAAGGTGTTGAGGACAAAGATATCGCCGCTGGCGTAAAAGCCGGGCATGTCGTCGATCCGGCCGAGAAAATGGACCCGGTCCGCGACGCCTTGGGCCAGGGCCAGCCGTGACAGTTCGTTACTGCCTCGTCCTCCGGCCACGGCCAGGTGAAAGCTAGGCGGCAGCAGAACCAGGGCGCTGACCAGCCCGTGCACGCCTTTGAGCCGGAAATTGGTGCCGGCGGTGAGGATCAGGTCCGCGTTTTCGGGCAGGCCGAAGCATTGGCGCTGATGGCGCTTCTCTTTGCTGTCCGCCGGCTTGAAGCGTGTCAGGTCCGGCTGGTTGTAAATAACCGGAATATCATCCGGACTTAGCCAGGGAAAGGCGTGGATCGTCAGGTCGCGGACAAAATGGGAGTTGGCCGCCAGCACGGGAGTGCGTCTTGCCTGGGAATATTCGATCAGCCGCGCCAGTTGTTTGCCGGGGGACAGAATACGGCTCAGCCGCTTGCATTCGCGCTGCAGGCCGGGAGTGTAGGCGCGCAGGGAACGTTCCCAGAAAAGGGCGGTTGGTCCGCCCGACAGGCGGAGCACGTCCTGGCAGAGGGTGTTGCCCAGACCCAGGCTGACATCGAACCGCCCTTTGCGGCGCACGGCCTCGGCGGCCAGGGCAAACCACAGGGTCTTGCCCAGTTTGCCCGGCAGAGGGCGGCCCACGGACAGCACCGTGACCTCGTCCGGGGCCGGGCCGTCCTGCTTGGCGCAGATGTAGCTCACGTTGAAATCCCGGCTGGGATGGTTGGCCAAATGGGCGGCCAGGCGGTAGCCGAACTGTTCTGCCCCGCCGTAGCGGCCAAGTTTGGGGAGCATGAGAGCGACGCGGATCATGCGTGGTAGACCTTCAGGGTTTGGGCCAGAAATTCCCGGCCGGACAGGCCGGCCATGACGCGGCTTTGGGCGTGGCGCAGATCAGGACATAGAGTCTCGTCGGTCACGGTCTTTCGGATCAGGGCGGCCAGGGCGTCGATGTCGCCGGGCATGACCAGGGCCTTGTCCTCCAGCAGGTCGGGCAACACTCCGACCCGCGTGCCGATCAGGGGTACACGGCAGGCCATGATTTCCAGGGCCGCGCGGGCAATGGTTTCGGACCACAGGGACGCGACAACCCCCAGGTCCAGAGCGTTCAGACAGGCCGGGATGTCCGCACGGCGGCCGGTGATGATGGCGGCGTGTTCGAGACCGTGCTCCGCGATCCAGCCGCGCACTTCGCTTTCGGCCGTGGCCGAATCAAATCCCAGCAGCAGCAGGCGGACCTGGGTCAGACCCTGCCTGTGCAGGCGGGCCACGGCCCGGATCAGCTCCAACTGGCCCTTGACCCGGTCAAAGCGGCCCAGCAGACCGACGACGAAATCCGCCTCGCTGTAGCCCAATTCCGCCCGGATTCGGGCCCGTGCGGCCGCGTCCGGAAAAAAAACGTTTGTATCCACGCCGCCCAGGATCTGGTGCAGTCTGGACGGGGGCAGGCCGAACGCATCCTGAAAATGTCCGGTCATCAGAGAATTGGTGCTGATGACCCTGTCGCAGGCCGAACCGTGCAGCCAGCGGTTGATCAGGTTGGCCTTGGGCAGGCGCTGGTCGCCGCGGGTGCGGATCAGCCTGAAGCCGCCGAGTTCCTTTCTGAGCAGGCCCCAGAGAACAAAACTCTCGCCCCGGTGGCAGTTGACGACATCGGGTCGAAAATCCCGCACCAGTTTCTTGAGTTCCCGGTAAAGGCCCACTATGCCCCAGGGCGAGACGGTGTTCAGGTTCGTGACCTTGAGGGGCAGCCCCCATTCTTCGGCCTTGCGGGCGGACAGAGTGCCGGGCAGGCCCAGAACCAGCACTTCGTGACCGGCTTCGAGCAGAAGCCGGCTCAGGTACATTCCGTACCAGGCCGTGGCGTTGAACCACCGCACATTGACCACCTGGATGCTGCGCATGACTTTTGTTTCCGTGATTATTCCCACCTGCAACCGGGGGCGGGTCCTGGGCCGGGCCGTTGAATCCGTTCTGGGGCAGACGTGGCGGGATTTTGAGCTGATCGTTGTCGACGACGGGTCCACCGACAACACGGCCGGGGTGCTGGCCGGATTCGACGATCCCCGGCTTACGGCAATGCACCAGGAAAATAAAGGGGTCAGCGCGGCCCGCAATCTGGGCGTGGCCCGGAGTTCGGGCGGGCTGATCGCCCTGCTCGATTCCGACGATTACTGGTTGCCGGACAAGCTGGAGCGTCAGGTCCGGTTCATGGCCGAAGGCGGCTGGGACATCAGCCAGACCGATGAAATCTGGATTCGCGGCGGGGTCCGGGTCAATCCGGGCCGCAAGCACGCCAAGATGGCCGGATGGTTTTTGCACCGTTCTCTGGAGCTGTGCCTGATCAGTCCGTCCTGCGTCATGTTTTCGCGGGCTTTGTGGGATGAGTTGGGGCCGTTTGATGAAACCCTGCCGGCCTGTGAGGATTACGCCTTGTGGCTGCGGGTCGGGGTGAGGTACCCGGTCGGACTGCTGCCGGACAGGCTGACGGTCAAGACCGGCGGCCATCCGGATCAGCTTTCGCGCAAGATCATCGGTCTGGATCTGTACCGGATTTACGCCATGATCAGCCTGCTGCAAACCATGACGCTGACCCGGGAACAGCGGGAATTGGTGCAAACCGCATTGCGGGAGCGGGTCCGGCTCTATGCCCAGGGTTGCATCAAGCGTGACAGGGGCGAGGAAGCGCAGCGGGTCTGGAGGCTGGCTTCCCCGTATCTGGCAACAAATTGGCAGGGCATTGGCGAGCAGGGCGAGAAGTAAGCCTCAACGGTTGGAGGTCATGCTCGCCGGGACTGGTCGTAAAGGGTTTCCGGGGCGATATCGATATTGCCCGGCCAGACAACTGTCCCGTAATCGACCGTGGCCAAAAAAAACGTGGGCGAACCTTTCAGTCTGGTAAACGGCTGTCTGTTGAGCAACGGTGTCATGTCGAAAATCCGGCGTTCACCGTTTTCAAAAAGCAGATGCAGTTCGTTGTTAGATTTGGCCTCGACCGAGATGACATCAAGAAGTTCTTTCATTGTCTTCTCCTGGAGTCATTGCAGCGGCGCAATTTTGAAGAGTTCCTCGCCGGCAATCGCCAATTCCCAGTTAGCCATCAATTCGTCTTTATGGATTTCTATCCACGCCTGGACCAGCTTGAGTTGTTTTGGCGGGAAGGATCCGGCGAGTACGGAACCATCCTCAATGGAAATTGCGGCCTTGCTTCCGGAATAACGGACGTGGATATGAGGAAGATTGTGGCGGTCGTTATCCGCAAACATGATTGCAACAAGAATTCCGTAAAACATGCTGATTGTGGGCATGGAGAAACCTCCTATTCAAGCCAATATATTTGCGTGATTGTTCTGTCCAGGTTCTGCTGTCGACGTGGGATTGGCCATGGTACCCGGTCGGACTGCTGCCGGACAGGCTGACGGTCAAGACCGGCGGCCATCCGGATCAGCTTTCGCGCAAGATCATCGGTCTGGATCTGTACCGGATTTACGCCATGATCAGCCTGCTGCAAACCATGACGCTGACCCGGGAACAGCGGGAATTGGTGCAAACCGCATTGCGGGAGCGGGTCCGGCTCTATGCCCAGGGTTGCATCAAGCGTGACAGGGGCGAGGAAGCGCAGCGGGTCTGGAGGCTGGCTTCCCCGTATCTGTCATGAGCTGTGTTTTCTGGATCCGGCGTCTCGCAGGTCGTTGAAAAAACGACCTGCTAAAACTTGTTGACCGGAAGTTTGACGAACTGCGTCCCGTCAACCTCTTTGCCGAATTGCCCGTTGCGCAGGTTGGCCTGGATGGACGGTAGCAGCAGTTGCGGCACGGCCTTGCCCGTGTCGTCGAGTTGCCGTTGCCGAACAAATTCCTCCTTGCTGATGCCCAGGTGCAGGCGCACATTGTGCTGTTTCTGCTCGCCGATGGTGGTCATGCACTGCGGACCGCGCGTGTGCTCCGGCGGATAGTCGTGGCCGACGTACAGGCGGTACTCGTCCGGCAGGGCAAAAAGGCGACGCGAGGAGTCGTAGGAATGCTCGGCGCTGCCGCCGGGGAAGTCGCACCGACCCGAACCCACGTCGGGCAGAAAGATCGTGTCGCCGACAAAGATCGCGTCGCCGATGACGTAGGTTGTGTCGGCGGGAGTATGGCCGGGGGTATGGATGATGGTCGCCGGCATGTCGCCGACGGTGAATTGCTCGTCGTTGTCGAACAGGTGGTCGAACTGGGACCCATCCTGCCTGGTGTCGTCGGCGATTTGAAAAATCGGAACCCAGGTGGCGATGATGGCCAGGATGTGCTTGCTGATGGCGATTTTGCCTCCCAGCTTCTCTTGCAGATAATGGGCGGCGGTCAGGTGGTCGGCATGGATATGCGTTTCCAGAATCCATTCCACAGTCAGTTGTTTTTCGTTGATAAACTTGATGATGGTGTCTGCGGACCGCGTACTGGTGGTGCAGGACGGCAGGTCAAAATTCAGCACGCTGTCGATGATGGCGCAACGCTTTTGCGCATCTGTCGCTGACCAGATCACATACGACCACGTAGCGGTATCCTCGTCAAAAAAAGCTCGTACTATCGGCTTTTGCACGGCATTTCTCCTTTTCGTCTATTGGCAGCTGGCGCCGGGGCTTCCTTTGGGTTTGCCGTCGATGGGGCACACGCCGCCGGCGCAGCCGGTCTTGTTCCACGGCGCCTGCGTCAGCAACATGGCCATGCCGCAGGTATTGCTGATGCCGGCGTAGACGAGGCCTGCGCCGACAAAAAGCGCGCCCCAGACAAAGCCGGGGGTCACGAAATATCCCAGCAGGCCGAACAGCAGCACCAGGCTGCCGGCGGCGATGCGCACCTGCCTGTCCAGGGAGATGGGGCCTTGAATGTCGGCGGCAGGAGCTGCGCCGATGACGGGCAGGCCTTCGCGCTCCCAGGCTTCGATACCGCCTTGCAACACCTTCACGTTGCTGAATCCAGCGTCCATGAACTTCTGCGCCGCTTTTTGGGCCCGGCCGCCGCTGGTGCACATGAAAATGAGCGGGGTATCCGGCAGCACGCCGTGACGCATGGCAAAGTCACGGGGGGACAGGTCGGTCAGTGGGGCCAGAGCCGCCGGCCGCGCCGGGCGTTTACGGGCGTACTCCGCCGATGTGCGCACATCGACAAAAATTGTTTGTTGGGCATCCGCCTGCGCAGCGGCAAGAGCCGAAATTTCCTGCAATCCCATAAGATCTCCTTTGTGGTTCATCCTGCCGGCCGGGGGGCGGTATCCGAAAAACATTGCCCCCAAGCCGTGGTCAGGGATGAAAATATGGAACGAAACTGTTGATACTCGGCACAAACATGAGGCTTGGGCTGCCTGCTCCCGGTTCGTCGGGTACGCAAAGATTGTCGAATCGGCCGGAGAGCATGGACTGCATTTCCTCCAGGACCCGCTGACGCCGGTCCGCAGGCATCCCTTTGTCCAGCAGATAGTGTCCGGCCACATCCGCGAGGATGTCACGTTCCCATGCTTCCACGTCTCTGTCGGAATAGTCAATGATCTCCAGAGAATTTTCCACGAACTGCGGTAATTCCTCGAAGTACCATTTGTTTTTGCACTCTTGATATCCGGAGCACCCGAAGCTCTCGCCGTCGCCGCCGAAGAATTGATCAATGCCGCTGTCGTCATGTTCCGCGCGGAACAGTGTCGCTCCGTCCGCATCCGTGACCGTGACTGTCCGCAGGAAAGGGGCATCGGCTGCTGCGCCCGTCACCTGCAGGGTGATGGTCAGCGGGTTGCGGCCATGGGCGGAGTCCTTCTGGTACGTCCATGTCTTGTTGATGGGAGCTGCCGACGCTTTTTCCGCCCGGGGCGGCGCGGACGCATTCGCCTCTGCCGGAGGGCCGAGAATGAGCATCAGCAGGGCCCACAGTGTCGTCGCCATGATTGCCGTGGATCTGGAAGGATGGTTCATGCTGTCTCCTATTGCGCTCAGCGCTGTCGATACATGCGCACTGGCGCTGGGCGCAGGTTGTTGTCGGGAACTTGTGGATAGACTGATGGACGATGCATCAGAATGTCATTCTCTTCAAGAGAGGAGCGCGGGGCTGGGCGAAGCGTCATTCCGGAGCCGGAGGATTTCGTGTCCGGGTATTCGGGTATACCCGAAATGCACCCCTTGCCTGCCCTTGATCTGATGACCTCGAAGTGTTCTACGCTCACAATCCTCATCAGGCCTGGCCGCGATCAGGTCCGCACAAGCCGCAGAAAAGGAGAACGCATGCTCATATACTCGGAAAATCAGCGCCGTCTGGCCAAAACAATAGCAAAGGACGCCACCCGGTCCAACTGGACGGACTGGAAGTGGCACGTCCGCAACAGCGTCAGAAGCATCGAAGGGGTGGAACTTCTGCTCGGGATCCGCTTTGCCGAAAAGGAGCGCAGGGCACTGCAGAACACCACGGAAAAGTTTCCCTTGGCCATCACCCCGTATTACCTGTCCCTTATCGACGCCAAGGACTATCGCAACGATCCCGTGTTTCTGCAGGCCTTTCCGTCCATCGACGAACTGCGCGTCGAGGCGCACGACATGAGCGACCCCCTGCATGAGGACGAAGATTCCCCGGTGCCCGGGCTGACCCACCGCTATCCGGACCGCGTCCTGCTGCATGTCAGCAACACCTGCGCCATGTATTGTCGGCACTGCACCCGCAAGCGCAAGGTCGGCGATCGCGACTCCATTCCCAGCCGGGAGTCGTTGCGGCAGGGAATCGAATATATCCGGCGCACCCCGCAGGTGCGCGACGTGCTCCTGTCCGGGGGCGATCCGTTCCTGCTCGCGGACGAGATGCTCGATTGGCTGTTGACCGAGATCGGCGGCATCGAGCACGTGGAAGTGGTGCGCATCGGCACGCGAACCCCGGTGGTTCTGCCGTACCGCATCACCGACGAGCTGGTTGCGATGCTGAAAAAGCATCATCCCCTCTGGATTAACACCCATTTCAACCATCCGGCGGAGATCACCGCCTCGTCCAGGCAGGCCCTGGCCAAACTGGCCGACGCGGGCATCCCCCTTGGAAATCAGAGTGTGCTCCTGGCCGGGGTCAACGACTGCCCGCGGCTGATCAAGGTTCTCAACCATAAGTTGGTCCGCAATCGGGTCCGTCCTTATTACCTGTACCAGTGCGACCTGTCCGAGGGCCTTAGCCACTTCCGGACCCCCATCGGCAAGGGGATCGAGATCCTGGAGAGCCTGCGCGGCCACACCAGCGGCTTTTCCATCCCGACCTACGTGGTCGACGCGCCGGGCGGGGGCGGCAAGATTCCGCTCATGCCCAATTACATCATTTCCTGGACCGCCAACAAGGTCGTGCTGCGCAACTACGAAGGCGTCATCACCACGTATCACGAGCCGACCCACTACGAGTCGACATATTGCGACCGCGAATGCAAGACCTGCAATCTGCAACTGCGTGAGGCCGATGCCGAGGAAAAGGCCATCGGCATCGAGAGTCTGTTGGCGGACTGGGACGACACGTTAAGCCTCACGCCCGAGGAGAACGAACGCATGGGGAGGCGCACCGATGCGGCCTGACAGCATGATCCGCATGACCGGTGCGATGCTCCAGCACGGGCCCTCCAGCGATCGGGTTTATCTGATGAAGCTGACTTCCCCGAATGTGCCGCCTGTCATCCGGCTCATGGAGCAGCTGGCCGCGACCAACGGATACTCCAAGCTCTTCGCCAAGGTGCCGGGGCAGGCCGAAGGATGGTTCAAAGCCCAGGGCTTCAAGGTCGAAGCCAGGGTTCCGGGAATGTTCAGCGGCGACCAGGACGGTTGTTTCATGGCCAAGTATCCCAAGCGCGAACGCGCTGTCATCCGCAGCCCCGAGATGGTGGAGAAGGTGCTGAACACGGCGCAAAATCACACCCTGCGCAGCGAGCGGAGTCTGCCCGCAGGATGGAGGCTCGACACCCTGACGTCCGGGGATGCCCCCGCCATGGCGGACCTCTATCGCCAAGTTTTCGAAACCTATCCCTTTCCCATCCACGACCCGGAGTATCTGTGCTCGACGATGGATTCGCACGTGCGTTATTTCGGCGTGCGCAATGAAGCGGGAAAGTTGACAGCCCTGGCCTCCGCCGAAATGGACTGCTCGGCCGCAAACGCGGAGATGACGGACTTCGCCACAGTGGATGGACTCAGGGGAAAGGGGCTGGCCGGCATTCTGCTGGCGCACATGGAAAAAGAGATGGCCGCAGCCAGGATACGCGTGGCCTACACCATCGCGCGGGCTCACGCCACGGGCATGAACATCGTTTTTGCCCGGCAGGGCTACACCTATGCCGGCACCTTGCCGAATAACACCCAGATCAAGGGTGGTCTGGAGAGCATGAATGTCTGGTTCAAAAAGTTGGGCATCTCGTAGAACTTTAGTGCATCCACTCCTCATGTCGCACCGGAAGCCGATTGAGCTGATCCCTGTACTGCTTCCATAGCGGCATGACGTGATCCATGAGCGCAATAAAACTCGCGTTGTGCGTCGGTTCGAGCAAATGCGCCATCTCGTGCACGACAATGTATTCCAGGCACTCAAGGGGTTTCTTGGCCAAGTCGGTGTTCAGTCGGATGGTCCGGGTCGCTGGATTGCAGCTGCCCCATTTGGTCTTCATGTGCTGTACGAAGAGACGTTTCACCGTCACCCCAAGCACGGGCTCCCATTTGGAGATGATGGCCGGGGCTTCGTGTTTGATCAGTTCGCGGTAGAAATCGTCCAGCACGGCCTGGCGCGTTTTCTCGTCCGCACCCGGACGGACCTGGAGAATGAGCTTGCCGGGTCTGCGTCGGACCACTGGTGCGGCCTCTGCCTCTTGGATGGTCAAAAGGTGACGCCGACCCCAGACGTAATGACTCTCCCGCTCCAGATATTCGCGCGGGCTTTCCCGCTCCTGGTCCCGCATTTTCTGCTGCTGCTTCCTGATCCAGCCGAGCTTGGAAATGGCGAAGACGCGGACGGTGTCCGGGCTCATGCGTTCCGGCGCGGCAATGCGCACCTGGCCATCGGGCGGATTCACGCTCAAGTGGATGCTCTTGATATCCTTGCGGGTTATGGTGACCGTAATGTCGCCCAACTCAATACGCTCGGTCATCAATATTCCTTCTGATTGAAGACGACCTGAAAGATGCGTTCCACTTCATCTTTGTCCTGCAGCACCTCGTAGAGCCCGCTTTTGACGGTCTGCTCCCAGGGCATCACCCCGCGCCAGCCGTCAGGGCACGTTTCCCGCAGAGTGGAATGAACACGCAGGGCAAGCTCCTCGTTCTCGCTCAGGTTGTCGTAAAGCGCCTGTTTGCCGGGAGTGTCGAGCGCCTTGGGCCCAGCGCCGCCGTGCCCGGTGGCGGCTAGCCGCACCAGCTCGGCGATCCGCCGCAGATACTCCTCGTATTCAATGGCCCTGGCCTTGCGGGCCGCGATGATTTCTTCCAGCAGGGCCGACATCCGGTCGTAGAAGGCGGGATTGTTCAGGTACTCCTGCATGATCTTGCTGCGGACGTTGTTTTCGATGGATTCGGCGATGGCGTTCTTGTTGCCTTTCAACCCATGTTTATCACTTAGACCCGAATTTCTGGCCAATTTTAGCCATGCCACGA